>CP128433.1:3635500-3947500 GCA_032615215.1 Microbulbifer sp. MKSA007 | reverse complement strand
AGCTTCGGCGAAGCTCTTGATCGAAGCCCCGGTAAACGGCGGCCGTAACTATAACGGTCCTAAGGTAGCGAAATTCCTTGTCGGGTAAGTTCCGACCTGCACGAATGGCGTAACGATGGCCACGCTGTCTCCACCAGAGACTCAGTGAAATTGAAATCGCTGTTAAGATGCAGTGTACCCGCGGCTAGACGGAAAGACCCCGTGAACCTTTACTACAGCTTTGCACTGAACTTTGAGCCTATTTGTGTAGGATAGGTGGGAGGCTTTGAAGCAGCGACGCTAGTTGTTGTGGAGCCGTCCTTGAAATACCACCCTGGTATGTTTGAGGTTCTAACTCTGGTCCGTTATCCGGATCGAGGACAGTGTATGGTGGGTAGTTTGACTGGGGCGGTCTCCTCCCAAAGAGTAACGGAGGAGTACGAAGGTGCACTCAGCATGGTCGGAAATCATGCAATGAGCATAATGGTATAAGTGCGCTTGACTGCGAGACAGACATGTCGAGCAGGTACGAAAGTAGGTCATAGTGATCCGGTGGTTCTGTATGGAAGGGCCATCGCTCAACGGATAAAAGGTACTCCGGGGATAACAGGCTGATACCGCCCAAGAGTTCACATCGACGGCGGTGTTTGGCACCTCGATGTCGGCTCATCACATCCTGGGGCTGAAGCCGGTCCCAAGGGTATGGCTGTTCGCCATTTAAAGTGGTACGCGAGCTGGGTTTAGAACGTCGTGAGACAGTTCGGTCCCTATCTGCCGTGGGCGTTGGAGATTTGAGAAGAGTTGCTCCTAGTACGAGAGGACCGGAGTGAACGAACCTCTGGTGTTCCGGTTGTCACGCCAGTGGCATTGCCGGGTAGCTATGTTCGGACGGGATAACCGCTGAAAGCATCTAAGCGGGAAGCCTCCTTCAAGATAAGATCTCCCTGAGGCCTTGAGCCTCCTGAAGGGCCGTGGAAGACTACCACGTTGATAGGCTGGGTGTGGAAGCGTTGTGAGGCGTTGAGCTAACCAGTACTAATTGCCCGTGCGGCTTGACCATACAACAGAGATGGTTACTAACGACTAGCTAAGCTAGCGGATTGTGAGTTAGAGACATACGATCGCTTGCGGTGTATTACTACAGATTGTTTTACCGACTTATTTGGGGTTATCGCCGGTCAATAATATGACCGAGGCAAACAGCGATAACACGGCAGGCCAAGCACATTGCTTATAAGACCAACGCCAACCCAAGCCAGTTTGCCTGACGACAATAGAGTTGTGGAACCACCTGATCCCTTGCCGAACTCAGAAGTGAAACGCAACATCGCCGATGGTAGTGTGGGGCTTCCCCATGTGAGAGTAGGTCATCGTCAGGCTTCTAATCCGAAAAGGGCCACCCAATAGGGTGGCCCTTTTTTTATGGCTAAAAATATTTAAAAAAACAAAAAACAAAAAACAAAAAACAAAAAATAAAAAAACTAAGAAAAGGGAAGGAAGAAAGAGAAAGCAGAAAATACTTGGCAGAAATTAAATGAAAAAAATAAAAGTAACTCTGAAAAACTTTTATGCTCAACTTTCTGTTTAAAAAATCAGTCAGTAATTAAAAAAAGAAAAACCTAAAACTACCTGAGCAGCTTAAACAGACACCCTCCTAAAAAGCCTATAAAAATAGGTCTTTACCTACCTCCGTAGCAAGCGCCTTTGTGTTCACTCAAAAAATAATCCAACAAAAATAACCCTCGTAAAAACCAGAAAAGTACCCATACCACTTCCGCCAAAAATTAAATTTAGCCGGTAAAAATATCGGTGATTTTTTAGTCTCTGCAGTAATCCCTTGTAACACGGGGCCTGCAGCCCGTTTATTAAAGTTATACACAACTCTATCCAGACTTTCTGTTAGTAACTCCAGACTGTGGAAATCCGCGTAAAACAAAACCCCTGCAAGTTTCCCTGTTGTTTGGATAGGGTGAAATACTTTTACTACCGGGCAGCACCTGCGCTGCCATGTGAGTCGTGCGCGATCCCCGAGCCGTGCCAGCTTGGAACACCGGAGGCGCCCATAGGGCAGTGTGGGACAGCCCTACCCGCTGGATTGGAGGTGAACTGCGCCTGTGGTGGTCTAAACCGGTATAGTGGTTTATCAGGCTTCTAATTAGAAAAAGGGTAGTCTAATAGGGCGGCCCTTTTTAGTGCCTGCGCTGTACTCTAGCTTAGCTGGCGAGCAGCGTTGTAAGTCTTCTATTAGGAATTCCTAAAGGTAGCTGTCATTTAAATTACTGTAACAGCTATACATTGGTGAGGTAATTTAGTGTCCTCTTTTCACTCCAACATTAAAGCTATAAACAAACGATATATCGCTATTATTGAGCTCTTCCTCAAGAACTGGGTTAAAAGAAAATTTATTTTTTATAGAGTCAGGAATTATTCTTTTGGTAATAAAATGGCGCATGCAGAGGATGCTGTTTTCGCTAGCTGCTGAGTATATTGCGTTTAGTAGGGAAACAAAGCTCTCTTCATCAAGATAAGCTGAGACGTCAGAAATGGAGAATTTGTCAATTTTATTTTTACAGTTGTATAAATATTGTTCTATCGGTGAGGTTACTATTTCTATGGCTGTTTTATCTAGTGCTCCCTTAATTACTGGGTAGTTGTTTTTTTCCAAATATAAAGGCATTCCATATTCGGGGTTGTATTTTCCAGTTAGCAGGAATGTCATAAAGAAATTGTCAAGAACCAGGTGGTTCATTAGAGAGTGGTCCATTCTGCTTAATAAATACTCAGAAATTGACACTTCTTGTGGGATGTGTTCATAGAACCCAGGATCTTTAAGGAAAGTTCTGAAGAAATATTTGTTGGTAAGGAAATGCAAAAATGTTTTCCAGGTTGGGGTGTTCCATTTGTTTTTAACAAACTCACGCTGTTCTTCAATGCTTTTTAGGTGGGTTAGAGTTTTTATTTTGCTGGGTCGAATAACTTTAATTATCATACTGATTAACTTGAAGTGCTTTTCGAAAGCGCCTTCATAAATAAGCCCTTTTTCAATGATATTTATGTTGCTTGACCAAAATAACTCCGCCTTTTTTGATAAAAAGGATTTTATGTTGTCATAGGTGTTTAATCTCTTTTTGCATGGGAGTATTCCTGAGAACCTTAAAAATTCCTCATAATTTAATTTCTGGATGCCAATTTTTTTTAGTTCCAAGAGATAGTTTTGGCTGGGATTCAAGTCAATGGCGGTTATTTTTTTGGGATTACCCAGTAGAAGGCTTAATGCGCGATCTCCACCGCCAGTAACACATAAAATATTATCATTTTCATTGATATTTAGAGCTTTAAGCTCTGATCTTGAATCTTCATTTGGCCCTGAGTAACTGATTCTGTTTGCATAATGGGAAAGTGATATGTCACTAGGTTTGTTCATGGCATACCTGATCGGGCTGAATTTAGTTACGTTTGATTTAAAAAATAGTCCACCACTTTGGTTAGATAACTCTTGCTATTACGCCATTGATTCTGAACAGGGTGACCTAAGACTCTTTGGCTATTTGCGCTGCAAAACCTGAAGTCACTGTTTAAAAATGGTCCATTTTGCATTCTATTAATAATCTTAAGTATCCGCCTTTCTTTTTCTGGTAGGCTACTTAACAATACGTGGCTGTCTTGAATTTGCCTTAAATCTAGCTCAAAGTAATCGCGATTAAACTTAACGAATTCGTCGATTGTCATTGGGTTAGAGTCGGCAATATTAAAGTATTGGTTTTTTGTGAGTTCATGGTTGTTTGAAATCTTTAATATTGCATCACAGCAAGTGTCAACCGGAATGACATTGATAAGGCAGTTTGGAAGATATTTTAGGTGAATGGGGGTCTGTACATTCTGTTCTTTTAGTCTATTTAGCAGTTTTACATATTCATAGTAACCGGACTGAGAGTTTGTGTAGCCAGTCACCGAGTCTCCTAGGACAATAGTTGGCCTATAGATGGTGTATTCCAGGTTTTTGGACTTTGCAATTAAGTTCTCTGCTGCATTTTTGGTGTAATCATAAGCATTAAAAAATTCTTTAGGTTGATAGAGTTTTTCCTTTATAGTTACTCCGCTGGCATGATCTTTACCGGCAATAAAACTGGTTGATATTTGGTTGAACCGACATTTTGCTGCTACAGCAACCTCTATTAATTGTTCCACACCGTTAATATTTGTATTAATGCTTTGCTGCAGGTTGCTATAGCTATAGCGCATGTCAGCTGCACAATTCCAAATTGAACCAATGTGTAGCGAGTGTAGTTGTCTGTAAGACATAGAACTTAAGCTGAGCTTTGGCCTGTTCAAATCTCCTGAAATGATTATAAGTCGGTCGAAATCATTTTTCGAAAGTTTGTAAATAGGATTGACAAAACTATTTCTTTGTTTTAGCTGCTCGAATCGATCATGAATATCATTTCGCGCAATTAAAACTACATTAAAACCTTTTCGTAATAGTCCCCATGTTAAGTACTGGCCTATAAAGCCAAGACCACCAACAACCAGTTGTATTCTTTTCAGGTCTTGTATTTCTGATAATTTTTCAAAGGTATGCTGGCTTTCTTTCATTGATCCATACGAACCAGTCATAGTGGTGAATTAGATGTGTGTTTCTTTAGCCCAAAAGAATTATTCTCCTTGAGAGTTACTTTTACTTTTTTACTGTGGAATATAAAAATTTGGTCTGGTGTCGGGTGTATCTTGAGGGTGTTTATGATTAACACAACTAAGCTATCCATCTATTTAACAAGGTCTATAGGCTCGCTGTGAAGTCAAACGATGGTAATAAGTGGTAGTCGTATCATGGTGATGTTATCCATTGCGAAAGTTGTACCAATAACTCGAGCTATGAATTTTCAGTAGAGTACCGTTGAGTAATTGTAGTACATCTGAGTATTTGGCCGTAGATTGACTGTAGATTCTCTATTTTTACTGTCCCCGTCATAAACGGATCTGGCATCACTGTAGGAGACTTGAATTTATTCTTCCGCTAAAGCGTCTTCTTATAGACGATTTGGAGTTTCCTGCAATCGATACTTTTGGCTATAGCTCTTATTGGATACTTCGATATGATCTATTGCTTGTTTTGGTTTCAAGATTTTCCCATGTAGTTTTAAAAGCGATTTCATATGGGGGGCAGTGATCTAAGGATCGAATAGGCTCGCGAAATTACTCAGGGTTAGTTTGTTGGATATTCCCTCTACTGGAGAGACGTTAGCTTAGATGCCAAAAAGCTTGCCTGGTTCTCATTTTTTGAACACGTTCTGAATAAAGCTTGCTGTAAGCGGCTGAAATGAGAATTGGTGAGTAAGATTGGTCAAAACCGGTAAAAGGAGAATTACCAGTGAATCGACTAAGGAATGTTATAGCAAAGTTAATGGCGTTGGGTATTTTGAGCCTAATGGGGGGTGTTCAAAGGATGCGGAAATAACAGTAGGAACTAAAGTACTTGATCAACAACATATAGCTGCACGGATTGATGGCCAGGAGGTCAGCGTGGAGGCCTTGGATAAGGAGCTCCAGCTTGTGTTGTATGATATTGCTGAAATGGAGCATAAATTACGTCTCAACAAGCTGCATGAAATGATTGCCAAAACAGCAAAAGATGGTCAAGAAATAGAAGTTATGCTTCCCGTTCCAGAGCCACCACGGATAGATCTTGATTATGGCGGGCGCGCCGCTCGAGGAAATCCCGAAGCGCCTATAACAATTGCTGTGTTCTGCTCCTTTCAATCTCCCCACTGTAAATCCTTTCAGCCAACCTTGAGGCGTTTGTTGAGTGACTATTCTGGTTGGGTTCGCCAGGTAAATTTTGATTTTCCCCTTAAGTTCCATCGGGAGGGTATCAAAGCTGCTATTTCGGCTAAGTGCGCTGGTGAGCACAATATTTTTTGGGAATATCACGACGCCTTATACGCAAAAACTCCAAACCTTGGTGAGAAATCTTACTCCCAGACCGCAAGCAGTTTACTGATCGATGACAAGCAATTTAAAACCTGTATTGGAGATATGAATTATAAAGAAGTTGTTCTTGGGGATCAGGAAATTGCTTTAGGGCTTGGCCTTACAAATGTGCCGGTTGTTTTTATAAACGGTTTGTATCTAAAGGGCGCACGATCATTTGAGCAATATTCTTACTGGATAGAAAAGGAACTAATCAGGCTTGATATAGATCCTCAGCAAAAATATACATGGAAACAACAAAAAGATACTGAAAATCAATTACCTGTTACGGATCTACCTCTTGCCCTGGTAGGAGTTAGTGAATCGAGTATAGAGAATAAGTCCAAAGCTTTAATAGAAGTAAATGGGCAGAAGACACAGAATTTTTCACTGGGGCAGTCTGTTCTTAAAGATGTCTTTCTGAAGCGTTTGAAAGGGCACTATGCCGTTATTGATAATCAGGGCTCCCTGGAGCGTCTGCTATTGCAAGGTGAAGAAGGTAATATTATCCCTTTAACTTTGTCCCATCAGCACGATGAGGAGCTGCGCAAACGTATTGAACAGCCTCAGGGAGAAAACGGTAAAAAACTAATCGAGCCGGCTGGTGTCTTGACTCTTGGGCAAGAGTGGTTGGCGAAGCAACTCGAACAACGAGAATTCTTGGAGGCTAAATTTATTGAGGCGGAGCTGGAAGTTGAGGGCCACCATTTGATGCGCTTGGAGGGTGTGGCTAACAATGAGTTTTTTACTGCACTTGGGTTCGAGGAAAACGATGTGCTGTTGAGAGTCAATGACAGTTGGGTCCACAGTGGTCAGAATGAGCTGTGGAATGCTCTTACCAGTGGAAAAGTAATTGATGTCGCCTTTATGAGAAAAGGTTTGCCGCATAGATTGCAGTATGTGGTTGAAGAGAATGGTTACTTTGATGAGGATTTAGGTAAGTGAATTGATTAGGGCCCGCAGTATATTATTGCGGGCCCTGAATTTACCGAGCAGTAAAAGTTACTTATTTATCCGGATTTCCTTGCCACAGTAGATCAGCAACAATATTTTGTCCTTGAATGCTTGGGTGGAAACAGTCCCCACCATCAATATCATCTTTATTAAACTGAAAAGTCCCGGCATTTAACTCATCCTCACCGGTATATTCAGCAACAACTTCTACCCCATTCATACCGTTGTAACTTTCTGCTTCCTCAACAAGGATTTCATTATAACGTTGTTGGGCTGCGGCTATTCCGTTATAACGAGTAGCAAAGCTCTCTCCATTCATCGAGCCGCCATTTGTTGCAATTCGGCAAATTCCGAAAGTCGACCAGACACTCTCGCAATCTACGCGGGAATTACCGCTTTGCTTATCCAGACCAGCTGCCCGGAGATCGTGTACTCGCGGTACTGAGCCGAGTACTATCGTTGAGCCGTTAGGGAGACCATCGACTAATTTGTCCAGTCCAGCTTGAACTGCCGAGCGCCACTCGCTATCGGTATAGAGTGGATCGTTACAGTTGGCTGGATCGACGCAATCCCGGTTACAGATGTCATTACCGCCCAATACTACCTCGACATGATCAGGTAAATTACTTTGGGATAGAATCCGATCGGCTTGAGTGGAGAAATTGTCGCCTCCACTACGCATCTCAGCACCGGATTCCGCTGCGCTTTTATTGGCAGCCATATTGGGGTAGTTAACTTTATACTTATCGTGAACACTCTCCACTGAATTGTCGTCGCCGTCAAACCAGGAATGCTCGGGTTGGTCCCCGCCGAGAAGACAAAACAGGTCCCAGAAATACTTATTGCGGGTACAGTCTGCACCGAATGCCATGGTAATACTGTCACCCGCAGCAACAGACTTGGAGGGGGCTGCCATTGCTGGCTGTATCGACAAGATGCTCAAACAGAGTGTTACTAGAACTCCATATTTATTCAACATTGTATTTTCTCCCACACCGACTTTCGCCGTAAGTTGTTATCGTTTTATTCACTGCTCCGGTAAACGAGAAGGAGTGTAGGACGCACTCAGATATTGTGAGTGGTGAATGCTTGAGACCCTTTGGTCAGTTATCAATAAATTGAAGTCTGTTGGAGTTTTGTCGCCGAGAGCATTGATTACTTTATTGGCGTTTCAAAGCTTTAGTTTTTCTGGCACAGTTTTATGCCATCTGTTTTTCTTCTGGTGCTTCCACTATACTGCGCTCTACTTGTCGGAGTGCCTGTGGGCTGAGATCGCTGTTGCGAGATCCGTTGAACCTGATCGGGGTAACCCCCGCGTAGGGAACAAGATCTGAAGTCGCCTGTTTTGTTACAGTTTGGCGTCTTTTCTCTTTGTATGTGCCCTGGATGCTGCGACCTTTAAATTTCCAAGTTTTAAGGTTACGCATGTCTGAGATCATTGAACAATCCGGTAAAGCCGGAAAGTCCTCCCGCGCTGCCAGTCGCGATTCCGCTAAAGAATTTCTTGAAAATCTCACGGTTCAATCTTTCCCCAACTCGAGCAAGGTGTATTTGCCCGGTGAAACTCCCGACATTCAGGTTGGTGCTCGTCAGATCTGTTTGGGAGATAGTTTGGTAGGGGGGATGCAGAGAATCCGGTGTTTGAACCCAATGAGCCCCTAACCATTTACGACACTTCGGGCCCCTATTCCGAGCCCAATTTTAAAGTGGACGTACGGGAAGGGTTGCCCAAATTGCGCCAGGGCTGGATAGAGGCCCGCAGAGATACTGAACTGCTGGACTCTCGCCAAGCGGCCTACAGCCAGAAGCGTATGGCGGACCAGGGGCTGGATCATATCCGCTTTGAAAACCTTCCCAGCCCTCGCCGGGCCAAACCGGGACAGAATGTATCTCAGATGCACTATGCCCGCCGCGGCATTATTACCCCAGAGATGGAATTTATCGCAGTGCGCGAAAATATGGGGCGAGCCAAGTTGGCAGCGGAAATGAGTGAAAGTGAATACCAGAAGGCACGTGATGGTATTTACATCCCCGAGCAAATCACGCCGGAATTTGTGCGCCGGGAAGTTGCAGAAGGGCGGGCAATTATCCCGGCGAATATTAATCACCCGGAAGTGGAGCCGATGATTATCGGGCGCAACTTCCTGTGCAAGGTGAATGCAAATATTGGTAATTCTGCTGTGACTTCTTCCATTGAAGAGGAAGTGGAGAAACTGGTTTGGTCTACCAAGTGGGGCGCGGACACGGTGATGGATCTGTCTACCGGTGCCAATATCCACGAAACCCGCGAGTGGATTCTGCGAAACTCGCCAGTGCCCATCGGTACTGTGCCGATTTACCAGGCGCTGGAGAAAGTAAACGGAATTGCTGAAGATCTTAACTGGGATGTGTTCCGCGACACCTTGATTGAGCAGGCGGAGCAGGGGGTGGATTACTTCACTATTCATGCTGGCGTGCTTTTGCGCTATGTGCCGCTCACTGCCAAACGTATGACCGGGATTGTCTCTCGCGGTGGTTCCATTATGGCCAAATGGTGTCTCGCCCATCACCAAGAGAATTTCCTCTACATCCACTTCGAGGAAATCTGCGAGATTATGAAGGCTTACGATGTGAGCTTTAGTCTCGGTGATGGCCT
The DNA here is from genome assembly GCA_032615215.1 of Microbulbifer sp. MKSA007. Taxonomy (NCBI): domain Bacteria; kingdom Pseudomonadati; phylum Pseudomonadota; class Gammaproteobacteria; order Cellvibrionales; family Microbulbiferaceae; genus Microbulbifer; species Microbulbifer sp. MKSA007. The sequence continues at coordinate 3,937,965 of CP128433.1, read as the reverse complement.
GCGTCCGGGCTCAATTGCGGATGCTAACGATGAAGCCCAGTTTGGCGAGCTGCACACGCTTGGCGAGCTGACTGAAATTGCCTGGAAGCACGATGTTCAGACGATGATCGAAGGCCCCGGTCATGTGGCTATCCATAAGATCAAAGAAAATATGGATGAGCAGCTGAAGCACTGCCACGGCGCACCTTTCTACACTCTGGGTCCATTGACCACGGATATTGCTCCCGGCTACGACCACATTACTTCCGGCATAGGCGCTGCACTTATCGGCACCTACGGTTGCGCCATGCTCTGCTATGTGACCCCCAAAGAGCACCTGGGTCTACCCAATAAAGAGGATGTTAAAGAGGGCCTTATGGCCTATAAGATTGCGGCTCATGCCGCAGACTTGGCCAAAGGGCATCCACGGGCACAGAAGCGCGATGACGCCCTGTCAAAAGCCCGCTTTGAATTCCGTTGGGAAGACCAGTTCAATCTCGGCTTGGACCCGGAGCGGGCACGCACCTATCACGATGAAACCTTGCCAAAGGAATCCGGCAAGGTAGCTCACTTCTGCTCCATGTGCGGCCCGAAATTCTGCTCCATGAAAATTACCCAGGATGTGCGCGATTATGCGGCCAAGCAGGAAGCGGCACAGGGCATGGAGGAAATGTCGATTAAATTTAAGGACATGGGTAGCGAGATTTATCACAAGGGCTGATGAGTATTTTGGGGGAGAGTCCTCTCCCCCAAGAATCGGATAGCAAAAGTATGGCGAATGCATAGCGCATATCGCTGGGTGTCGATTTGGATTTGCGAAGATAGGTGGTCTGTGACAAGCGAAACCAAAGCCAAAGTAGCTATTGCCGGTGGCGGCCTGTTAGGTCGCTTGCTCGCCTGGCGGCTCTGCCAACGGGAACTGGATATTACCCTGTTTGAAGCGGGTGACCTGTCGGCACCAGTCGGGGAGCTTGCTGGACGGCAGCTGGAATGATCTCACCACTATCGGAATTGGTGCACAGCGATAAACAGATTTACAACCTGGGGCTGAAAAGCCTTGAGCTTTGGTCTGAGTGGGCCCGGCAGCTGGAGGAGCGGAGTGGGCAGGACGTGGAATACCGCAGGGCGGGCTCAGTGCTGGTTGCTCACGGCAAGGATAAAAGTGAGCTGCTGCAATTCCTGCGGGAGTTACAGGGCAAGTTGGGTGAATCTGCCAGGAAGCAGGTGCAGCCACTCGATAGTAATACTTTAGCGAAATTAGAGCCCTCCTTACACGGCTTTGAACAGGGGCTTTACCTGCGGGGTGAGGCGGATATCAATAATCACCGCTTATTGCCTGCGTTACTCAGCGTATTGCACCGAGGAGCTGTCACTCTGCGAGAGCACAGCAAGGTAAATTGCGAAGTCGGGTATATCTCTGTGAACTCGGAGCGCGAACAATTTGATTGCGTGATCGACTGCCGTGGTCTCGGTGCCAAGGGGCAGATTGAAGGCTTACGCGGTGTCCGTGGTGAGGTGATGGTGGTGGAATCCCGGGAAGTGGTTTTGCAGCGTCCAGTGCGTCTGCTCCACCCGCGCTATAAGCTCTATGCTGTACCACGCAGCGATGGACGCACAGTAATTGGCGCCACGGAAATTGAGAGTGAAGACCAGTCGCCCATTTCCGTGCGCTCCAGTATGGAATTGTCTTCCGCGCTTTACTCCCTCAACCCGGCTTTTGCCGAGGCTCGTATTGTTGAGACCCGCGTAAATTGTCGCCCCGCCACTATGGATAATATGCCTTATATCCACAGCGAGGACGGGCTGATTAGGGTGAATGGCCTTTACCGTCACGGTTATCTTTTAGCGCCGGCAGTAGTGGAGCAAGTGGAGAATCAAGTGGCACAACAACTGTTACAGGTGGTTTGATGCAGGTACTAATTAATGGGGAAACACAGAGCCTTGAATCCCCGCTAAAACTCTCTGCGCTTTTACAGCAGCTCGGCTATCGCGGAGAAACGTTTGCCGTTGCGGTCAACGGTGGATTTATTCCCCGTACGGAATATAGCAATACTGAGATAAATAACGACGATAGCCTGGATATTGTTGCTCCGGTAGTGGGGGGTAAAGGTGAGCGATCTATTAACACTTTACGGAAGAACATTTAACAGCCGGCTTTTGGTGGGCACCGCCCTGTATCCCTCCCCAGCGATTATGCGCGAATCCGTGCAAGCCTCAGCTTCGGAAATTATTACTTTGTCTCTGCGCCGGCAAAATCCGGCACAGCAGCAAGACAATCGATTTTGGGATTATATTCGCGAGTCCGGTTGTCAGTTGTTGCCCAATACCGCCGGTTGTAAATCGCCGCGAGAAGCGGTGGAGCTGGCAAAAATGTCCCAGGAAATTTTCCAGACCGATTGGCTCAAGCTGGAAGTGATTGGTGATGATTACAATTTGCAGCCAGACCCCTTTGGTCTGGTAGAAGCTGCACGGGAATTAATTCAGTTAGGCTTCAAGGTTTTGCCTTATTGCACAGATGACCTGGTGCTGTGTCGAAAACTTTTGGATGTGGGCTGCGAGGTATTAATGCCCTGGGGGGCTCCCATCGGTACCGGACAGGGGCTGCTCAATAAATATAACCTACAAACACTGCGCGAGCGTCTGAGTGATGTACCGCTTATTATTGACGCCGGAATCGGTGCGCCATCACAGGCGGCAGAAGCACTGGAGATGGGCTTTGATGCGGTGTTATTGAATACCGCGATTGCAAAAGCCCAGGATCCGGTACTGATGGCTAATGCTTTTAAACTGGCTGTGGAATCCGGGCGCGCCGCCTTTAATGCCGGCTTGATGCTCAGGCGTCAAACTGCCAGCCCCAGCACCCCCACCCTGGATATGCCTTTCTGGCAGCAGGCAGAGAGCATATTGCAGGATTAGTATTTTTATGCGCGATCAACTCCAATTGAAAAAGCCAATTGTCTGGACCATTGCCGGCAGTGACTCCGGCGGTGGCGCCGGCATTCAGGCGGACCTGCTGACTTTTGCCGACCTCGGCTGCCATGGTTGCAGTGCTATCACGGCCAATACTGCACAGAATACGGTGGAAGTTACTGCAATTAATGCAGTTTCCCTAGAGGTCTTGGGTTCTCAGTTACAGGCTTTACAGCGGGATCTATTTCCTGCCGCAATTAAAATCGGTCTGCTAGCGAATGCTGAACAAGTTGTTGCGGTGGCAGATTTCCTGCGCCAGCTGAAAGCGGTGCAACCGGTTCCGGTTATTTACGACCCGGTTGCTGTTGCTACCAACGGAGTCGGGCTCACCGAAGGGAATATTACCGCAACGGTGTTGGCTCAGTTGATGCCACAGTGTGATCTGGTTACTCCCAATTTACATGAATTGGAATGGCTTACCGGAGCCAGTGTCACTGGTGCGGAATCTATTGTGCAAGCTGCGCGTCAGTTGCACGCCCACGGCGGTACTGCAATTTTAGTTACCGGCGGCCATACGCAATTGCGTGCGGGAGAAGTTTCCGACTTACTGTGGGATGGTGAAAAGGCCGATTGGTTTATTGGTCGGGAAGTGTCCAGTGCAGGCACACATGGCACTGGCTGCACTCTGTCCTCCGCTATTACCGCTTGTCGCGCTTTGGGCTACCCGTTGCGAGATGCCTGCGTTGTGGGTAAAGCCTATGTACAGCGGGGCTTGCGCCGGGGAAATAATGCACATATCGGCGCTGGTGCTGGACCTGTAGGCCACTGTGGCTGGCCCCTGGATTTAATCGACTTCCCGGAGATTTTAGTGTCGGGAGAAGAGCGTGCGCTGGATTATGGTTTTGGTGTGGCCCAACCTCTTGTTCATGGGTTTGCCCAAACAGACTCTCAAGCATTGGGTTTATATCCGGTTGTGGATACAGTGGAGTGGTTGCAGCGCCTGGCTGAGCTGGGGGTGCGTACTTTACAGCTGCGAATAAAGAATCCGGGTGAGGACCTGCGCGCACAGATTGAGCGCGCAGTGGCTATTGGCAGGACGTATAACCTGCGCCTGTTTATCAATGATTACTGGCAGTTGGCGATTGAGTGCGGCGCCTACGGTGTGCATTTGGGCCAGGAGGATTTGCAGTCTGCTGATCTGAGGGCAATTCAAGCGGCAGGATTGAAGCTGGGTATCAGTACCCACGGCTTCTATGAATTACTGTTGGCCTACCGTTATCGCCCCAGCTACTTGGCCATTGGTGCAATTTATGCGACCAACACCAAGGATATGTCGGATCAGTTGCAGGGTGTGCATAAACTTGCGCGAATGGCAGCACTATTGCCCGATTATCCACTCGTGGCAATTGGTGGTATTAATATGCAGCGAGCCAGTGAGGTTATCGCTAGCGGCGTTGGCAGTATCGCCGTGGTCAGCGCTATTACTAAAGCAAAAGATTACAAGCAGGCGGTTGCCGATTTTAATGTCCTGTTGAAAGGTAAGCATGCGGAAGTAGAGCCATGTTAAGTAGTAAGGAATTACAGCGTTACAGTCGCCAGATAATGTTGCCCCAGGTGGGTGAAGAAGGGCAGAAAAAACTGTCTTCTGCGCGAATTATGATTGTTGGTTTAGGTGGGCTCGGCAGCCCGGCAGCGATGTATCTGGCCGCAGCCGGTATTGGAGAGTTGCACCTGGTGGATGGTGATCATATCGATCTCTCCAATTTACAGCGCCAGATTTTGTACAAAACCAATCACCAGGGAAAATCCAAAGCCATGGTGGCTGCACAACAATTGGCTGCAGCCAATCCAACTATTCGCATTCACCCCCACAGCCAAATGGCGAATGAATCCTGGCTGCGCGAGCAGGTAAAACAGGTGGATCTGGTGTTGGACTGCACCGATAACCTGGAAATCCGCCATACGATCAACCGGGTTTGTTATCAGGCAGGGTGTCCGGTAGTAATGGCATCGGTGCAGGGGTTTTCCGGCCAGCTGATTAGTTTTGATTTTTCTGAAGGAAAAGGCCCCTGTTATGCCTGCCTGTTTCCGCCTCAGGAGCAGGCTGAAGTGCAGAACTGCTCTACTGCAGGTGTGATCGGTCCGGCGCTGGGTGTGGTTGGTAGCATGCAGGCTCTGGAGGCCATGAAATACCTGATGGATTTGCCGGTATCAAGCTTGAATAAATTGCACTTAATCGAGACAGAAACCTTAGCCCTGCAAACTTTGCAGCTGCCGAGCCATAGTAATTGCCCGGTTTGTAGTGCCTGATTTCTTGTGTTGCCAGCAGGGGGCTCGATAAATAGTTTTATTTGGAGAGTCCCTTATTGGCAATGTCTTGTCGCAAAATTTTCCTCCAATAGCCGGGTTAAAATTCACGCCATTTTTGTACCTTATAAATCTTACTTGTCTATATAAATAAGCTATTGGCTCGATAGCTTGTGAGAAGTGAATAAAGGTACCAAAATGGCCTTATAACCATTTCGGTGACAACAGTTTTTGGAAGAGGGATTTGTATTATGAAAAAAATCGATATTGGTATCAGTGAAAAGGATCGGGAAAAGATTGCTGCCGGTTTGAAACATTTGTTGGCAGATAGCTACACCCTTTACCTGCAAACCCACAACTTCCACTGGAATGTTACTGGGCCTCTGTTCCGCGAATTACACCTGATGTTTGAAGAGCATTACACCGAGCTGGCCACTGCGGTGGATGATATTGCCGAGCGCATTCGTACCCTCGGGGTTTCCGCTCCCGGCACTTACCAGGCTTTTGCTCAACTCAGCTCCATCAAAGAAGTTGTTGAGGTACCACCGGCGGAAGAAATGGTAAAAATTCTCACTAAAGGGCATGAGCAGGTGATCAAAACCTGTCGTGAAGTTTTAAAAGATGCCCAGGCGGGAGAAGATGAATCCACAGTTGCCCTGGTATCTGATCGTATGAGAGTTCACGAGAAAACGGCTTGGATGCTGCGCGCAACCAGCAGCCACTAGTCGCTCAAATAAGTAGAGGCACTTTTATAGACCTCAACCAGTAATCGCGGATAAAAACGCGGTTGCTGGTGCCGACAAGGTGCCTCGGCTCTTTAATAATATCCCCACCTCCTGACTCACTACTGGCGCCGATAGCGGCAGGCATTCCAACCCATATTCCCGAACCTGTGTTTCGCACAAGCTCGGTACAGCACTAATGCCCATTCCCGCACGTACTAACTGGCCGATTGTGCTTAATTGATTAGCTTCGCAGATATAGTGAACGCCTTTGCCACTTTGCCCGAAGGCCTCATCGGTCCAGCGCCTCACCGCTGAGCCGCGGTTCATTGCAATAAAAGGAAAACCGGCCAGGTCACTCCAGCGCACTTTTCCTTTTTCGCTGAGGGGGTGCTGGGGTGGTATGACTGCGATAAAACGATCCCGGTGTAGGGGCACAAACTCAAGCCCACCTAAATCCTCGGGGCGAAAACTGATGCCCAGCTCTGCCCGGCCATCCTGCACCGCTTGGGTTACTCGTTCCATCACCACATCTTCCAACAGGATATTGATTTGTGGGTGCTGGCGGTGAAAATTGGCTAATAATTGGGGGAGTTGGTTGAGCGCATAGGCGGGAATTACTGCCAGGCGCAACTGCCCACGCTCCAGACGAAAGGCCTGCTGTACCGCATCCAGGGATTGATCCCAGTTGTGCAGTAGTTGTTCGGCGCGGGAGAGGAATTCCTCGCCCTCCGGGGTGAGAGTGAGTTGGCGGGCTTCTCGACTGAAAAGCGGGCCGCCAGTCGCATCCTCCAGATTGCGGATGGCAATGGACAGGGCTGGCTGGGAAGTGTGCAGCTGAGCGCTGGCCTGGGCCAGACTGCGGCTGCGGGCCACTGTGACAAAGGCGCGTAGTTGTTTGATCGTGGCACTCACAGCGGCTACTTCCTGGGGAATTGATAGATTTGGCTATGTTAACTTTTATTTAACAAATCTAAAAAAGATTAAAATAGTTTTAAGTGGTGGGGCAGGGCATGATTGCTCCCCTTGTGCCCGAGAGGGCGATTCGAAAACACAATAATGAGCTACAAGGTCTGTTGAAATGAAGGACAACTCCCAACCGCTCTGGCAACCCAGCGCAGAGGCTATTGCCGCCACCCAGATGGATGAATTTCGTCGCAGGGTCAACCAGCAATACCAGCTGGATCTCAATGATTACGCGGCCTTATACCAGTGGTCAGTAGATAATCGCGAAGCTTTCTGGCGGGAGTTGTGGGATTACACCGGAGTTATTGCTGCAGATAAGGGTGATGAGACACTCGGTAACGATTCCATGCCCGGTGCGCAGTGGTTTCCACAGGCACGCCTGAACTTTGCTGAGAACCTGCTGCGATATCGCGATGACAAGGCTGCCCTGGTCGAGCGCCTGGAGAACGGTAGCCGCCGCGAGCTGAGCTACAAGGAGCTGTACGATCGGGTGGAGCGCCTGTCAGCGGCCCTCGTTGCCCAAGGCGTTGTTGAGGGAGATCGGGTAGCGGGCTTTATGCCCAATGTGATCGATACCGTAGTAGCCATGTTGGCCACCACGAGCCTCGGTGCTATCTGGACCTCCTGCTCACCAGACTTTGGTATCAATGGAGTATTTGACCGCTTTGGCCAGGTGCAGCCGAAAGTGCTATTTGCCTGTGAAGGATACTTCTATAACGGTAAGGTTATTGATTCATTGCCGCGTCTGCGCGAGATCATGCAGCGAATCGAATCCATAGAAACTTTGGTAGTGGTACCGGTTGCGCGCTCAGAAGAGGAAACTGCTCAGGTACTAGCGGCAGAGCCGCTGGGTAAGGCGGTACTACTGCAAGCTTTTGAAGCTGCGGCGCCCGCTCGCGAACTCTCCTTTGTACAAACAGAATTTAATCACCCCCTGTACATCATGTACTCCTCAGGTACTACTGGTGTACCCAAGTGCATCGTCCACGGAGTGGGGGGCACTTTGCTCCAGCACCTGAAGGAGCATCGCTTGCATGGCGATCTGCGCCGTGAGGATACACTTTTCTACTTCACCACCTGTGGCTGGATGATGTGGAACTGGCTGGTGAGTGGCCTGGCTTGTGGGGCGACTCTAGTGCTGTTTGATGGCTCACCTTTCTACCCTTCATCCCAAAGTCTATGGGATATGACCGATGAAGAGGGAATCAGTGTGTTTGGCACCAGTGCCAAATATATTGCTGCGCTGGAGAAGAGTGGCTGCAAACCCCGGGAGACCCACAAACTGGTGAACTTGCGTGCGGTGCTCTCCACAGGCTCTCCGCTGGCCCACGAAGGCTTCCGCTATGTCTACAGAGATATAAAAGCAGATCTCTGCTTATCCTCTATTTCCGGCGGCACCGATATTGTGTCTTGCTTTGCCCTTGGCAACCCAACTCTACCGGTCTATGCCGGTGAATTGCAGTGTCGTGGCTTGGGTATGGCGGTGGAAGTCTGGAATGATACAGGCAGTGCAGTGGTTGAAGAGAAAGGGGAGCTGGTTTGCTCCAAATCCTTCCCCTGTATGCCGGTTGGCTTCTGGAACGATCCAGATGGAGCCAAGTACCGCGGTGCTTATTTTGAAAATTGGCCTGGTGTTTGGGCGCATGGGGACTATGCCGAGATTACGACACACGGTGGTGTTGTGATCTATGGCCGCTCCGATGCAGTACTTAATCCCGGCGGTGTGCGTATCGGAACCGCAGAGATTTACCGCCAGGTGGAGAAAGTCGAGGAGGTGCTCGATAGTATCTGTATCGGCCAGCCCTGGCACGACGATGTACGGGTAGTGCTGTTTGTAGTATTGCGAGAGGGTGTTGTACTGGACGAGGATCTGACCCAGAAAATCCGCTCCACGATTCGCGCCAATACCACGCCTCGCCATGTGCCGGCCAAGGTGATCCAGGTGGCGGATATTCCTAAAACTATCAGCGGTAAGATTGTGGAACTGGCTGTGCGCAATGTGGTGGAGGGTAAACCGGTTAAAAATAAGGAGGCCCTGGCCAACCCTGAAGCCTTATCGCTATTTGAAAAGCTGCCGGAGTTGGCAGAGGAGTAAAGTTTAGTTAGGAGTAAGGGAGCGTAACCCGGCGCCATTTAGTTTGCTGCGGTTCTGCGCTACCCTTCACTTTATAAACACCAATAATTTACGGTAGAAAAACAGTCATGGTTACTTATTTGTACTGGGCAGCGGTGATTGCCCTGGTTATTGCTTCTCTTTTTATCGGCAGTCGCCTGGGCAGCCTTAAGATCGGCGCAATCGTGGCTGCGGTTTTCTTTGTTGGCGGCTGGCTTGCCTACTACTTTCACTATGAGCAGGTTTTCGTGAAGCGTTTTGGCGGGGTCATGCGTATCTCTGTGCCCGATGGGTACCGCCATATCGGCGCCACCTGGAAAGAAGATAATTTGTGGATCGAGAATTATAACCCCAAGACTAACCAGTGTATTTTCACGGAGTATTCCAAAGGAAATATTCTGGAAGGGCGGGTGATTATCCAGGATTGTAATCCCTTAATGCCCAGCCAAGGCACACAGCCATAGAAGTCCCAAACGCCGAATCGGCTTATTGGCTGCTCAATAAGTCGATTTAATTATCCCAGCTGTTGTCATCAGCTGGATATTCCAGCCTACGGAGGGAACGGATACCCGGATTTTTTGCGGAGTAGCCGCTACTGACATTGGATAAAGATCTTGCGAATTCTCTTTGTCTCCCTACTTGTTGCCCTTCTAGCGCTGCCAATGCAGCTGGCAGCAGCCATCCCATTTTTTGATCGCTTGCCGGGTTTTACCCTGCTGGTGCAGGGCGATCCCCAGCTGCAGGAAAAATTGACCTCCGAACTCAACGAGTTGCGCAAGAACAGTAGTGCGCTGGAAAACTACGATGATCCGGCGGATATTGCGCACTATGAGCGGGGTAACCTGGAAAAATTACTGCGTGCGCAGGGATATTATGATGCCACTGTGTATGAGTCTGTTTCTGGCAACCAAATTTTCTATAGTGTCACTCCCGGCCCCCAGTACCATATCAAGAGCCTGGATATTATTATGCCGGCCGGTTTGCGGGCAGGCTTTAGTGGTTTGCCTATCCATGTTGGAGATCCCCTGATTGCCAGCAAGGTACTTGAGGGCGTAGAAAAAATTACCAAGTACCTCAATGAAAATGCCTGTCTGTTGAATGTGGATGTCAGCTACCAGGCAACGGTGATTCACCGGGAAGCTGCTGCGAGACTGGAATATCGGGTGGCCCCCAGCCCCGAAGTCCATGTTGGCCAAGTCCGCATTGAAGGAGTCACCTCTATCGAAGAGGACTACCTGTTGGATAAGGTCAAGATTAAATCCGGGGATTGCTTCAGCCGCAGTAAACTGGATGCTGCGCAGTTGCGCCTGCTGCGCACCAACTTAATTGCCAATGTAAATACTGAAGTTTCTGAACCCTACGATGGGTTGGTGGATGTTACTTTTGTTATTCAGGAGCGCAATCACCGCACCATAACCTTGGGGGTGGGGTACACCTCTGATGAGGGAGCCGGTATTTCAGCAGCCTGGGAACATCGCAATGTTTTCCATCGTGGGGAAAAAATTGAAGTCGAAAGTAAGCTGAACGAGGTAAAGCAAACCCTGGAAGGCAAGCTAACTATTCCCCGTTTCTTCCATGACAAGCAACGCTTGACCGCCAGTATTGCTTTGGAAGGAGAGGATGTTGATTCCTACCGTTCAGAGTCCCTGACATTCAGTGCACTGGTATCGAGAAAAATCAGTAAGCATCGCACGCTGAGTGGTGGCGCTGAGCTGAAATTCAGTGAAGTGGACGAGAAGGTGGAAGGGGCAGTTGAAGCAGATGATCCCGATGAAAACTACACGCTGTTAGCTTTCCCCTTGGGCTTTAAATTAAACACGACAGACAAACCCCTGGATGCCCGCCGTGGCGCCACTTCTGCGTTGGAAGTAAAACCCTATATCGATCTTAGAAATACCAACACCACCTTTATTAAAAATACCCTACAGCTCACTGCGTATAAAACAGCCGATGACTGGCGTTATAAGCCCACCTTGGCAATAAGGTTGAAAGCCGGGGCAATTACAGGAGAGTCGAATCTTGAGCTGCCTGCGGATGAGCGCTTTTATGCCGGTGGCGGTGGCTCCGTGCGGGGTTATGGTTACCAGGAGTTGGGTCCGCGACTTATTGAGATTAATGATGAGGGTGAGGAAACCCTCTCCGATGCTATCGGTGGTCGGGGACTTAGCGAGATTTCTTTTGAGGGCCGTTTTCGTTTTACGGATACCTGGGGAGGTGTGATTTTTCTCGATGGCGGCAATGCCTATGAGGACGCAGCGCCCAAGTTTTCCGACCTGTTTTGGGGAACGGGTTTTGGCGTGCGCTATATCACCTCCTTTGCCCCTATCCGCATGGACATCGCCTTTCCTCTCGATCGCCGTGAGGGCATCGATGATCGCTATCAGGTGTATGTGAGCTTGGGGCAGGCATTCTGATGCGCTGGTTGGGCCTGTTTGCGCTGGGCGTTGCCCACTGGGTGGGTGCTTTCCTGCGTGGGCTCTGGCGCTCTCTGGGTGCTGGGGGTTCCCTGGTAACAGGCATTTGTCTGTTCCTCCTGATGTCCGCTATCTATTTCCTCAGCACGGAACCGGGGCGCGTCGGCCTTACTCGTGGGGCTTTTTACGCTGCCGAGCAACTGGTGGACGACCTCGAAATTGAGGCAGAGGGAATTCGCAGTGAAAAATTAGGATTTTGGTTTTTCGAGCGACTGAGAATTGACTATCGAGCTAATACGCTTGCCGAAGCCCAGGACCTGGAAGTTAATCTCAACAGCTTGTCCCGAAATCCCATCGATATCGAGCGAGTGGGGGCCAAAGATTTACTGCTCAACCTGAATATCCTCAATGAACTTCTCTCTGCGTTGGTAGATTCCGGCGAAGAGGAGGTTGAAGTTGTCAGTGAGGAGCAGCCATCGACTACTTGGGAGTTGCTAGTTCCCGGGTTTCGCTTGGCGCAGCTGGATATAGCTCGCCTGCAATTGGTGGACAGCCGGTTGAAGGGGATTCCCCCTGTTGCTATTCAGGCTAACGCCCAATACCGCTGGCAGGGTAAACCGGCGCAGCTATTTATCGAAGTGAGTGAGCTGAATGGTTCCGAGTTTAATCTCACTGTAAATGGCCGGATGCAGGGCGAGCGCTTTGTAATCGATTTCTCTACCAGTGAGGTGGGCCAGGGGTTTGTCAGTCGACAGCTGCATCTGCCGGAAAATCAGGTATTGGATGCTCGCGGTGAATTATCCCTACGTAAGCAGGGTGAAAAACTGCTGCTGGATATTAATTCGATCGCAGCTCCTCTAGCAGAACATCAACTGGATCTGACAGGAAGAATCGAAGCCGATATCAATCCCTGGCGCTTATCTTCAACGGGGATTTGGCTGCGAGTGGATGAGCGGCGCAGTACGATTAAAGGCAACATTAGCGCGGACGGTGTCAATGGGACAGTTAACCTCAATCAAATCCCGCTAACACTTTCCCGCCCTTGGCAGGATATCCTGGACAGTGGTTGGCTCAGCGCAGATTTTTCGGTGCAGGGCTCCCTGCAACAGCCGAATATTAATGGCAGCTTACAAGTGGAAAGCAGCTATCGGCAGCAGCCCCTGCAATTGGAAGGCCGGGTCGATACCCAGGCAGGTGTGATTGACTTGCAAGCCTTGTCTTTGCACTTTGCCGGTGCACGGATCGAAGTGCTCGGTACTGTAGATACGAATTTGAAAGCACTGGATTTGGTGGGAGAGATTGATGAGTTGGGTGTTGAAGAAATTCGCCTGCTTGCAGCTTCGCTACCCCAGGCTGATAGGGTAGTTATTCCCACTGCTTTATCCGGCACCTTGCACCAGTTGCGTGTGGAGGCAATCGGCTCATGGAAAAACCCAAACCTCAATTTGTCTCTGAGTGCAGTGAGTGCTTACCACGACTTACAGGGTGAGTTGTCGGCGGCGATAAGTGGAAACCTGCACGCGCTGACCATTGATGAATTGGTGTTTACTGGTGAGAAGCTAAATCTGGAAGTAATCGGTCAGCTTGATATTGAACAGAAGCAGCTGGATTTACACGGGCAGATCGACGGCAAAAATATCAGCTTGCGCGATGACCTTGGAGTTACCGAGGCAGGGGGTAAGTCTAGGGGGACTTCCGAAGTAACAGTCCGGGGAGAGTGGAGTAATCCCCAGGTAAGTATTTTACTGGATTCCAATGGCGTCGCGCAGGATTACCCCTTTAACTTAAAAGGGGAAGCCAGTGGCGATATGGACCTGATAGAGGTCAGTGACCTGCGATTGGAGTTATTTACCAACGGCAATGGCAACCAGTTTGGTTCATCCTCAAGCAGAGGCCCTCAGTCCCCCGTGATTGCCTCAGGTTTTGATAAAGGGGAGCCGGAGCCCCTACAGAGCCAAAGCCGCCTGACAGCCCTCGCTGAGGATGCCCAGCAGTTGGGTCGGGTGGGGGTGGCATTGTTGCAGGCCGATGGCTCTATCGAACCTAGGCAAGACCGATTACAAATTGATATGGGCGCGCGCAATCTACCGCTGTTCCTGGTAGATCTCGTCGGTCTCTCTCTCCCTAACTCCCTTGAAGGGGAGTTGAGCTTGGATGGCAGGGTTGATGGGGCTATTTCAAACCCGCAGATTAAAACCAACCTGATCGCCCAGGGAGAGTTTCATCTGGAGCCCTGGCATTTACAGGGTACTTTGGACTATGCAGACAGGAGTCTGGTAACTGATGGTATCGAGCTGCTCTGGGCGGGTCGCAACCAATTATCGATACTGGGTAGCTTGAATGCAGAGCGACTGGATTTAGAGTTGCGCGGCCAGGGTGATCTATCGGATTTGGCGAATAGTTTTTCCAGCGGTAGGGCGGGTAATGGTGATGTCAGCCTTTATGCCAGTATTGGTGGAAGTCCCAAGCAGCCTGAATTCCAAGGGGAGTTGCGCGCTACAGGAGAAGCCCTGGGGCTAGGGCAGCGCGGAATTCAGGTTCAACCGCTTTCGATAGTGTTGGATTGGCAGACAGAGAATGGAGAGCTGGATGCATCCCTGATTGCCCAACACGGCGGTAGCAACGCAGTAAATAGCCAAGTAAGTGTCTTGATTGCGCCGATCTTCGAACAATTATTTGCTGAGAATAATCAAACTGGTGGCCTGCGAAATGTGCCCTTCCAATTGCAGGGGCGCGGTACGGCCGATTTGTCAGTGATTGCGGAATATATTGATCCCCGTGTCCACCGTATGCGCGGCTTGCTCAGTTTCAATGTTGACGGTACCGGAAATTGGCAGCGTCCTCTATTAACCGGTGATATCGAATTGAGTAATGGTCGTTATGAGCACCGACCGAGCCATACTCGCATTGCGGATATTAACTTCTACGCGCAGCTGTCTCCTGAGGAGTGGCGGATTGTACGAGGAAGCGCTACCGATGGTGATGGTGGGCGGATAAACCTGGGAGGGGCGGTCTTTTTACCTCCGGATAGCTCGCCCAGTTTTGATATCGTATTAAGCCTCAGTCGGGCCCACTTGCTGAACTCACCTGGAGTACGCGGTGCAATATCCGGTGATGCCCGTTTGTCGGGCTCAACCCAGGATGCAGAAATTACCGGGCGATTCACTTTGAAGCCGCTGGCCGTACAGATTGAGCAATGGATTGGCAGCAGTGTTCCGGAAATCCAGGTGGTGGAAGTTCAGGTCGATGGCCCACAGGTGCAGCGATCTTCTCCCTGTTTAGCAAAATTGGATTGGATGTAGAGATTGTTTTGGACCAACAATCCTATGTGCGCGGACTTGGCTTAAATTCTCAATTGCGCGGCGTGGTGGATATTCGAGGCACCGCAGATAAGCCAAAAGCCTCCGGCGAATTAACAATTGTTCGCGGCAGCTTTGATTTATTCGGTAAGAAATTTGATCTGGAAGATGGCGAAATTCGCTTCGAGAATAATGAGGTCGCTATCCTGGTTGAAGGTGTCTATGAATATAGCGATGGAGAAATAACCGCGCAGATATCAGGCACTGCTGCGGACTTGGATATTACATTTACCTCTGACCCCTCGGCCTCTCAGGATGAAATTTTGGCGCAGTTGCTTTTTGGGAAGTCATTATCAGATATTTCACCTTTACAAGCTGTTCGTTTGGTTAGTGTCGTACGCAGTTTGCAGTCGGGTCGAGCGGTATTGGACCCTATCGCCAAGACACGCGAGCTGTTGCACCTGGATACACTCAATATTGAGCAGGAGGAGGGAGATGAAGGTGATGAGTACGCATTGAGCTTGGGCAAATATATTACCAATCGAATTTATGTGGAATTACAGAGAAGTACCGATCCTCTCAGTCCATGGCAGGCGGAGATGCAAATAGAACTTAGGGATAACCTCAACCTGGAGTTTAAAAGTGCCGATGACGGTGACAGCGGTTCCGGTAGTGTAGAGTTACAGTGGAAAAAAGATTATTAGGGTTTTCGCCACTAACCCCCTATCGTTGTAAGAAGCATCGCTAATATTTGGTGATCAGCATATCCGTTATTTTTAACGTGCAACCTGGCTGGGGTGGATTGTTGACGCCCCAGTTGTCGATCACGATCATCATGGATTCATCAAAAATTGCAGACCCCTTTTCCCGGTAGGCATGCCAAAGCTGATTTGAATCATCGCACTTAGACGCAGATGCTCCACACACTCTTATATCCCATCGATAGGTTCCACTAGCTTCACCCGATATGATTTTTCGGGATGTAAAAGTTATATGCTGTTGGGCACCACTCTTCACCTGTAGGGGACCTGTTTGGCTTGTCCACGCCGCCTGTTTGGGAAGCCCTCCCCAATTGGAAGCGAAACCTCCCGGACCATTAGAGCCTGTTGTTTCTACAAAATCGACTTCCCGCTGCCCCCCGGCCCAACATCCACCGGGTTGTTCACACCAGGGAAACATATAAACGGCAATCCACTCTTTAGCACCACACTTACCTGGAGGCACGTCAACCTTAAAGTCAATTGCAGAAATATCTTTCATTCTAATCTCGGTATTCCCGCATAGAACCGCAGATGTATAAGCGCAGGAGCCTTTGGTGTCCCCATCCATAATAATAACAGCGGACCCTTCCGTATTGCTTGGTTGAAAGCTGATTTTAGTGCAACGATTGTTCTTGGCCACTTTGTCATCTTGATGATTGAATTTGGGCTTACATGTTGTTGCTGATGCCAGATTTAAGGTGGATAGGGCAGCAAAGATCAGGAAGAGTCGGGTTGCTTGTAGCATGGTGCGGGGCTTGCAAACTATAAATCTCAATAAAGTATAGTTTGTGTCTTGATGATCAGGCTTTAGTAGAAATGTTTAGCCTGTCAATAAGATGAAGTTTGGCTGGTAGTAGAAAGGCCACCTTCACTTATCCAAAAGGTAACCTTGGTTTAGATGAAGTCCAACGTTCATAGGGTGCTTACAAATGATTCTGAACGTAACTTAAAACATCCGTTGGAGTGCAATTGTCCATAAATCTATCTTGCAGGCTGTAGGCCATTTTTTCCAGAGGTGCACCGTTGTAGCCGTAGGTCTGAATTTCACTGATATAACGTTTGATAAATGACTCTGCTCCCAAGAGAGACCATTGGTGGACATGGATTAACTCATGGAAATGGAGGGAAATGTCCGCAGCAAAAGGTGTTTTGACAAAGTAGGTATCTTTGTAAGTGATTCCGGCTACTTCCATGTCGACAAAGTCACCCAGACCAGCCTGGTAGAGCTCGGGAAACCTCGGTTTTGGAATATTATCAACCACTACAAAGTAGCTTTTGCTAAGAAATTCTTCTGTATAATACCCTGAAAACTTCTCTGTGAACCTTGCGCAAGATTGTCTCTCTTCTTTGAAGTCTATCAGTGTTTGATCAATCCAATGGTCTATTTTTTGCAACATCTATATCGTCCTGATTGGGAGGCAACTCTGGGGCTTTGCTCACCCCAGAACAGAATTTTCAATATACGAAATAAAGTTGTGCTGAGAGTTATACGTAGGAGTATATCACCGATCCACTTTCTTTTTTCTTTTGAAGATATTTCTTACAGGGATAGTAAAGTATCGCAATCAGAGCAATCCAGTAGGCATAGGTTCTCAGTAAATTAGGTGTGTAGCCTTCAGGCCATACTTTGGAGCCGTTGAAGAAGTTGGTTGCTACTCCAAACTCTAAGTAGCTCCATAGATGTGCGGACAGATTGATCACTGGGACATGGAGTAAATAGAAGAACAATGAGGCCTGCCCAAAGAGGAGCAATACATCCAGTATTCGGTTTTGTCGATTTTCAACGGTAGCCATGATCAGGAAAACTATACTCATTGTCATAAGGATATAGCTGAACGACATTGGGTATTTGGCGGTGTTGATAAAGCCCAGAAGCCCCTGCTGTGAAATCCAATCATTGGGGTCGCCAAAGCCTATTAGTCTAACCGCAATAAATATAATCGATAGCGCAGTTGCTGTTGTTATTAGTAGACGCACTCGTTGCTTGTTTGCCATCTCGTAAAGAGGCCCAAATACATAACCTAGGTACATAAGAGCAAAGAGGGGAATAATATTGTAAGCAGCAAAAATCCCGGTGTTGAACTCGAAAAGTCTAAAACTAGTGCGTACATGCGCAAGAATCCAAAGCCATTCATAGCCACCTAATAGCTGGCGCATGAAGTCATCATTCAGGTATCCATGTAAGGATATTACGGCCAGGCAAACGATGGTGGTCCATATCATTGGCAAATAGATTAAGCCCGCCAGTATGATCATGGATACGCCCAGGGCCCAGATTACCTGTACAAAAGCGTAATTATAAGCAAACTGCCAAGAGAGGTTTACCAAGGTTAGTTCGAGGATAACTAGTACTAACCCTCGAAGTATTAAGAATTTTGCCAACTCCGGCTTGGAGTTAAGTTTTTTACCGTGAAAGTAGGCACTCAATCCTGTAAGAAATATAAATCCAGGGGCACATATATGCGTGATCCAACGAGTTAAAAACAAAGCGATGGACGATTGGGATAGGTCCAATGGGTCAAACTGGGTCGAAGTCCAATAATCTCGAGTATGATCGAGGGCCATAATAATTACTAATATACCTCTAGTGATGTCTATTGCTGGATATCGCAATTTGTTATCTCCAAAGTTAGTGAACTTTATAGTGTTGGATCCTCAATGAGGTTTTACTACCTTGAAATTTGGTCGGCCGAAAGGTGATCAAGGGGATTTGTAATCTATCTCTATCGTTATCCATTTTCATTTAAGGATAAGCGGGAGCTGGCTTCCTTCAATATTGTACATATATTTTTTAGGCAACCAATTGATTTTTAGTCGTCTGGCATGGTAATGGAAGAACGATGGTGCAAGTAGGTTAATCTTTAACTATTCAAACTTATCTCTGCCATAAGATAGCCGATATTATTATCTTTTTGCTTCAGCTTTTAGCTTGCTAGTGGCCGGATCAGACATTTAATGATGAGTTAGAATATATGATCTCGGCCTATTATCAGTGTAAAGGTTTTTCGGTAAGTAAAAGAGATATTCCTGTTTTTTAGCCAGAGTTACTCTTAGAATAGTAATAGTTAGTAACCCCGAAATCTTAAGGTTGCATTGAGTATTCTCAGTTTACTTTGATATTGCCATGCTTTGCTTGGGTCATTACCGTATAAGGTAAAACAATCGTATCTGCTGCCACAGAAAAGACCGCATCTATAGCTTCCAGCGGAATATGGTTGAGTGTTGATCCAGTGTTTACAGTCTGGCTGGGCTCGCTATTCATTAGACAAAAGGAGTAGGAGGTACCGCTATATACTCTTGGAATGCTTTCACAGTAGCTCTTTTGGCCTCGATGAGCGATATCTACTTGGTTATCTTTTGGGTTAACGGTTTTTACCGTGGCGCATGAGGCACAAATGATCGAGGCTGATGCTAAAGAAATTATACGCTTCACAAACTAATCCTTGCTGATGTGATCTGGTGCGGACTATAGAGTAGCATTTTTTAAATCAGTTCCATATTTTATACGTGCTAAAGTAGCATCAGTGTCCAATTGCAATGTGAGGTTTGTAACACCTTGGCATTATTGTATTTCAATCTTGGAACAATCGTTCTACTTTAGTCTATGCTGATATTCCATTTTTTTTGATTAATTGATCTGTCTAGATAAATTACAAGGAAGGCTGCCTTGCCAGTGTGATTTAAGCATGAGAAATATGGTCTATAAAGAATCCCTTGACATACTTTTCATAAATCGTGGTTAGGACATCTGAATAAATTTGGAACTCAAACGGAGTTGTAGGTGGCAGTATACAGTTAAGATAGTCATATATTTCTGGTATATGCCGAGTGCCGTACTCCTCAAGTAGCTTTACCAATCTATTATCTCGTGAAGGGCGGTAGGCATCATCTTCAGTGAAATGATTATGAAGAATACATAAAATCCAGATGGTGGCGCCCTGTTGTAATAGGTGTTCATTAATACCAAGACTCTCCCCGTTTTCCTCGATTAATTTGACTTTAATATATTCGTACCCATTAAAATCATCATAGTTGATATAAGCAGTTTGTCCGTTGGCGAACCCACCTTCATCAATCATGTGGTAGTAAAGCAACAGTACAGATGACATTGCCCTATTTCCCACCTCAAAGTGGTTTTCAGTATTAATTATCATTCTTCTCCAGTGAAATTTGACCTGGTTTTATTGAGATTTCGCAAGCAACAACTGATAGATCAATATAAGAGCTTTACTGATAATAATACACCGCTCTTTAGGTGTCGGAGAACTAATACTCGGAGCCTTACAAATGGTAAACGATTTATTCTCACATTCTTTGTTGTGCAGAGGGATGTATGTTAGCTTTAGAAGTAAGATGAGATAAAGAAATCTAGTTGGTATTTATTTTTGCCTCAAATGCCCGCCAAAACTCCCGCTCATAGGTTTGGATTAACCGCACGCGAATGGCAATATCATTTTCTCGAACACCTGAAGCTAGTCCTCTTGCAATTATATCGATAGCCTGTTCCCTGAATCCTTCTGGAAGTTGGCTAAAAGTCATTAAGAAACTGAGCTGTTCATTGGTAAAGCGCTTATTTTGTTTGAGAGCTTTTGCAACGCGCTCAGCATTTTTGCCAAAACTCTGAAAGTTGATTAACAGGGCAGCGGCAATTTCGGCGGGTGTAGCGTAGTTGGCTAGCCAGGTAGTGTAGGCTGGGTAGGCTTGGGCACCTGCGAGTGGTTGGTATTGTGCGATCTGCTCGGGTGAGATACCCAATGCTTGAATTAGATTAGGTAACAGGGTATTAGCTTGAATTTCTGCTGTTGTAATTCGAGTAAAAAATGCTCTCGTACTATGTCCCGGTAAGCCACCAAAACGATGCAGAGATAGCGCATTACTTCTCAAGTCCGATAAGTTAATAAGGCGTTGCTCCATTGCAAAAGCCTGTAACTTAGCGTCCGGTAGAGTATTTTTTTCCAGCTGTAGAACAAAGACAGGAGTAGGGCCCTTGAGATACAGTTTTTCAAGGCGCTCTATCAGAGCCTTTGCATCCTGTTGGTTTGTGGCGATATCTGCTGTGGCCGGTTGAGTCATGGCCAAAAGAACAACCAGTCCCACAAGAGCGAATCTTAAACAATGCGTATTGGCCACTATTCCAACTCCGCTGGTGCACGAAATAAGCATAGCAGGAAGACAGAAACCAGACTGGTAGCGTATTTGTCAGGCCACAGTACTTTTTCCGCGTATTAATTCGGCGGGATCAATTCGATAGAAATG
This sequence comes from Microbulbifer sp. MKSA007, assembly GCA_032615215.1. Taxonomy (NCBI): domain Bacteria; kingdom Pseudomonadati; phylum Pseudomonadota; class Gammaproteobacteria; order Cellvibrionales; family Microbulbiferaceae; genus Microbulbifer; species Microbulbifer sp. MKSA007. The sequence goes on along the minus strand of CP128433.1, from coordinate 3,917,238 downwards.
ACTTAACTCCTTATAGAGTTCCGGGTGTAAGGCGTGCATAGCCGTTGGGATCGTATAGAAACTTTCTGTTGCTACAGCAAAGAACTCAGCGGGAGACTGGGCGCCGTATAAATCGAGCACAGAGGGTGTATCACCAGGAAACTCACCGAATTCGGCTCTTTGTCTCAAACGGTGGAATTCCCGGCTCATAACCTCAGCCCAGGTGGCCCCTTCATCACTGCTTTCAAATAGAGGGCGGCCATCAAAGTAACCATCCTCTTCATCGACTTTGTGGGCGAACTCGTGCAGGGCGACATTGTGGCCCCGTTCAGGCGATTGTAAATCTTTCTCCAGGTCACCCCAGGAGAGGACTACGGGTCCACGATAATGAGCCTCCCCTTCACGGGCACTGTGTCTGGCTGTTTCTATATAGCCTTCCCGACGTGTTTCGTGGGCGACATAGGTGTCCGGGTAGAGCAACAGGCTGTAAAGGTTGGGGTAGCATTCATTCTTGCGGCCCAATAGAAGTAAGCAGGCATGGGCAGCGATGGCCACCTTCATGCGTTCATTGACTTGAAGCCCCTCGCAACCGACAAACTCTTTGCCGTGGAGAAACAGGGCGATATTACTGCATAACTCTTGCTGTTGATTGGAGTTAAGGTAGTGATAGAGAGGAAGATTTTCCCTAATGAGTTGTAGCTGTTCCCGCGTTAAAGGTTTTGAGCGCAGGTAAAAAATGCGCCACTGCCGGTAGAAGTGGGGAACCAGCCATATCGCCAGGGCCAGCAGGATAATTGCGATAAAAGCGCTCACAGCTTAAACGCCGGTTGTTTGCGTGAGATATTATCTTCCAGCTTAAATTCTTGGCAGGGAGTCCCCTGGTGAAATTTCATTTGCCACTGCCCTTTACTTCTAACCCAAATAGATGATCGTTTACAAAACCCCTTGTACTCCCCTTGCTGGCCTCGCCGTGCAGATTTATACAACAGCATAATGACTGTGTCAGAGAGAGGAATGCATTCATAGCTTTGGCTGTGAATTTCCCAGCCCGTATTTTCCTCCTGTTGCATTGACCGCACTATTGCTTTGAAATCAAAGGTCCGCCCGGATTTCCCTACCTCTATAAAATCAGGGCTTAGTAGCTTGCTAATGACTTCAGGGTCTTTGCGTATCTCGAATTGATGCAGCTTTGTTTCATTCTCAATCAGAATATCGGCAATCTCATGTATCACTGTTTTACCCGGTATGCCCCAGTTGCAGCAAATTACTATTTGCCTGGTTTTAGAATGGGGAGTTTACTGCCGAATTCAAGGTTTCGGATGGATAGAGTTATGCGGAAGCGAAGCTTGATAAATGGGGGATGTCTGCCAACACTTAGAGCGTCTGGGTGATTTTCCTGTCACTGTGGAGAAGCTTATGCGTTCGCTATTGGCCCTTCTTATCTTGATGTTTGGAGTCTGTACCCAGGTGCTGGCCCAGTCCGGTGAAACCCCGTTAAAAGTGGCGATCGCCGGGGATGCTCCGCCCTATGTGATTGACGGTGCGACCAGTGGTTTGGAAATAGATATCGTTCGGCAAGCTCTCCCTGGCTATAAGTTGGAGTTCGTACAGATGGGGTTTGCGGAGACGGCTCCAGCACTTGAGCAGGGTATGGTTCAGGCAGCGGTGAATGTACTCAAGAAGAATGATGGCCTATTTTACTCGAACAATATGATCAGCTTTGCCAACTATGCCATTGCCAAAGCCAGTGCAGAAATGAAGATTGGCAGTATTGCAGATCTTGCGGGTAAGAAAGTGATCACTTGGCAGGGAGCTCCCATGGATCTTGGGCCCGAATTTGAAAAAATGTTTGGGCCCAATGGCACCCAGAAACAGAATGTTATGCAGGCGCCAACAGCTCGTGACCTGGTTGCCCAATTCTGGAAAATGCCAGATGCGGTCGCCGTGGTGGATATGGAGCTATTTAAGTACTACAGCAATAAAATGGGTCATACCATGGCTCAGGTTGACCTATTCCAGATATTCCCGATGATGACAGACTTTCGAGTCGGTTTCCGCGATGAAAAAGTGCGAGATGACTTTAATCGCGGGCTGGCAGAGCTGTGCAGCAGTGGCCGCTACAAAGCCCTATTGCAGAAATACGATGTGGTGCAAAAGCAGGATATTTGTAAGTAGATAGCCTGAAACTGCGGAACAATTAATCGAGAAAGAAGGGGCCTGGATCTTGTGATTTAGGCCTTTCTTGTTTGGTGTAGTGGGGCGGGGTCGGACCTACTGCACCTAGTTCGTTGTCGGCAAATAGAAACTTGCTGCTTAATGAATTCTTGCGGGGCTATCGATAAATCTTATCGGTCTTAGGTCCCAGTTTTTGAGTGCTCATAACCTCTGGCCAGTTTAATAAAAGCGCTCAGGTATTCAACTTCGCTGTCGTCTTCACGAGTTCCTAAGAAAATTTGTTTGGCAATACCTTGTCGCCCGAGGCGCACCACCGATAGTGCCAGCTTGGTAGAGTACTCCTCTGCAAGCCAGCGTGGCAGGGCCGCGACCCCGCGGCCGCTGGCCACCATTTGAAGCATGATATCGGTAGTTTCACTGGTCTTGTGGCGCAGTGGCACCACGCCCGCAGGGTTGAGAAACTGGGTATAGATATCCAGGCGGTCCGGCGGCACGGGGTAAGTTAACAACACCTGATCCCGTAGGTCTTCTGCTGTCAGGTACTTTCGCTTTGCCATCGGGTGATCTCGAGGGACTACCAGCACCTGCTCGTAGTCAAATACAGGATCGAAGCGCAGTCCGGCTTTATAGAAAGGGTCAGGTGTAACTAGCAGGTCGATTTCGTAACCCAGTAAAGCGCCGAGACCTCCGAACTGAAATTTCTGCTTAACATCCACATCCACGTCCGGCCAATCTTCCAGAAATGGCGACACGACTTTCAGTAACCACTGATAGCAGGGGTGGCATTCCATACCGATACGCAGGGTACCGCGCTCACCTTGAGCCATTTGCTTTAGCTTGCTCTCAGCGTGTTCCAGTTGTGGCAGGACTCGATTGGCCAATCCAAGCAGATACTCACCGGTCTGGGTCAAGCGCAAGCTGCGGCCCTCACGCAACCAGATAGGGGCCCCGAGGTTCTGTTCCAACTTGCGCACAGTATGGCTCAGCGCCGACTGGGTTAGGCAAAGGTGCTTGGCCGCTGCGGTTAGCGAACCGTGATGGTCTACGGCCTGGATTATTGTTAAGTGCGTGCGCTCTAGCATAGCTGTAACCGAGCAATCCATGAATAAATTTAATGGATAGTTGAAAATATACCATTTTTGTTCATTTATAAAGAAGCTTATCCTGCCTGGCAATGTCAATCACCAAGCAAAGAACTCAGTTTTTGCCTTAGGAATCAGGATACCAGGCCGCAATGAATAAAGAGTTTGCATTCAGCATCAAGAACTTACGCTTTGATGAAAACTATCGTCCAGCGGATAGCACGCGGATCACCACCAATTTTGCGAACTTGGCGAGAGGGGAGAGCCGTCGGGATAACTTGCTCAACACCTTGAGAATGATTGATCGTCGTTTCAATGCCTTGGCGCATTGGGACAACCCTAGTGCAGATCGTTACTCTGTAGAGCTGGATATTATTTCCGTTGATATTGATATTGAAGGCAACGGAGAAGCCTTTCCTACCATTGAAGTATTGAAGACGAATATTGTTGATCATAAAAACAATCAACGGATTGAGGGCATAGTAGGAAACAACTTTTCTTCATATGTGCGGGATTATGATTTCAGCGTGTTGTTGTTGGAGCATAACAAGAAGCAAGACAAGTTTAGCCTTCCTGAAGGTTATGGCGATCTTCACGGGAAAATTTTTCAATCGTTCCTGAATTCAAGTGCCTACAAGGATAACTTCAGCAAGCCCCCTGTTATTTGTCTGAGTGTATCGAGCAGTAAGACTTATCATCGAACTGAAAATCAGCACCCCGTACTCGGTGTTGAGTATCGGCAGGACGAATACTCTTTAACTGACGAGTATTTTGAGAAAATGGGTTTGCAGGTTCGCTATTTTATGCCGCCGGATAGTGTTGCCCCTTTGGCTTTTTACTTTCAAGGTGATTTGCTTGGTGATTATACGAATCTTGAGCTTATCGGCACTATCAGCACGATGGAGACCTTCCAAAAGATATATCGGCCTGAAATATACAATGCAAATTCTGTAGCGGGGACCTGCTATCAGCCCAGTTTGAAGCACCAAGATTATTCACTCACTAAAATTGTTTATGACCGGGAAGAGCGTAGCCAGCTGGCTATAAAGCAAGGAAAATTTACTGAAGAACAATTTATCAAGCCATACAGAAGCATCCTTGATCAGTGGGCCGCTAATTACGCGCTTTAATTAACAAATACAGATAAGATTATTTTTCATGAATCGCCTATTGCCAACTTCAAGCGCTGGAAGCTTGCCTAAACCATCCTGGCTCGCAGAGTCCGAAAAACTTTGGTCTCCCTGGAAATTACAGGGGGATCAATTACAAGAAGGTAAACAGGATGCCTTGCGCCTGACATTACAAGAGCAACAACAAGCCGGTATCGATATCGTTAGTGACGGGGAACAGACCCGCCAACATTTTGTGACTACATTTATTGAGCACCTCAACGGCGTTGACTTCGAGAAGCGGGAAACCGTTAAAATCCGCAATCGCTATGAAGCGAGCGTGCCGTCAGTTGTTGGCGAAGTATCTAGGCAACAACCAGTATTTGTTCAAGATGCCAGGTTTTTGCGCAAGCAAACCAGTCAAGCTATTAAGTGGGCATTACCTGGCCCCATGACAATGATTGATACTCTCTACGATAGCCACTACAAAAGCCGCGAAAAGCTCGCCTGGGAATTTGCCAAAATTCTCAATCAGGAAGCGCGTGAGTTAGAGGCTGCGGGTGTTGATATTATTCAATTTGATGAGCCTGCATTTAATGTTTTTTTTGATGAGGTGAATGACTGGGGGATTGCCACTTTAGAAAAAGCCATCGAGGGGCTGAAATGCCAAACTGCCGTACATATTTGCTATGGCTACGGTATCAAAGCCAATACAGACTGGAAGAAAACTCTGGGGTCAGAATGGAGACAATATGAAGAAGCGTTTCCAAAACTGCAAAAATCCAATATTGATCTAATTTCGCTCGAATGCCACAACTCCCATGTTCCAATGGATCTCCTTGAGCTTATTCGTGGTAAAAAAGTGATGGTGGGCGCTATTGATGTGGCAAGCAACACGATTGAAACACCGGAGGAAGTCGCCGATACCTTGCGAAAAACACTCAAGTATGTGGATGCTAAGGATCTCTATCCCTGTACGAACTGTGGTATGGCGCCTCTATCCCGTCAAGTTGCGAACCGTAAGCTCAATGCGTTAAGTGCAGGTGCAGAAATTGTTCGAAGAGAGCTCTCGGTTTAGCTGTCTACAATATTTAGGTGCTCCCATGTCACTTTCCAGTACAGCCATAGAACCGTTGCGCTTTCGCGAGGCACTGGGGCATTACGCTTCCGGTATTACCGTGATCGCATCGCGCCGTGAGGGTGAGCCGATAGGCTTTACCTGCCAGTCGTTTTATAGCGTATCGACGAGCCCGCCATTAGTGTCGTTCAGCGTTATGTCGAGTTCGTATAGCTATCCCAAAATTCGTCAGGCAGGTCGATTTTCGGTCAATATCCTGTCGGATGATCAGGTTACGATTTCCAACCAGTTTGCTCGTCAAGGCGCGGACAAATGGAGCGAAGTCGAATGGCAGGAATCGCCGCTGGGGAATCCCATTATCGCCGGCAGCTTACACTGGCTTGATTGTGAAATTCATGCTGAACACGCCGCCGGAGATCACCTGATCGTGATTGGTGAGGTAAAGGCGTTAAACCTACAAAAAGCTGCTGCAAGGCAGCCACTTCTGTATTTCAAAGGCCAATATCGCAACCTTACTGCGGTGTCCCCAGCCGGGTAATACATGTGAGCAACGGGTTGCGGACTTGCAGCCCCATCGCCTGCTTCTAGAAGAAACCCGCATGAATTAGTTCGAGGGATTTATGGAATTTCTACTCTACCTGCTGCTAGGAGCTGTGGCTGGGGTGCTGGCCGGCTTGTTTGGCGTTGGTGGTGGCATCATTATCGTACCCGTGCTGGTATTCAGTTTTACTGCCCAGGGTATCGATCCGCATGTGCTGACCCACTTGGCGGTGGGCACTTCGCTAGCGACTATTGTCTTTACTTCGATTAACTCGGTTCTGGAGCATCAGCGCAAAGGCGCGGTGCTATGGCCGACTTTTGCCTGGATGAGCCTGGGTATTCTTCTCGGTGCAAGTCTTGGCTCCTTCACAGCGGCAGCTATCCAGGGGCCGATGCTACAAAAGGTTATTGGTGTATTTGCTATCACCATTGCCATTCAAATGGGACTGGAACTCAAGCCCAAGGCCAGCCGCGCTGTTCCCGGCAAGTTGGGGCTGACAGCGGCCGGCGGGGTAACAGGCTGGGCCTCTGCCATCTTTGGCATCGGCGGTGGCACACTGACGGTTCCCTTTCTGACCTGGCGCAGCGTGCCGATGCAGCAAGCAGTGGCAACTTCCTCAGCCTGTGGTATGCCGATTGCTGCCGTCGGCGCTCTGAGCTTTATGGTTATTGGTTGGCAGCAACCTGAACTGCCCCAGTGGAGTTTTGGTTTTATCTACCTGCCAGCCATGGTCGGTATCGCCATCACCAGCATGTTTTTCGCCCGTTTTGGAGCGCGACTGGCCCACAAGTTATCTCCGCGATTGCTCAAGCGTTTGTTTGCCCTGCTGTTGCTCTGCGTGGGTGGAAGTTTTCTTCTCTGAGGCATCAATGAATTGCAGTCTATCGATTGCTATCTTGGCGTAGGTGCAGCTGCAAAAGTGGAAGGGGGCTTCAATCCTTTTCCAAGTGCGATCGGGCCCAAGTGAAGAGTATTAACTCCTAACTTTCTTTTGTGTGTCGAAATCTCTGGTCGAGCACAGGACCCTAGTGAGATGAAAATGGATTAACGTATCTGGAGGTTGCACAGTTGGTGCAATTGCTCCCGCTGACTGATGTGCGTATATCTATCCGCTGTATGGAACGAATGAAGAGATTGCTTCTAACCCTGTTGGGTCATTCAAGCTGTTTGTGATTGCTTAAAGTGAATAGGAGTTGCTGGGGGGGCGAGGCCGCGAAGAATAAATTGTGCAAAGAGCAGTTTGGCATTAGCTACTCTGCAACAAAAAAGGGCTTACGTCGTGAGACGTAAGCCCTTTTCTTTGTATGGCGCGCTCGGGAGGATTCGAACCTCCGACCGCCTGGTTCGTAGCCAGGTACTCTATCCAGCTGAGCTACGAGCGCGTCGTTATGGGTGCGAACTATAGAGAGTTGATTCGTTGCCGTCAACCTCTTTTTGGAAAAAATCCTTAAAAATCCGCAACTTATCGAGTTTCTGGGCCCCTCTGGGAGCGGTCGACCAGTCTCGACAGGGCGCGAATTCTGCCGTGCCTCTCCTCAATTTGCAAGCCTTACTTTGAAAAATACTGCCTTGAGTACCGATTGCGCCAGTTATCCAGGGGCGAGGCATTAAATTCCTCGGTGTGATTGGCGGCGAACTATACTCATTACTCTACCGGGATTCCGATGATTCGCACCTTTTCCATTGCCCATTGCCAGGTCCGGCCTATCTTCCGGCGGCAGGCTTCTCCAGAGATATAGTGAGAATATATGGCGGACGAGCAGGACCAAGAGCGAAAGCTGCCGCAGGGGAGTCTCCTTCACCGCCATCGGGAAAGCCGGTTCCGCAAGGGCCGCTGAATTGGCTCCAGTACTTCCTATGGATTTTCCTTTTAATACTGACTGTACAGTACTGCACTAACGGGCAGCTTTCCGGTAAGCGGACTGAGTTAGCTTACAGTGACTTCAAGAAAGAAGTCGCCGAAGGCAAAGTTGCCAGCGTGGTTATCGAGGGGGATAGAGTCAGCGGCACTTTTAAGCCGGAGGCGGGCAAGCTGCCGGCGTCAAACACTGGCGAGAAAGAAAAAAAGGCTCCACCGCCGGAGCACTTCACAACCATTTTACCTTCCGTTCAAGACCCCGAACTGCTGCCCCTTCTGGAAAAGGAGAAGGTGGAAATCCTGGCGGAGTCCCCGGGAGGGGGCTTTATGCAGCGAATGTTGATTCTGCTTCTGCCCTGGATACTGATTATTGGGCTCCTGGTTTGGATGGGGCGGCGAATGCAGGAAAAGATGGCCAGTGGGGCTCCCGGCAGTCCCTTCGGTTTTGCTCGATCACCAGCAAAGCGGTTTGAGCGCAGTGAGTCTCAAGTGACTTTCGATGATGTGGCCGGGTTGGCAAATGCGAAGAAAGACCTGCAAGAAGTGGCGGGGTACCTCAAGAACCCGGAGCACTATCGCAAGCTCGGAGCGAAGATCCCCCGGGGAATTTTGCTAATGGGGCCCCCCGGTACGGGTAAAACCCTGATGGCGAAAGCGCTGGCCGGTGAGAGTGAAGCGCCATTTTTCAGTATTAGTGGCTCTGAGTTTATTGAGATGTTTGTAGGAGTGGGGGCTTCCCGTGTGCGGGATATGTTTGCCGAAGCCAAGAAAGATGCCCCTTCAATTATTTTTATCGATGAGATTGACTCCGTCGGTCGGGCGAGGGGGACGGGTGTTGGTGGCGGACACGATGAGCGGGAGCAGACGCTCAATCAGATCCTTGGTGAGATGGACGGCTTTGACCCCCAGGAGGCGGTGGTGGTAGTTGCGGCAACCAACAGGCCCGACGTTCTCGATGCGGCGCTGCTAAGACCGGGGCGCTTTGACCGAAAAATTACTCTGGACCTTCCAGACAAGGCCGCACGCAAGGAAATTCTTGAGATTCATTCCCGCGATGTCCCATTGCACGGCAAGGTGGATCTGGAGCGGCTCGCGGCTCTTACTGCAGGTTTTGCCGGAGCGGATCTGGAAAACCTGATTAATGAGGCCGCACTGTTGGCGGGGCGAGAAGATAAGTCCGCAGTGGATATGGATTGTTTGTTGAGGGCGAGGGATAAAGTGGTTCTCGGTGGCGAGCGCGAAATGGTTATCGGTGAGGAGGATAAGCGGATTATCGCCTATCACGAAGCGGGACACGCGTTGGTAGCAACGCTATTACCCAATGCAGACCCTTTGGAGAAGGCAACTATTATCCCCAGGGGGCACAGTCTCGGCGCTACCGAGCAGATCCCCACGGAAGAACATCACAGTATGCAGGTTAGTTATCTCCGCGATCGTATCGGCGTAATGCTTGGGGGGAGGGTCGCTGAGCGGGTGGTGTTCAAGGAGGTGAGCACTGGTGCTGAGGCAGATTTAAAGCAGGCGACGCGACTGGCCCGTCACATGGTGACGCATTGGGGGATGAGTGAAAAATTAGGCCCCGTTGCTTTCCGCCGGGGAGAGGAGCATATATTCCTGGGGCGCGAGATGGCCCAGCAGAAGGACTTCAGCGAACACACCTCAGAGATTATTGATGACGAAATTATTGCGTTGATCAGCGGTATTGAGATGAAAGTAGATCAGTTGCTGACAAAAAATCGCAAGAAATTGGATGCATTGGCTGGGGCCCTTTTGGAAAAAGAAACCCTCGATGCAGCGGAAATAAATGAAATTCTTTCCCATGTGGCTGCGGGTGGTGATGACACATCTATTGCGCCGAAATAGCTCCTGGCTTTAATGGAAATTTATTTTTCAGGCGGACCCATTGGTCAAATTTAATGTGTTTGAATGTACCAGGTTAATTGAGTTTATTAGTTTTGAATTGCCGGTAACCTGAAATATCGAAGGGCACTTCCAGGCTGTTCTAAAAGAGCTGAGAGCGTATCAATTTAAAATAGACAAAAAGTTTTGTGTTTTTTGGGTGGTTTAGATACATATTGTCATTGGCTTTTTTGAAAATAATCAATTTTCTATGTAAAAGGGCAACTTAGGGTATCGCCCTTAAACAGTGCATAATTTTATTTTTTCCATTCCCTTTAATTTTTTTCTTCAAGTTGAAAGAACTTTCCAGACTAATTGAGTTATTTTTACAGACATTTACGTTAAATAGACTTCCACACACGGTTGTGAGCCTGTAACCTGTCCATGTCACAGATTCACTACGAAATCTGTGCCTCTTTATCAGCGCGGTCTTGAATCGGAGCTTCACTTAGTCGGAGCCTCTTTATAGAGGTAGAGCGGTGGAGCCAGGCAGTACCGATTGCGATAAGTCCGTTGTTGTACATAAAAAAAATAAAACAATGGAGAGAAAACATGGGAAGTCCGTCAAAACCCAAGCAGCACTCTGCTCTGCTTTCCGCCTGTTCCGTAGCAACTCTTTGGTTAGCCAGTGGTATTAGCCCCAGTTATGCCGCAGAGGGAGCAGTCGGCACCCTTATGGAAGAAGTGCAGGTAACAGCCCGTAAGCGTGCAGACGCAGAATTACTTCAGGATGTTCCGGTAGCGGCAACCGCTTATTCCGGTGACCAACTGGAGGCTCTGCAAACTAGGGATTTACAAAGCCTTTCTTTCAAAATGCCCAACGTCCAGCTGGAGGATGTGGGTACCGTAAAAAATACGGCAAACTTCACTGTGCGCGGTCTTGGAGTGAATAGCTCTATTCCATCAATTGATCCCACAGTAGGGGTCTTTGTCGATGGTATGTACCTCGGTGTGAATGCGGGTGTTGTTACCGATGTGTTTGACCTGGAGGGTATCGAAGTTCTCCGTGGTCCGCAGGGCCTGCTATTTGGTCGTAATGTTACCGGTGGTGCTGTCGTAGTTAAAACAGCGCGCCCAACTGATGAATTCTCTGCTCGCGTCAAGGTGTCCACAACGGATAATCTGGATGTGGTGACTGCGGGTTCAATTAATGGTGCCATCTCTGACGATGTTAACGGCCGTCTGACCGTTTACTACAACGATGACCGTGGCTGGTTCGAAAATGTTGCCACCGGCAATGATAATGCCGGTGCCTCTGACAGCTGGTTTATTCGCCCAAGCTTTAGTGTTCAACTCAATGAAACGGCAGAGCTGCTTGTGCGGATGGAGCACGGGCGCATGGACTCCGATGGGGTGGTTGCGCAAAACCGTGGTAATGAACCTTATATAGTTACCACTGAGAACGGTATTGTTGCCTACCCGAGTGCAACCCAGATTGCTGAGGCTTTCGGTATTCCTGATTGGGACAACAGTGAAGATTCTTTTGAGGTAGCCCAGGACGAAGAGGGTTATCAAAAAGACGAGTGGTCCCAGATCATTACTGAGTTCAATAAAGATGTTGAGTTCGGTGATGGCACTATCACAAATATCCTGGCTTGGCGTGAATATGAGGCGCGGGGCTTAGGGGATATTGATTCCCTGCCTTTTGTTGGTTTCCATGCGGACTCAAGTGTGGATCAGAGCCAGTTGAGTAACGAGTTGCGCTATGCCGGCCGTTTCGGTCGCACGGCCATCACTGCCGGTGCCTATTGGTTCTCTCAGGATGTAACCTACCTGGAAAATCGTTTGCTGGCCGACGGTGAGGGCGGCATTATCGATTGGACCGGTGGTGGTGTGCAGGATCACAGCACTTATGGATTCTTTACCCAGGCTGATATCGACCTGAACGAGGCCTGGGTGTTGACCCTGGGTGGACGTTACTCGAGCGAGGAGAAAGACGCGAAGATTGCCTCTATTCCCCTGAACCTCTGCACACTGGACGGCTGTGCTGCCTACGACTTTGAAGATAGCGAAAGCTGGAATGCCTTCACACCCAAAGTTGGCTTGCAGTGGACTGTTTCAGACGAGACGCAGCTCTACACATTCTGGACCAAGGGTTTCCGCAGTGGAGGGTACAACTTCCGCAACGCAGGTATAGATCCGACCACAGGAATGCCTTATACCCCGCAGGCAACGGACCAGGAAGAGCAGAGCAGCTTCGAAATTGGGGCTAAGGTAGACTGGCTCGATGGCCGTGTTCGTACCAATATGGCGGTATTCCACAACACTATTGATGATATGCAGCGGGAGGAGAATCTCGCTGACGCAGTGACCGGTGTAGCGCAAATCATTCGAAACACCGCAGATGCGACAATTCGTGGTGCTGAACTGGAGACCATGGCTGCGCTCAGTGAAAACCTGCTGCTTACCTTCAACGTGGGCTATGTAGATGGCGATTACGATAAGGTACTCGGTGACCTGAATGGTGACGGCCTTGTGGATGATGAAGACCTGGGTCTCGAGATCCCACGCTTGGCGCCATGGACTTATGGTATAGGGTTAGTGCACGATTTGTCTCTGGGTTCCTACGGAACAATCACCTCCCGCATTAACTACAATCATCGCGATGAAGCACCTTATACGGATGACAACAGAGGCATGTTGTCTGAAGTGGAAATGGTGGACTTTAGTATTGGTTATACTGCGGATAGCGGCCAATATACAGTTTCTGTATTCGGCAAAAATATGCTTGATGAAGTTACTGAGGGTAATGACACGCAGCTACCAGTTACCCTTGGTGGTATCGGTGCCAGCTTTACCCCGCTGAATAAAGGTCGTGTTATGGGGATTGAGTTTATTTACGAACTCTAATCTCGGCTGAGAATTTGCTGCTTAGAGAAAATATTTTTTAAGTCAGCAGACTTCAAAACGGCCAGTTCCTTTTCGCAATTAAAAGTTGTGATGGGGCTGGCCGTTTTTTATTGGGCTGCGTGTTGAATAAAAACTGCTTGATGATTTTTGATACTCTTGTTTTGTTAGCGTGGCAATAAAAGTGAACCTATAAAGGGGAAAAATATGCGGTTTATTGATCTGCCTACATTTGGTGGGCCTGAAGTCATGCAATTGCAGGAGATGGATAAGCCTGCTCCCGGCGCAGACGAAGTCCTTATCCGTGTAGCCGCAGCTGGGGTTAATCGCCCTGATATTGTGCAGCGCCAAGGGCATTATCCGGCACCTCCCGGAGCATCGCCGGTATTGGGATTGGAGGTGGCTGGTGAGGTTGTTGAAGTCGGGGAAAAAGTTGTGCGCTGGCAAGTGGGAGATAAAGTTTGTGCCCTGACCAATGGTGGAGGTTACGCAGAGTTTGCAGTAGCTCCAGAGGGACAATGCCTCCCGGTTCCCGCAGGCCTTAGTCTTGTTGAGGCAGCTGCATTGCCGGAAACTTTTTTCACCGTATGGACTAATGTATTTGACCGCGCCGGTTTAAAACCGGGCGAGGTGATTTTAATCCATGGTGGTTCCTCCGGCATTGGTACCACGGCGATCCAGCTGGCCCATCATTTGGGAGCCCGGGTTTTCACTACTGCGGGAACAGAAGATAAATGCGCAGCCTGTGTGGCTTTGGGGGCGGAGAAGGCGGTCAACTATCGGGATGAAGATTTTGTCTCCGTTGTGCGCGAGATGACAGATGATCACGGAGCTGATGTTATCTTGGATATGGTGGGCGGTAGCTATATCAATAGCAATATTCGTGTGGCCGCTAACGACGGCAGAATCGTGAATATTGCCTACCTGGCTGGCGCTAAAGTAGAAGTAAATATGATGCCGGTGATGTTGAAACGACTTACATTGACCGGCTCAACTCTGAGGGTTCGCTCGCCAGAAGTTAAAGCCGGTATTGCGAAATCGCTGGAACAGAAGGTTTGGCCGCTGATTGAAGCGGGTAAAGTGCGGCCGCAACTAGCCGCTGAATTTCCTCTGCATCAGGCGGTTGAGGCCCATAAATTACTGGAGTCCGGTACTATCACCGGGAAAATAGTTTTAACCTTGTAAGGACTTGTGGCTGCCTAGGGCGAGGAGTAACTGGGCATCCGCTGAATAACGCCCTCAGGCACATCCCCGGGTTCACAATAGATTTTGCCGGGCAGGCGCTGGAGAGGTGGGCGGACTGTCACATCATCGCTCATCATTTCCACATAGGCTTTGTATAGATTGCTGATATTGCGTACATACTGCACGGGCTCGGAGCCTCTCACATAGCCGTATCTAGCCCGTTTAAAGTACTGGGGCTGGGCCAGTTTCAGCATGGCGACTTCCACATTGTCGAACCACACATTGGGATCCAGTCCCAGTTCTTTAGCCAGCCGCTGGGCATCGAGTAAGTGGCCGTATCCTGCATTGTAGGAAGCGAGAGTAAACCAGAGTTTATTTACGGTTGGCAAAGCGGGATTAAAGCGATCGCGCACCCAATCCATATATTTTACCCCCGCTTTAATACCTCTTTCAGGTTCGAACAGCGGCGGAGGAAATCCCATTTCCTCGGCTGTGGCAGGCATCACCTGCATCAATCCCTGCGCTCCAACTGGAGATACGGCTTTAGGGTTGAAATTGCTCTCCTGCCACATTTGCGCGACGATCATGCGCCAATCAAAATCGTATTTAAAGGCGGATTCCTTCACCAACTCATCGTAAGGAGAGAGGTTTTCTCCCGGTATTACCCGGGAACTTACTCGCTGGGTAAATCGTTTGTTCGGCTCAAAATAAGCCTGGTATTGCTTCTGGTATTGGCTCGTTTTTCTGTAATTTTTCAAAAACTTATTCAAGTTCTGTAACAGGTGCCAATTTTGTCTTAATACCATCCAGCCCTGTGGACGCGGGTCACCGATAAGAGTTCCGAGTACCAGTTGTGGCTGAACGGATGCCTCAATCTTGGCTCGACCGGAGTGGGATATAGTCGCATCTACCAGCCCGTCGGCGATTAATGAGAAGATTTGTGACTGGGAAATATCTGGCGGCGCCACACGGATATCGACATCAATACCTGCTTCTTTCAGTGTTTCAGCGGTTTCAATAAATGATGAATAGGCGCGTAGAGTTAATTTACGGCCATTAAGATCCTGAATCTGGGTAATAGGGGGGCTGTCTTTACCACTGACGATCTGGTCTGTGGATTCGACATAGGGCTTGGTGAATACCATGCCCTGGTCTTCACGGGCACTGGTAATATTGAGTTCGGCCCCGGCAAAGTCACCGCGACCCGCCCTCAGCCAGTCGGCAAGGTCTTCTTCGTAGGGGACAACAATAACCTGGAGTTGGAGTTTGTGCTTATTGGCAAAAGCCTGGGCCAGGTCGTAGTCAAACCCCATTAATACCCCTTTCCATAAGAAATAGGTTGTCGGCCCATTGTAAGTGAGTAGCCTGATTACTCCCGATTTTTTAATACCCTTCCAATCGGTAATGCGTTCTTCCTGGGATTTAACCAGGTTGCGGGTCAAAAAATTATCGAGAGTGGTATGTAGGCGTTTGGAGTCTTTGCGTACGCCCCAGGCAATATTTTGCACTTCAGATACGTCTGCACCAATCCGCATGTCATCGCGGTAATTGCGCAAATCTTGGGCTGAAAAATCTTCCAAAATAGCAACACGGTTCTTTTGGCCATTAATGATATCCAACAGCGTATCTCGGTTACCATTAATATCAATTTCTCGAATAGTTAGGTTTGAGTTTGGATTTTCGGCAACAAGTTGCTCTGCAGTTTCTTTAATAGAGGAGCCGGCGGGGATAATAAATTCCAGGTCCTTTAATTTGCTCGCATCTGAAATATCTGGACCTTCAGGGCCAGTGACGAGTACTAACCGCGAATGGCGAAGAGGAACCGTAAAGTCAATAATTTCTTCACGGGCGTTAGTGACAGTCAGGTTATAGGCGATTACATCTGCCTGGCCATCGATCAGCATTTGCACCGCGTCATCGGGTGTTTCAGCTTTTATCCACTTGGGTTCCAGCTTTAACTGTTTGGCCAGTTTGTTGGCAAGTTCGAAGTGACGGAGACTCACCACATCGTCACGAGGTAACAGGTCCTCGGAAGCACCGGTTAAATTAACGAACCGAATTGTGCCGTGTTTTCTTATGTCCCTAAGGTCACCGGTTTCGATGTAGTTGACTTGCTGTTCTTTAGCGGGGGTTACTTCAGGCAGTTGCCCTGATCGCTTGTCGGCATCCTGCGCTTCGGCAGCTGACATGGTGACTGATTCGGCTACTCCAGATTCACGATCTGGTTCCGTGCAGGCTGCAAGGGCAAGCAGTAGTACTGAAAGTAGTATCAAGGTCCACTGGTTGAGGTGGATAGCAGTAGATTCACTATCCATATATTGCTCCGAAGGCACTCTACCTCAACCATTATAGTGTCGCTTGATTTGCGCTCTTTAATTGTTAAAGAAATCAGTTTTCGATGGTATTAACTTTTGCAGTGAAGTTCCCTTTGGCCAGCTTAATATGGACTTGCTGGTCGGTTTCCAATTCTGCACTATCGCGAATTGCGCGATTTTCTGAATCCAGAACAATGGCGTAGCCTCGCTGCAATACTGCCAGGGGACTGATGTTTTGTAGTAATTGGGCCCCGTGGGAGAGTTTGTCACTGCCGCGCTGTAATATCAGTTGCATCGCACGCTCCAGGTTTCCCTTGAGTTGGATTAACTGCTTTCGACTGTTGTCGAGTCGGCGTGTCGGCAGGTTGTGGGCAAAAGCTCTGGAGGCGGAATCCAATTGGGATTTGCGACTTTGGATTTGTTGTTGGCAAGCTGCCACCAGGCGCATCTCCAAATGATCCAGGCGCTGGGCTTGGTTGAGGAGCTGCTCCTTGGGATGGCGCAAACGGTTGCGTCGCAATTGAACCTGTTGAGATAAATGCTTTAGCTGGTTGTCCATGGCGCGGTGCAATCTGCGCTGGACCTGGTCAAGCCGCTGTAAAATTTCTGCAGCATTGGCGCTGGCTATTTCCGCCGCGGCAGAAGGGGTGGGTGCGCGCAGGTCTGCGGCTAAATCTGCAATAGTCGTATCGGTTTCGTGGCCGACTGCAGAAATAGTGGGAATAGGGCTTGCGGCCAGTGCGCGGGCGACAATTTCTTCATTAAAAGACCACAGGTCTTCCAGGGAGCCTCCGCCGCGACCGACAATTAATAAATCGTGGCGACCACTGCGGCCCGCTTTTTCAATCGCTGCCGCGATTTGCTGAGCGGCACCCTGACCTTGAACGGCTACGGGCCAGATTTCAATTTGTGCAGAAGGGTGTCTCCTGCCCAATACGTGAATCATATCCCGTATTGCCGCGCCTGTCGGCGAAGTGACAATGCCGATATTGGTTGGCAAAAACGGAAGAGAGCGTTTTCTGCTTGTTTCGAACAGGCCCTCAGCATTCAGTTTTGCTTTGAGCTGTTCCAGCTGGCGCATCAGGGCGCCAAAGCCGGCCTCCTCCATATGCTCAACGATTAGCTGAAATTCTCCGCGCCCTTCGTACAGGCTCACCCTGGCCCGGATTAAAACCTCGCGACCATTTTGCGGCCGAAAGGTGACACTGCGATTGCGACCGCGAAACATGGCGCAGCGCACCTGGGCCCGCGCATCTTTAAGGCTAAAATACCAGTGCCCGGAGCTGGGTATGGAAAAATTGGAAATCTCTCCACTGATCCATAGAAGGGGTACACTGCTTTCCAGAAGATGTTTAACTTCCCGATTCAGGTCACTGACCGACAGCACGCTGCGCTTGGCATTTTGACTAGGGGGAATTGTCTGCATCGGTGAATCTCGTCGGGCGTATTGGGCGGAGCAATATTGCAGTATCGCCCTTATAGGTAAAGAGCTTTACTGTACAAATCCGTTTTTCTGCAAATTGATGTTTGCGCTTTGGGCGCGTAGAGGTATAATCGCGCCGATACCCAATCCCGCCTATTCGAGGTTTGAGTGTCAACAATGTCTGAATCCAATCTGCGCATCGCGCGCGAAGCCCTCACTTTTGACGACGTCCTACTTGTGCCCGGATATTCCGAGGTCACGGCCAAGGATGTGAGTTTAAAAACCCAACTCTCCCGCAACATTACCCTGAACATCCCCATTGTGTCCGCTGCTATGGATACGGTGACGGAAGCTCGCCTGGCCATTGCGTTGGCCCAGGAAGGGGGTATCGGCATTATTCACAAGAGTATGTCGATAGAAGAGCAAGCTCTTGCCGTTCGCGCGGTGAAGAAGTTTGAAGCCGGTGTTGTAAAAGATCCTATTACTATTGAGTCCGATGCCACTGTGCGCGAGTTGATCGCGCTGACCAGTCACCACAATATTTCCGGTGTGCCGGTAATGGATCGTGGCGATTTGGTAGGTATCGTTACCAGCCGCGACGTTCGCTTCTTAACTGATCTCGACGTCAGTGTCGCCAGCATCATGACGCCGAAAGAGCGTCTGGTGACGGCCCACGAAGATGCGAGCCCCGACGAAGTACGCGAACTGCTGCATAAACACCGTATCGAAAAGGTACTGGTGGTTAACGACAACTTTGAGTTGCGCGGCCTGATCACTGTTAAAGACTTTAACAAAGCAGAGCAGTACCCGAACTCCTGTAAGGATTCCGACGGTCGCCTGCGTGTGGGCGCGTCGGTGGGCACCAGCCCGGACACCGATGATCGTGTAGCCGCATTGGTAGAAGCCGGCGTTGATGTACTGGTTGTGGATACCGCTCACGGCCACTCCCGCAACGTGATTGAGCGAGTGCGCCGCATTAAGGAAATGCACCCCCAGGTGGATGTGATCGGTGGCAACATCGCTACGGCTGACGCAGCGCGTGCACTGGTTGAGGCCGGTGCGGATGCGGTTAAAGTGGGTATCGGCCCCGGTTCTATCTGTACCACCCGCATCGTAACAGGTATCGGCGTACCCCAGGTGACGGCAATTGCAGAGGTTGCCACAGCCCTTAAAGAATTTGGTGTGCCCATGATCGCCGACGGTGGTATCCGTTACTCCGGAGATATCTCCAAGGCAATTGTTGCCGGCGCCTCATCAGTCATGATGGGTTCCATGTTCGCCGGTACCGAAGAGGCGCCGGGCGAAGTTGAGCTCTATCAGGGCCGTACTTACAAGTCCTATCGTGGGATGGGTTCTCTCGGTGCTATGTCCCGCACCCAGGGTTCTTCCGATCGCTATTTCCAGGATGCGAGCAAGGGCGCTGAAAAACTGGTACCGGAAGGTATCGAAGGTCGAGTGCCTTATAAAGGCCCGCTGTCAGCCATTGTTCATCAGATGATGGGTGGTTTGCGTTCAGCTATGGGTTACACCGGCAGTGTCGATGTCGAGACCATGCGCACTCGTCCTGAGTTTGTGCGGGTCACGGCAGCCGGTATGGGTGAGTCCCATGTCCACGACGTTCAAATTACTAAAGAAGCCCCCAACTACCCGGTGGGCCGACGCTAAGCCTTCGACCTTCTCCAGGTGAAAAAATTTAGACGGAACAAGCAGCAAACGGACCTTCAAGGTCCGTTTGCCGTTATTTAATCCAGTTATCGAGTAAGTCATGAGCCAAGATATCCATTCCAGCCGAATACTCATTCTCGACTTCGGGTCCCAGTACACACAATTGATTGCCCGCCGTGTCCGCGAGCTGGGCGTATTTTCTGAAATTCGCGCTTTCGATATGACCGAAGAGGAAATTCGTGAGTATCAGCCCAAGGGCATTATTCTCGCCGGTGGCCCCGAGTCGGTACCGGAAGAGGGCTCCCCGCGCGCGCCGGAAGCGGTTTATAACCTGGGCGTGCCGGTACTGGGCATTTGCTATGGCATGCAGACCATGGCTCATCAGCTTGGAGGCACCGTACAGGGCAGCGATATTCGCGAATTTGGCTATGCCCAGGTAAAAGTTGAAGGCCAATCCAACTTGTTGAGCGATATCAAAGATCATATCGCTGATGATGGCAGTTCCCTACTGGATGTTTGGATGAGTCACGGCGACAAGGTAGTGGCGATGCCAGAGGGCTTTGAGCTGTTGGCTTCCACTGATTCCTGCCCAATTGCCGGTATGTACCACGCCGAGAAGAATTTCTTCGGTGTACAGTTCCACCCGGAAGTGACTCATACCCTGCAAGGCATGCGTATTTATGAGCACTTTGTGATTGATATTTGCGGGTGTGAGAAACTCTGGACTCCCGCGAACATTATTGAAGACTCTATTGCTAAAGTCCGCGATCAAGTGGGCGAGGGCAAGGTGCTGCTCGGTTTATCCGGTGGTGTCGACAGCTCTGTGGTCGCCGCTTTGCTGCACAAGGCTATTGGCGATCAGCTGACCTGCGTATTTGTAGATAATGGCCTTCTGCGTAAAAACGAAGGCGACCAGGTAATGCAGATGTTCGCCGACAATATGGGCGTCCGCGTTATCCGTTCTGATGCGGAAGAGGATTTCCTTGGGCGCCTCCAAGGTGAAAAAGACCCTGAGGCCAAGCGCAAAATCATTGGTAATACCTTTATTGAGATTTTTGATCGCGAAGCTTCCAAGTTACAGGACGTGAAATTCCTGGCCCAGGGCACTATCTACCCAGACGTTATTGAGTCCGCCGCCGCAAAAACCGGCAAGGCACATGTGATTAAGTCTCATCATAATGTGGGCGGCTTACCGGAGGATATGCAGTTTGAGCTGGTAGAGCCCCTGCGTGAACTGTTCAAAGACGAGGTTCGTAAGATCGGCCTGGAGCTGGGCCTGCCTTACGACATGGTTTACCGCCACCCCTTCCCGGGACCGGGTCTGGGCGTGCGGATTCTCGGTGAGGTAAAGCGGGAGTATGCCGATATTCTGCGAGAGGCAGATGCGATCTTTATCGAGGAGCTGCACAACGCCGATTGGTATCACAAGACCAGCCAGGCCTTTGCCGTATTCCTTCCGGTAAAATCTGTGGGTGTTGTTGGTGATGGCCGTCGATATGAATACGTGGTTGCTCTTCGCGCGGTAGAGACTGTGGACTTTATGACAGCGCGCTGGGCGCATCTCCCCTATGAGCTGATTGAGAAGGTTTCCAACCGCATTATCAATGAGATAGAGCACATCTCTCGTGTGGTCTACGACGTTTCCAGCAAGCCTCCCGCGACAATTGAGTGGGAGTAACTGCCGAATCGAGAGGGGGTGCTTAGCACCCCTTTCTTTTTTTGTTTTGGGCTTCGCGTCTCATTTTCCACAGCGGCCCCTTCTCTCTATTCGATCTTTAATTGGTACGGATTGTCGCTAAACGCTCAGCTAAGACTTCGCTAACTCGTTGATTTTTTGAGCGTTTCCCGGGTTGTTTATTTTTTCTTCATATTGTCACAAAGACCAAATGGCGGGCCTTTGCGGCATACTACTCTAAGTTAGTCACAGAGATATCCACAGAATCTGTGGGTAGTGGATAATCCTGGTTAGATTGGGGTTGAACTCGTGGGATAAGTTGAGGGAGTGGGAGGCGGGCACCTCCCACAGGGGCAGAGTTAGATTTCTCGACGGAAGCTAATTAGTGCGGCCGTGACCGCCACATTCAAGCTTTCCACATCGTTTTGCATGGGGATACGCACCAGTTCATTGCACTGAGCTGCGACGGCATCGCTAACACCGTGGGTTTCATTGCCCAGCACAAAAATTGTGGAGACGTTACTGGAGACCTCTTTCAGGGTCGTCCGGGCGTGGGATGACAGCCCGCAAACCTGAGCCCCCGCTTCGCGGAACTCCCCCAGGGTGGCTGCCAATTTGTCACAGCGCAAAACCCGGGTTTTAAACAGGGTGCCTGTGCTGGCTTTGATAACGAGGGGGTCTATCTGTGCACAGCCTTTCTTTGGCAGGATGATTCCATCAATGCCGCCGGCACAGGCTGAGCGAATAATCATGCCCAGGTTTTGAGGGTTGGTTATGCCATCCAGGGCCAGAAGTTCATAGGTGTTTTTGTGCTCTGGGGCTGCAACCTTCTGTAAAAAGTCCTCCGCTCTGCCGTAGTGCGGCAGGGCCAGGTCGAGGGCTACACCTTGGTCCTGACGGGAATTCTTCGAAATCCGGGACAGGCCCTTGCGATCCCAGTAAGCAATTTCAATCTGACGCTCTTCGGCCAGGGTTTCCATTCGCTGGATTAGCTGGTCGCGCCGGTTGCTGCTGGCCAGATGTAATTTATGGACGGGTACAGATAAATCCTCGAGAGCCTCGAGTACAGGCTTGCGCCCATAAATTGTAAGGAGGCTATCGAAGAAGGCTTTTTTTCCAGGTATTCGGAGGAGTCTTTCACCGCGTTGGCTCACTCAGCAGTTCGATCAATCTGGCTGCGCTCTCAGGTGAGAGCGAGCCGCGCCGCGCCAACTCTACACAGGCGAGGCCCAGATGGCGATAGCAAAGTGCCAGTTGGCTATCTACTGAAGCTAGGCTTTCCACCTGGGCGCCAACGGTTTCCACATCCCCCCTGGCAATGGGACCTGTCAGCGACCTCTCTGGTCCCAGCTCCAAATTGTTTTGCAGAGTCTGTGAAACAATCGGCGCCAACAGGCGAAGGGCACTGTCCCGCTCTATGCCGGCGGCTGAAAAGCTTTGTAAACTCAGGTCCATTAGGGTGGTGAGGTAGTTGGAGGCGATCACTGACCCAGCGTGGTACAGAGACTTGTTAAGGGGATCAATAGCCAGTGTTTCACAGCCAATGGCTGCAAAAGCCACAGAAATAACCTCTACTGCATGGCTATCCCCTTCGACAGCGACACTGGTTTTGGCAAATGTTTGCAGCGAGGTTTCCGGTTCGGCAAAACTGTGAACCGGGTGAGCGCTGGCAATCAGGGCGGGTCTCAAGGGGGCTAGTTCTTTAGAGCTGAGAGCGCCACTGCAGTGGAATATAATAGTGCGCTCGTCGACCAGCCCGCTATCGGCAAGTTTCTGCGCAAATATAGCGATTTCACTATCGATACAGCCAATCAGCCATAGGTCTGCTGAAGGCATTGCCGAGAGGGAATCGACAGCATTGCCTGCACCGATAAATCGACAGGCACTTTGTCCACTTTCGAGGCTGCGGTTATAAATTGACTGTATCCCAAATACACCGCTCTCCTGCCACAGCCGCCCCAGGGTTTTTCCAAGGCGGCCCGCGCCAATAATATTGAGGCTTTGCATCAGCTACCAGCGAGGCAGTCGACGTAGGCGTTAACGGCATTCTCCAGGCCCATGCTGATAGCATCGACAGTAAAGGCGTGGCCTATGGAGACTTCCTGCAAGCCCGGTAATGTGCGATAGCGCGGTAGGTTAACCAGGTTGAGGTCATGGCCGGCATTAATCCCCAGTCCCAGCTGATGTGCGTGCTCAGCGGCGGCACAGTGGGCAGAGAAAATTGTTTCCAGCTCTGGGCTCTGTTTGGTTACGGCTTCGGCATAGGGGCCGGTGTAGAGCTCAATACGGTCAGCCCCGACCTGTTTGGCCAGGCTGATTTGGTCCAGGTCTGGATCCATAAACAGGCTGACACGTATTCCGGCATTTTTAAGTTGATCAATTATCGGAACTAATCGATCTCCATCTTGTTTGAGGTCAAAGCCGTGATCAGACGTGAGCTGATCACTGGTGTCGGGAACCAAAGTGCATTGGTCTGGTTTGGTTTCCAAAACCAGTGGTATTAGGCCGGGGTAGTCCCCCAGGGGAGCGGCGAAGGGGTTGCCTTCAACGTTGAACTCTATGTTTTTGCGGCTGGCGCAGAGTTCTGCCAGGTCGCGCACGTCGCCGGGGCGAATATGTCGTTGGTCTGGACGGGGGTGTACGGTCAAACCTTGGGCCCCGGCGTCGAGGCAAGTGCGCCCGTGGGCGATTACGTCGGGAAAGTTGCCCTCGCGGGAGTTGCGGATTAAGGCAATTTTATTGAGGTTTACGCTGAGAGCGATCAATGCTTATTCTCCCTTGCTGTGTTCAGCGACTGTGTTGTCGCTGGCTGTAATTCGTTTTGCGGAAAGAATCCGAATCGGAGTATTGGGAGCCTCTGGGTGCCTGCGATAAAGGCCTCGGGGTTCCCGCTCAATTTTTTCTATGATATCCATTCCCTCGATAACCTTGCCAAAAACTGCGTAGCCAGGCTTATCCTCGCTGGCATCCAGGCGGGTGTTATCGACCAAGTTAATAAAAAACTGGGACGTGGCACTATCGGGATCATTTGTGCGTGCCATGGAGAGAGTGCCACGCAGGTTTTGGAGTCCGTTAGCTGACTCGTTGGCGATAGCCTCGCGAGTTTCTTTTCTTTGGAAATCAAAAGTGAAACCACCGGCTTGGACGACAAATCCAGGCACAACACGGTGAAAGATAATTCCATCGTAGAAGCCGCTATCGGTATAAGCGAGGAAGTTCTCTACGGTGACTGGTGCTTGCTTGGCATATAGCTCGATACGAATAACCCCAAGATCAGTTTCTAGTTTCACCTGAGGGTTTTGGGCAAATAGCGGAAGGCTGAATAGAGTACAGAAAAGAAAAATAACTAATTTACGCATCATCCGTGTCCTTTGAGTGTCCGGGGGTAATCGGTTTACTACTGTGCCAGCGAATGGTTATAGGTAGAGAGAAAGTATTTGAATATCGCTGCCTGAGGGATGCTTTTCAGCATTCCCACAGGCGTATAGTAAGCGATTTTGGTTGTAGCGAGGGAGATCAGTTGGCCCATTCGGAATTGCGTTTGCGCGGGCGCACATGGGGGGCAATCATCGCCAGAATAGCGCCTAATACAACGGATAGGGCACCGTACACTTGCCACTTGCGGGCATCGCTACCGGACAGGCGCTGAATTTCCGCCTCCGCCATGCTTTTTTCCTGTTTCAGCAACTCGTACTGATGCAGGAGCTTTTGGTGGCGATCGTTGAGCGAAATTGCGTCGGCAGAAAGGGACTTCAGGCTCTTGAGTTCGGCGGCCAATTCCTGGCTCTGCTGCTGGGCAGAAGTCAGGGCGCTATTCAATTCGCCGTTTTCTGTCTCCAACCGGCGAACTTCTCCCCCAGGTTGCCTTCCATTTTTTCAAAGCGGGCCAAGTTGGCTTCTGCGGTTGCCAGCTTTAGTTTTGCCACGGGCTCACTGACAAGGTATTGGCGTCTGATCCAGCCCTCAGTGCCGTTGGGGGTGCGCACTTTTGCCCAGCCGTCCGAGGCGGCATCTTCGAGCAGGGCCAGTTCGGTACCGCTGGCCAGGCCGCGGTGCAGAATCCGGAATTCATTGCCTTTGCCGGAGCGCATGGGCACGTGAAGTTGGTCGGTAATATAGCGGGTCTCCGCTGCAAGTGCCGCTGGTGCTGAGTTCAACAGCGCTACAGCGAGCACACCGGACAGTAATTTCTTCATTGTGATGCAGCTTGTTAGTTAGAGTTTTTATCAGGGCAGTACAAGCTTGTAGGGCTTGACTGTAACCGATGCATAGACGCCTGCTTCGATATAGGGGTCACTGTCAGCCCAGGCTTTGGCCTCTTCCAAAGAGGGGAACTCAGCAATTACCAGGCTACCGGTAAAGCCGGCTTCACCGGGCTCTTCACTGTCGATGCTGGGATTTGGGCCGGCGGCCAGGAGACGGCCTTCATCTTTTAGAAGGTTGAGTCGGGCCAAATGACCGGCGCGGGCTTTTTTGCGTAAAGGGAGACTATCGCTAACATCTTCACTGATGATTGCGTACCACATTGTTTTTAATGCTCTTGTTAGTTTTTTTAAGGTGTTATTGCGCAACCATCACTTCTTCCAGTTTCAACCCGGTCAGCTTGCCGATACGGGAGAACAGGAAAAAGAGTGCACCCATCAGAATCAGGGTTGATGGGATCGCAATAACCAGATATCCATAGGCGGTCATTTCGCCAAGTTCGGTGTTATAGGCCTCGGTGCCCGGCGGGCTGGTGACGATCATTTTGGCGAGAATGTAATTCAGTGCCGAGGAGAAAAAGAATGATCCGGCAACGATCCATGAAGTCTGGCGCAAGGTGCGGTCGAAGGCTGGCTGGTTACCATTGGCCTGTAATGACTCGGCGATCTTTGTCGTATTCAGGATTTGATCGTTGTACAGCAGGGTTTTGACCAGCGGCCAGCGGGTATAAACGGATAGTGCCGTGGCAACACCCAGTAGGCCAGGGATTGCAGCTTCCTTAATCGCAATATACTGCGGGTCCAGCTTGAGCAAGCTGATGCCGCCAGTGAGCAGGATGCCAATAAACCCGAGGGCTGAGAAGAAATTGACCTTGCCTAGGCGCAGCAGGTCGCGAAGGCCATAACCCAGTGGGAAGGCCAGGGCCACTATCAATGCCCAGGTTGGGCCCAACCAGTCATCCCCGGAAAGTTTGGTCAGTATCAATGTCGGAATAATGACATTGAAGGCGATATTGCTGAGAAACCCTTCCTTTTTAGGCTTCTCGGGAGATGTCGTGGTCGAATTCGTTTCGGTCATACTCAATTCCGGTGATAATGCCCGCTGGAAACTGATGGGGCTGATAGCCCGTTCAATTTCCCCGCTGACAAAACTACTGTCAGACTTCGGCCCTGGCGAGTCACCTGTGAGTGACTGCTAGTTCGGGCCTTATCCCTGAAAACGCCGAGTGCCGCATAGACAGCGCAATAGGGCGATTGTTCCTGAAAAGACGGATATGGCGATCTTTTTCATCGTCGAACTGAGTGAGAGCCTGTTGTTGAAGACCCTTTCAGCCGATTTGAATACAGACCTGGTAGATCTGCACTGCCACAGTACCGCGTCTGACGGTATTTTAAGTCCTGCGCAGCTGGTGTCGAGAGCGAAATCCCAAGGTGTGACGATGCTCGCCCTGACCGACCACGATACGGTGGATGGTGTGCCTGAGGCTCAACAGGAAGGTGACTGTTTGGGCGTAGATGTAGTTGCGGGGATTGAGTTCTCCAGTCTTTGGGGGCGCAGACCCGTACATATTGTAGGCCTGAACATCAATCCCGAATCGGGGCCTCTGCAAGAAGCCATTCAGCTGCGTGAGCAGTTGCGCGAGGAACGGGCAGAGCGTATCGCGGAGAAGCTGGAAAAGCGTGGTTTTAGCGGTGCCTTGGAGGGTGGGCGTGCCCTGGCGGGCGACTCGGTACTGGGTAGGCCCCATTTCGCACGATGGCTGGTGGAAGCTGGGCATATAGACGATACCGGTAAGGCGTTTAAGCGTTACCTGGGGGCTGGCAAAGTAGGAGATGTGAGAGTTGAGTGGCCCCAGTTGAGTGAGACCATCGCCACTATTCACAGTGCTGGTGGTTGTGCGGTATTAGCCCACCCGCTTAAGTACGGATTGACGCGCACCCAGTTATTGCGACTGCTGGGAGCTTTTCTTGAAGAAAATGGGGATGCGGTAGAGCTGCTGTGCGGTCGGCAAAACCCGACACAGACCCGAGAGTTAAAGAAATTGTTACTCTCGGCTGCGGAAGCAGCGGGCAAGTCGATGCCATATTGCTCTCTAGGCAGCGATTTTCACCAGCCGGAGCAGCCCTGGCGTGAATTGGGTTGTGTCAGGTTGCCCGCAGACGTCGAGCCGGTGTGGAATCTGTGGCACACTCTGCACCGGGAACAGCGGGGTCACGTTTCGCTGCCCTGATTCCGGCTTGTGAATTGGGGGCCATCGCCCGGCTTTAAGCCTGGTGGATGGCAGTGAGGTATTTTCAATCGGTAAGGCTTTTGGGGGGCTTTGTGGCGCAGTTTTTTCAGATTCATCCGGATAATCCTCAAGGCCGCCTGATCACTCAGGCAGCAGAGATCGTCGCCCAAGGGGGCGTTATTGTTTTTCCCACCGATTCAGCTTACGCCATAGGCTGTCGACTGGGAGAGAAGCTGGCGGTTGAGCGCATTCGAGGAGTGCGCCAGCTGGACAAGCAGCACAACTTCACATTGATGTGCCGAGACCTATCGGAGCTGGCGACCTATGCCAAGGTCGACAACCAGATGTTTAGGCTGTTAAAGAATCATACGCCGGGTTCCTATACCTTTATTATGCCGGCGACCGCCGAAGTGCCGCGCAGGTTAATTCATCCGAAGCGCAAGACCATCGGTATTCGCGTGCCGGATAATCCCATCGCCCTGGCCCTGATTGAAGAATTGGGCGAGCCGTTGATGAGCTGTAGCCTGATTATGCCCGGCGAAGAACAGCCCCTAACCGAACCTTACGATATCCGCGATACCCTGGAGCACCAGGTGGAATTGGTTATCGATGGCGGTTTCTGCGGGTTGGAGCCCACCACCGTGATCGACCTGACGGGTGATGAGCCCCAACTGATTCGTCAGGGATGTGGGGCAACTGACGAAATACTCGGCTGAAAGCTGCGGCGCCGTGTATAATCGCGCGTTTGCACGATTGAGGGTGGGGCAGGGTGTCCAGTGATGAGTTACTAGCAGAGGTCGAGGAGCAAGTGCTGGCCGAGGTTGCGGCGAGCGATGATGAAGCTCCTGCCCAGGCTGGCGATGCGGAATCGCAGGGCCAGGACTCGGATGAGGATTCCCCCCTGGCTTTGGTGCAGGGCGAAATCTTTAACGACCTCCCGCAGGATCTCTTTATTCCACCAGATGCTTTGGAAGTTGTTCTGGAGGCTTTCGAGGGGCCTCTGGATCTCCTGCTATACCTGATTCGCCGCCAAAACCTGGATATTCTCGAGATCAACGTCTCCGACATTACCCATCAATATATGGCGTATGTGGAGATGATGACGGCAATTCGCTTTGACTTGGCCGCCGAGTATCTGGTAATGGCCGCTATGTTGGCGGAAATAAAGTCGCGGATGCTGTTGCCGCGACCGCCTGAAGCGGAGGAGGAAGAAGGCGAGGACCCCCGGGCGGCTCTGATTCGCCGTTTGCAGGAGTATGAGCGTTTCAAAACTGCGGCTGAGGATCTCGATGAAATCCCCCGTGTTGGCCGGGATGTCCATCAGGCCAATGCAGAGGCTCCCGATCGCAGTATCACACGCCCCGATCCTGAAATTGACTTGAAAGAAGTCCTGGTCGCCTTGGCTGATGTGCTGCGGCGTGCGGATATGTTTGAGAGCCACCAGGTTGAGCGGGAGAAGCTGTCCACCCGCGAGCGTATGACCCAGGTGCTGGATAAGATCCGCCACGGCCAGTTTGTGCCCTTTGTCAGCCTGTTTACCGTTGAGGAGGGTCGCCTCGGTGTCGTAGTGACCTTCCTGGCAGTGATGGAGCTGGTAAAAGAGTCTCTGGTGGAGCTGGTGCAGAATGAAGCTTTTGGCCCGATCCACGTGCGAGCTCGCGCTGCTACCCACAGCAGTGAAAGCGAAGACGGTGCTGATAGCGAGCTTGAGGATCAGACTCTCGAAGAGGTTGAAGATCTAGAGGACGCTGTAGAGGCCTCGGATAAAGCGTCGGAAATGTATTCGAGTTAGAAAATAGAAGATGACAATCGCCCCCGAATTACTGCGCAAAATCGTCGAAGGCGCCCTGTTGGCTGCTGGTCAGCCTCTCAGTGAAGAAAAACTGTTGTCTTTGCTGGACGAGGAAGAGCAACCCTCCAAGACTACCCTGAGAGATGTGCTTGAAGAAATCGCCCAGAGTTGTGCTGACCGAGGGTTTGAACTGAAGAAAGTCGCGAGTGGTTGGCGTTTTCAAGTGCCGGAAGACCTGGCTCCATGGGTGAATCGGCTGTGGGAGGAAAAGGCGCAACGGTATTCCCGTGCAACCTTGGAGACCCTCGCCATTATCGCTTATCGACAGCCGGTAACCCGTGGTGATATCGAGGATATCCGCGGCGTTGCGGTGAGTTCGCATATTGTTAAAACCCTGCTGGAGCGCGGTTGGATTAAAGTTGTGGGGCAGCGGGACGTGCCCGGTAAGCCGTCTCTCTACGCAACAACCCGGGAGTTTCTCGATTATTTTAATTTGAGCACCCTGGATGATTTGCCGACTCTGGCGGAGATCCGCGATATCGAGAGTCTGAACCAGATTCTGGAACAGGAAGGTTTGCCCCCAGAGCCGGTTCCAGAGGAGGGAGAGTCCGAGGTGGACAATGGTGCTTTGGAAGATTCTGAGTCAGAGCAAGACACCGAGGCAGAATCCTCTACTAAAGCCCCTGCGGCTGAACACGAAGATATAGACGATGCCCTGGTAGAGGCTTTGGCTGAGGAAGTTGCTGCTGAAGCATCAGGTGCCGAGACCGAGTCTGAGTCCGGAGTAGATGCCGATGCAGTGCCCGCCGAGACGGATGCAGAGGAAGATCCAGTGGAAACTGCGGCAGCAGAGATCCAGTGGGAAATGGAGCAGGAAGACTCTGAAGGTAATTCGGAGTTGGATGTAAATGTTGATCTAAGTGAAGAGAGTGAACTTCACAGTGATGAGGGAAGCAGCGTTGAATCGCTGCAAGTAGAAGAAGAGAGCGAGAACTCTCTAACGGCAACGTTACCACCCAGCAGTATGTTTGCCGAAGACGACACAGTTGAAGAGGTCGCCGAGGAGTCGGTGGAGGCAAATGCTGATGTCGATGAAGATTCCAAAGAAGTAGTACAAGTGGAAAGCACCACCCCATGAGTGATGGTACCCCGCCAGCAGGCGAGAAATTACAGAAAGTATTAGCGCGCACCGGCCTCGGTTCGCGCCGTGAAATGGAGCGCGCAATTGATGCGGGCCGCGTAACCGTAAATGGAAAAGTGGCGGAGCTTGGCGAGCGCGTAACTGACGCGGATCATATCGAGTTTGATGGTAGCCGGCTGCCTTCGGCAGAGCAGAATCGCTGCCGGGTAATACTCTACAACAAACCGGTTGGAGAAATATGCTCCCGCCACGACCCGGAAGGCCGCCCGACGGTCTACGATCGCCTGCCGAGACTGAAAACCGGCCGCTGGATTTCTGTTGGGCGCCTGGATTTCAATACCAGTGGTTTGCTGCTGTTTACCAATAGCGGAGAGCTGGCCAATAAATTAATGCATCCCTCCTCGGTAATCGACCGCGAATACTTGGTTCGAATCCAGGGTGATGTGGATGAGGAAATGAGGCGGCGTCTGCTCAAGGGCGTGTTGTTGGATGATGGGTCGGCGCGCTTTACCGACATCGTAGAGAGTGGTGGTGAAGGTAAAAACCGCTGGTTCTACTGTGTAGTGATGGAGGGCCGCAACCGCGAGGTGCGTCGTCTGTGGGAGTCCCAGGGAGTTAGAGTTAGCCGCTTGAAGCGTGTGCGCTACGGCAGCGTCTTTATTCCCTCCCATGTGCGCGTCGGG
This sequence comes from Microbulbifer sp. MKSA007, assembly GCA_032615215.1. Lineage (NCBI taxonomy): Bacteria > Pseudomonadati > Pseudomonadota > Gammaproteobacteria > Cellvibrionales > Microbulbiferaceae > Microbulbifer > Microbulbifer sp. MKSA007. Next base: position 3,886,358 of record CP128433.1, on the reverse strand, counting down.
CAGTGGATTGAGATGGAGCCCCGCGAGATCGATGACCTCTGCGTAACGGCGGGAATGCCGAAACTGGGCCAGCGCCCATTGACCCAGGGTGAGAAACAAAACCTGGAGCGCCAGCGCAGGAAGTTGCGCAAGTCGCCAGCACCGGCTGCTCGGCGCAATCGACCGAAGTCGGTTTAAACAGAAAAAGCCCGCAAATTGCGGGCTTTTTTGTATTTCAGTAATCGCTACTCTTAATTGCTGAGTGTTACTGCTGGTTTTCCTGTGTTTCTCCTGCTTCCTCTTCATTCTGGTCTCGCAGTTCACTGGGGACACCCTGAGGGCCATCACCCATTGCATCATCTACATCGGATGGAATATCTGAAACTGAATCGGTGGAGGTTCCGTCGGAGGTGCTATTTTCCGGTGCTGTTTCAACCAGGTTTTTAAGTTTTTCCAACCCTTGTTCATAAGACTCTCCCACCATTTTTTTCACTGCAAGGCCCATCCAGCGTTCTCTGGGACCACCGCCGGTATCGCTGTGGAAGTTCCAGGTAAGAAGGGTGCCGCCATCCTTTGGTTCCAGCTGGAATTCTGCCGTGGCCTGGCTGCCATCACCAAAATCCAGCTTGGTGGCGACTACAGAATCTCGCTTGCTGGCGAAGATAGTTTGACTACCGCTTCCGGCTTTGGAGTTTTCGCCGCGCCAACTCATTTTGGCGCCGACGCCTTCCTGGGGACCGCTGTACTCATAGAGTACCGAGGGGTCGATATGGCGCCATGGGGACCACTCGTTGAATTTGTGGAAATTATTAACGTAGGGGAAAACCACTTGTGGTGGTTTGTTGATAAATACGCTGCGATGAACAGTGACTTCGCGTGGGAATAAGTATCCCGCGAGCACGAGAATTACCAGGGCAATAAGAATATAAATAATCCAGCGCATAGCGGGTTCCTTTGCTATTTGCGGGTGCAAGGAAGCAACCGCCAGAAAACTCTGGCGGTAGAGATGCTTATATTAGCTGCTGCGATGCTTAATCGTCGGCAATATGTAGCAGGGGGAGCTTAATCTCAACACACAGGCCCGCATCCCGGCTGTTTTTGGCGCTGATGCTTCCCTGGTGATGCAGGATGGTGCGCTGGGCGATAGCGAGTCCCAGTCCAAAGCCACCACTTTCCCGGGTGCGTGCACTATCTGTGCGATAGAAGGGGCGGAAAATAGCCTCCAATTCCTCATCTGCCACGCCGGAACCTGAGTCAATGACTGAGATGGTGCAGGAATCTGAGGATTCTTTAATCGACACCTTGACCCGGCCGTGCTCGGGGCTGTACTTGATTGCGTTGCGCAGGATGTTCTCCAGGGCAGCGGTCAGGGAGCTGCCCCGGGTTGCGACAAGGAGCTCTTCCCCTTCGGAGCGAATTTCAAAGGATAGCTCTTTGTCAGCAGCTTCGCTGTGGAGGTCTTCCGTCAGGGCGCTTATCAGGGCATTCACTTCCACTACGTCATCCAGGGGGCGCTGTTCCTGGCTGCTAATAGGAAGTGATAGCACGTCGGCAATAATATCTTCCAGGTAGTCCGCTGCCTTGCCGATTTTATCCAGTTCTGTGTCGAGCCCGTTTATTTGCTTTTGGCGGGCGATGGCCAGTGCCACTTGCAGGCGCGCTAGTGGCGAGCGCAGTTCGTGGGAGACATCCTTGATCAGGCGGCGCTGCTCGGACATCGATTCTTGAAGCTGGGCGGTCATGGAGTCGAAGTCCAGGGCCAGGTCAGTCAGTTCATCATTTCGAGACTTTAGGGACGGGGTCACGCGGTAGTCCAGTTCGCCGGCAGCGACGCGCTTGGTGGCGGCGCTCAGCTGTTCCAGTGGGCGGCTCAGGTAGCGGGCCAGCCAGTAGCAGGCTAGACCCGAGGCAATCATGGAGAGCAGCAACATCGGCCAGAAATTGCGCCACAGGAAGCGCAGCAATAGGCCTTCCTTGCTATCCCCAGCAACGACGACGATACGCAAGGGGTCTCCGGTGCGCAGCGGCAGGAAGAAGCCTACAGTGGGCTTGTTATTTACCAGTTTGTGAGCTTCGCGATTGCGGTAATCAAGACTGTCGATCAACGAGCCCATATTTGATGGCACTTCGCGACCGAGGATGTCGTTGCCTTGTTGATCAACCGCATAAACCCGCCGTTTGACTTTTTTGGGGGCTTTCTCGAGCCAGTGCTGGAATTGTTCGGGACCGTGACGGCGGGCGATTCGCATATTTCGCATGACCTCGCGAAAAAGGGCGGGGCCCTCCCAGCGTTCCTCTTGTCGGGGATCGCCGAATTCACCGAAGTGGGTAATGTAAATGGCGGCTACAACCATCACCATGGCGGTGATCCAGGCCCCAAAGAACATTTTCCAGAAGAGACTGCGCATCGTGGAAAACCTACTGCTTGCTCTGGGTGAGCATGTATCCGGAACCTCGGATATTGATAATTAGGTCGCGGCTGGCACCTTTATCCGCGAGCTTCTTGCGAATGTTACTGACATGGACATCAATGGAGCGGTCGTAGGGCATCAGCTTACGGCCAAGGGCACTTTCAGTGAGAACCTCTTTGCCAACCACTTCGCCGGCATGCTGAACCAGTACCTTGAGCACGGCGAACTCTGCGCCAGTCAGAGCCAAAGCCTGATCGTTCCAATAACCCTGATGCTCTGCAGGCAGTAGTCGAATCTGGCCGCTGCTAAGAGTGTCGTCGCTCTCTTCAGCTTCGACTCGGCCGCGGCGGAGTACTGCGCGCAGTCGGGCCGCCAATTCCCTGGGATTGCAGGGTTTGGGCAGGTAGTCGTCGGCACCCATTTCCAGGCCGACGATACGATCCACAGTGTCCCCCTTTGCAGTAAGCATCAAAACCGGTAGGGAGCGGCTTGCTGCTGACGCCTCCTCCCTAAGTTTACGCAGTACTTCAAAGCCATTGTGAACGGGCAGCATGACGTCCAGAACCAGAGCGTCAAAGCTCTCGTTCTGGGCGAGCTCTAGTCCCCGGCCACCATCATTGGCTGCGGTTACCTGAAAACCCTCTCCGGTAAGGTACTCCCTTAGCAAGTCGGTGAGTTCGGTGTCATCGTCGATTAAAAGGATGCGGCTCATGGCGTTCTCTCAGTTTCTGTGTGGCCATTATATGCAAAGCGCTGGCGCTGGTTACCGCCGGCGATAGGGCTTTTTACCGTTCTTAACAAATGTTTACCGGTGTTTTCCCCCGTTTACACAAGCTGGGCTTACTATGTAGTCACTGAACGCGAACATGAGGACGTAGGAATGAAACACTGGAAACAAGCAATGGGAAGCTTGGCCTTGGTAGGTGTTCTGGTTGCCCCTGCGGCACTTGCTTTCGGCGGTGGTGAAGGTGGTCAGGGGCGTGGATTTGAATATATGGTCCGCCAGCTTGAGTTGACCGAAGGCCAGCAGGCACAGTTAAAGGCCAACCGGGAGAGCAACCGCGAGGCGAGAATGGCACAGCGCGAGCAAATGATCGAGCTGCGCAAGGAATTAAATGCGGCGATTGAGTCGGGCGCTGACCAGGCGACACTGGATCAATTGGGCGAAGAGCTAGGCAAGCTAAAGCTTCAGGAGATGCAGAACCGCAACGAAATGAAAGAACAGTTTAAGGCCATTCTGACTGATGAGCAGAAGGCCAAGCTAGAGCAGCTAAAGAGTGAGCGCAAAGCGCGCCAAATGAAACGGCGCGATGAAAGCTCTGCAAGCCAGGATTCAGAGTCCTAGGCCCCCCAACCAAAGACTCCTTGTGCGATCCGCTGGGTGCACCCTTCCCCAAGGCCCAGCAGGTTCATAACCCTTAGCCCCCGCTGCCCCGGGGGCATTTTTCTTTATTCCTGCCGAAACCTGATCAGATAGGTAACTTGCTGAGCCCGGTTATTGCTGGGAGAATACGCCGCCTTGTAATTTAGTATGTAGCGGCCCGGATTGGGCGGAGAGGGTTGACTGTGAGTAAAATCGGCTTGTTCTATGGCAGTGATGAGGGTAATACCGAGTCTGTAGCTTTGCGCATCCGCGCCCGCCTTGGCGAAGACAATGTAGACCTGTTTGATATTGCCGATGTCACCCAGTTGGATATTGCTAATTATCAGTATCTTATCTTTGGAATCCCTACCTGGGACTTTGGTCAGATTCAATCTGACTGGGAAGAGTTCTGGGAGGATGTGCAGGAAATCGATTTTAGCGGAAAGACCGTCGCTTTATTTGGCCTGGGAGACCAATTTGGGTACGGCGACTATTTCCTGGATGCGATGGGCATGCTCCACGATGTTATTGTGGAAAAAGGAGCCACTATAGTCGGTCACTGGTCCACTGAAGGCTACGAGTATGAAGCCTCAAAAGCTGAAGTCGAAGGTGGAGCAAAGTTTGTCGGCCTGGCTATTGATGAAGACCAGCAGGAAGAGATGACCACAGAGCGGCTGAATCGCTGGTGTCTGCAAATAGCTGAAGAGCTTGCGCTTGATAGTGATGTTCTTGAGTTGGATGACTGATTCGTTATGAAAAGCTCTCTGTTGTTCAGCGAGTTTTGGCCCTGGCTGGCAGAGCATACAAATTGCATCGTCAGGGCCGGAAGTAGTGATTCGGTAGTATACGATGATGATGACTACCACTGGCGCTTCACCGCTGAAGATGCCCGTACCAAGTTGGTTCAGGTAATGCGCGGTAAATGACCCGTCGCCGAGCTGTTTATTGAGCCTGAACATATAGCCGCTGTGCGTATTTCTCCCGGGGAGCGGGGAGAGTACAACTTTGACCTGGTAGCAGAAGTCCAGGGGCGCGAGCAGGTTGTTTATTACTTTGTTCTGACTCACTCACTGGAAGATGTGGATACGAAACAAAATCCCTCCTCAGCCGCTCTCCATTAAAAACATTTCGATGTTGTGGAAGTTATACTGGTCAGCCCTTTGTAACTTCCGGATTAAATTTCTAATTTAAATTCTACCCCTCTCTTTTATTTCCCTTCACAACCATTAATTTGAAAATTTTTTTACAGTCGGTGCATTTTGTAAGCTGTATTTATTATAAAAAGCGCTTGTTGTGAGCTCTTAACAAAGGTTTACCACAGTTATCCCCCGTTTACACGGCGCCCACTTACTATGTACTTACTGAATGCAAACGAGAGGGTTGAACGATGAAAAACTGGAAAACTGTAGTAGGTAGTTTGGCTTTGGCTGGCGTTGTAGCAGTACCAGCCGTTGGCATGGCATGTGATGGTAAAGGACGTATGGAAGGTCGCGGCCATGGACCAGAAAAAATTGCTAAAGAGCTGGACCTGACGGAAGCTCAAAAGGATCAACTGAAGGAGCTTCGCAAGTCCAACCGTGAAGGAAAAATAGCTAAGCGCGAAGAAATGCACAAAGCGTATGAAGAGTTGCGTGAAGCAATTCGTTCCGGTGCCGATCAGCAAACACTGGCAAGCCTGGGGGCGGAGATTGGCAAACTGGAAGTCGCTAAAATGCAGAGCCGCAACCAGATGCGTACTCAATTTGAGTCTGTATTAACAGATGAGCAGCTCGCCAAGCTGGAAACCCTGAAGGCTGAAAAAAAGGATCGTCATATGAAGAAGTGGAAGGCGTATCGCGATCATGGTTGAGTGAGAGTCTTTTTAGGTGATCGCGAAATAGAGAACATGTAGCCCCTGGTTGATTGGGGCTACATTATCAGTTTAATACTCTACCCTCTGCTGGGCTGTTTTTCGGCCGCTCCAACACCTATATGCTCGTCTAAAAACTCAAGAAGTTCTGTATAGAGTTTCATATTATTTTCTTCTGTGTAGAACCCGTGGCCTTCTCTTTTCACAAATAAAGTTTTAACAGGCTTGTTCATTTTTTTGAACTCTTTCACCATGGCTTTTGCGTGTTCAAAGGGAGCCCTTTGGTCTTCTTCACCATGAATCAAAAATATCGGCAAATTAAGCTTTTCCAAGCTGTAAAGGGGGAGTTTTCATTGAGGAAATTTTTATCCCTGCTGAGTTCTCGGTTTAAGTAAGCAATTCCGCGATCCCTCTGCTTGATATCCCCTTTTGTATACATCATTTCTAAGTTATATATACCAACATAACCTGCCGCACACTTGTAGAGACTGGGGTGGCGAATTGGATTCATAAGTGCCGAGTAGCCACCGAAGCTTGCACCATAGATACATATACGCTCAGGATCAGCGTAACCTTTTTCTATCGCCCACATTACTGAATCGGCAATATCCTGTTGAATCTTATTGCCCCATTCCTTCTCTCCAGCGGTATAGAACCCTCCACCGTATCCCGTTGAGCCTCGAAAATTCATTTGCAGAACCAAGTAACCGTTCATAGACAATATTTGAGCGGTTTGGTTGTAATTCCAATAATCACGAGAGTGCGGCCCGCCGTGAGGAATTACGACCATTGGCAGTCTTTCTTTTCTCTTCTTGGGGAATGTTAAGTAGGTGCCAATGCGAAGCTTGTCGTCAGTTATAAATGAATCTGCAACCATTGGATTGAGTGCTTGTGGGTCTAGCCACTCTGATGAGGAAATTAGGAAGTCAACTTTTTTGGTTTTAGTATTAACTAAGAAATAATCTCCAGGAAGCCTGTCGCCATATACTCTTAATACCCCTAAGGAACCGTCAGTTGTAAAGCTTGTAAATAGAAGGTTGTATCCATCAAAGGCCTTTTTTAGGCCGCGGAAATATGCAGAAAATCCATCGCCATCATCAAAGAAATATTCCTCAGGGTAGTCTGGGTGGAGATACACTCCAAGTGGTCTTAAATCTTTGGGGTTATAAATGATGCCTTCGATATCTGAAATTTCATGCTGGAATACAGACTTGAATTCCATTGACTTGGTATCTAATTTAATAAGTTGTTCAGTGTTGTCACTGTGATATATCGATAGGTAGAACTCATTGGTTGTTGAGTCTGAACCAACAGGGGTGCCATTTTTTAATACAGGTTGGTCTACTAACTTCCAACCATTATCAGTCATTTGATAAAGCTGCTGATAACCTTCTTCATGTGTGCCAGTGGCAAATACTATATTACCTGCATTATCTGTGTGAACAACCCCGTCAACCTCTGGAAGTCGAGCTACTTTTTTCTTGATACCACTGTAGATATCTAGCTCTAAAATCTCTCCAATAGCTTCTTGGTTTTGAGCCCATGGGCGTGTGGATATCAGTATCTTTTTATCTTTATGGATTAGAGGATCTACCAAGTCAGCGTGTGCATATGTGGCTTTAGCTTTTTTAAAGCGAGTGCCAGTTTGCATTTCACCACTTGAGTGACCAAAAATATTTTTGGCTTTCGTATTGTCGTAATTGACTGCATAAAGCGAACCATAAGTGACAGGAGTTTCCAGTGAGGTTTGTCTGGACACTATCTCAGCAACAACCCGCTCATGGTTGGCCCAGAAAAAATCTCCTACCTCTTCCTCACCGCGAAAACGTAAAAGACCTGTAACTTTCCTTGTTTCCAAAGACATGAAAATAAGCACTCTCTCACCTTCGTGGAGTTTTCGTATTGCTATATGTGTACCTGTTGGTGAGATTTTAACTTCTTCTATATCAGCATGACGTATTAAGTCATTTAAGGGAATTTGACTAGAGAGGACTAAGGTGGGCCAGAGAAATAGTAGAAATATTAGTTTGCGCATGATCTCGTCCATGTCTGTTGCTTAAGAGATTATGCGGTACAAATGACACTAGTAACAAGATTACTCAGTGGGCTCAAAGAGCCCACTGAAAATAAAGTGTCAAAATATAACAAATTGAATGGTTATTTATCTTGCTACAAGGTCTTCGCTTTCTTGGTTGGGATTATGTTTATCAAACCAATATAAAATCGATGCAACTTTTGCCACTAGCTGGCTTGGCCTGGCAGCGATACTGTGGGATGCCCCCGGAATGCGAACCATGGCAGCATCAACGTCATTAAGTTTTAGTGCTTGATAAAACTGCTCTGTTTCCGACATCGGTGTGCGGTAGTCCTCTTCCCCGGTTAAGAGCATAGTGGGAGTGGTAACGTTTCCGACATAGGTGAGCGGTGAGCGACGCCGGTATTCCTCAGGTTTCTCCCAGGGCATCCCTGAGAACCAATAGCTGGTAAAGAATCTGGAATAATCGGCAGTTAAGACAAAGCTTTCCCAGTTGATGACAGGCTTGGCGACAACAGCGGCCCTAAAACGGTCAGTTTTACCAATGATCCAGGCTGTCAACGTGCCTCCGCCGCTGCCACCAGTAACAAATAACTGCTCTTCATCAATATAACCTTGAGAAATTACAGCGTCGACGCCAGAGATCAGGTCGTCGTAATCCTGGCTCGGGTAGTTATGGTGAATTAAGTTGGCAAATTCATGGCCGTAGCTGGTGGAGCCGCGGGGGTTAGTGTACAGAACAACGTACCCAGCAGCGGCAAATAACTGGACTTCGGCGGCAAATCTGGGGCCGTAATTAGAGAAGGGGCCACCGTGAATTTCCAATAGAAGGGGATATTTCTTCTCGGGATCGAAATTGGGTGGGTAAGCGACCCAGCCCTGAACATCTCGGCCATCAAAGCTCGATTTGTAGTTGATCTCCTCAATATTTGCCATCTCGCGCAGTGGCATCAGGTCGCCATTGAGCTCGGTGAGTGCCTGGGTTTTGCCGTTGCGCGCTAGAGCCAGTTCGGCGGGATTTTGAGGGGTTGTTTGTGTGTAGGCGATGTCCCCGCGTTTGGAGACTGCAAAATTGGCACCGGAGTATGGGCGTCCCAGCGAAAGGCCTCCAGCGTCGCTGGCCATTAGGGTTTCGCTGGAACCAATTTTCTTGATGGCAATTTTGGTGGAGCCGTGATCGTCGTAGCTATAGGCAATTCGCTTGCTATCGCCCAGCCAGTGGAAGTTGGAGATGCTGCGATCCTTGGCAGTTTTTATTTTACGGGACTTCCCGCTATTGAGATCCAGGACGCGCAGAGTATGTTGTTGGTATCCGAGCTTTTGATCCTCAAAGCCTAAATAGGCCAGCTTCGTACCATCTGGAGACATCTGCGGGTGATGGTCGGGACCATAACGTTCGGTAATTTGCTCGATACTGCCGTTTTGTAGGCTCACCTTGTAAATTTCCGAGTTCATCAGCTCGATTTCGTGATCGGGATGACGATTGGCTGAGAAGTAAATTGCATCGTTATTTTTACTCCAGGCGAGACTGCTGTGATGATCGTACTCGCCTTCGGTAAGCTGGCGAGGGGTACCGCCCTCTCGAGGGATCACAAAAACCTGTACATGCCCCTGCTTTAAATAGCCCATGCCATCTGAACGATAAATACTGCTGTCGATAAACTGTGGTGGCTTAGCCCACTCTGCGCCTTCCGGGGCACTGGGGAGCTGTACTGGCAGAGGTTTGCTTTCCGGTACGAACATAGTGAAAGCTATTTGCTTACCATCCCGTGACCACTGGATATTGGAGGGGGATTTTGGCAGGTGAGTAATCTGCAGATTCTGGCCATTATCTAACCACAGCAGGTGGATCTGCGGGCTGCCACTGCGGGTGCTGATAAAAGCGATGGTCTTCCCGTCTGGAGATAGCTGTGGGGAGTAATCGGAGTAGTCTCCAGAGGTCAGAGGGCGGTGATCTTTGCCATCGGTACCGATACGCCAAAGGTTCGCGCGCTTGCCGTCTTTCATTTTGTTCATTGAGTTGCGGACGTAATAAATACTTTTCCCGTCACTGCTGAACTGAGGGCTACTCGCGTATTCGAGGTTAAATACATCCTCGTAACTAAAATTGGGTAGTTGGTTATCAGCGAGCGCAGGGCTGGCGATAAACATCGCTGCGACAATTTTTATTAGCCGGTTCATGATCTTTAGGCTCCTCCTTCTTGTTTCCTAGAGGATACCTGAGGAAGGGGGGACAAAGGGAGTGATCCGTTGACTGGTGTGCTCGACGGGATAATCCGTGATGGAGCAACAGGGTGGCTGACCTGCTACTCCGTTATTTGGCCGAATATACCTGTAAAATTTTGAATTAGTTGGTTGCCAAATCCTCGCTTTCATTTTCTCTATCGGGTTTGTGTTGATCAAACCAGTAGAGGGTCGAAGCTACTTTAGAGATTCTCTTGCTGGGTCTATCGGAAAAGTTATGGGATGTGTTTGGAAGGCGCACCATAGCTGCCTCTACATCATTTAACTTTAGTGCTTGGTAAAACTGCTCGGTCTCAGATATCGGGGTGCGATAATCGTTTTCTCCAGTCAATAGCATGGTCGGTGTAGTGACATTGCCAATATATGTGAGTGGAGAGCGGCGTCGATACTCCCCGGGGGCCTCCCAAGGCATCCCGGAAAACCAGTAGCGAGTAAATATTTTGGAGTAATCGGCGGTTAGAACAAAGCTCTCCCAATTGATTACCGGTGCGACAACTACCGCAGCCCTGAATCGTTCAGTTTTACCAATAATCCAGGCCGTCAGTGTGCCGCCGGCACTCCCACCTGTGACAAATAATTGATCCTCATCGATATAGCCTTGGGCGATAACTGCATCGACACCTGCCATTAGGTCATCGTAATCCTGGCTAGGGAAGTTGTGATGGATCAGGTTGGCAAACTCATTGCCGTAGCTGGTAGAGCCACGAGGGTTAGTGTAGAGCACGACATAGCCTGCGGCGGCAAATAGTTGCATTTCGGCAGAAAAGCGCGGGCCGTAGTTAGATAGTGGGCCACCGTGAATCTCAAGTAACAGGGGGTATTTATTTTGGGGGTCGAAATTTGGGGGGTAGGCGATCCAGCCCTGGATATTGCGACCATCGAAGCTGGATTTATAGTTGATCTCTTCCACATGGGCCATATTGCGTAGAGGTATCAAATCACTGTTGATCGCCGTGAGAATTTTTATCTTACCGCCACGAGAAATTGCAAGTTCTGCGGGAATTTGAGGTGTGGTTCGGGTATAAACTACGTTTCCAAGTTTGGAGACAGCAAAATCTGAAAAACTATAGGGCGCGCCTAGTGTCAGTCCACCAGCGTCATCCGCTATCAAGGTTTCCTTTCCGCCAATTTTCTTAATGGCAATTTTGGTTGAGCCATGATCGTCATAGCTGTAAGCAATACGCTTACTGTCAGCGAGCCACTGAAAATCGGAAACGCTACGATCGCTGGCAGTTTTTATTAGCTGGTTTTTTCCACTAGCGAGGTCGATCACTCGCAAAGTGTTTTGGTGGTAGGAAAACCGCTGATCTTCATAGCCTAAATATGCCAGCTTTCTTCCGTCGGGTGAGATTTGAGGTTGAAAATCGGGGCCAAATCTCTCGGTTACTTGCTCAATATTTCCATCGTTGATATTTACCTTGTAAATTTCTGAATCCAGCAGTTCAATTTCATGATTTGGGTGGCGATTTGCTGAAAAGTAAATGGCCTTATTATTTTTGCCCCAGCTGAGCTGGCTGTTGTGCTCGTAGTCCCCACTGGTGAGCTGACGGGGAGTGCCTCCTTCACGGGAAATCATGAAAACCTGTGAATTACCCTGCTCTAAGTATCCCTGGCCCTCAATGCGATACAAGCTCTTGTCGATAAACTTAGGTGTTTCCTCCCACTCGCCCCCTTCTGGTGGTGTGGGAAGCTCCACTGGCAGCGGTTTGTTCTCGGGCACGAACATGGTGAAGGCTATATGCTGACCATCGTGGGACCACTGGATATTTGATGGGGCTTTGGGTAGATGGGAAATTTGCTCACTTTTACCATTGTCTAGCCACAACAAATGTATCTGGGGCTTTCCACTCCTGTCGCTGATAAAGGCAATGGTTTTTCCATCTGGAGATAGATGTGGCGAGTGATCGTGAAAATCTCCCGAGGTTAGGGGGCGATGATCTTTGCCATCATCGCTGATATACCAGAGGTTTGCCCTTGTGGTATCTGCCATTTTGTTCAGGGAGTTGCGCACGTAATAAATATTTTTATCGTTAGTGCCAAACTGTGGGTCGCTGGCGTACTCCAGGTCGAAAATATCCTCGTAGCTAAAATTGGGTGAATGTTCATTTGTATTTGCGTGGGTGGAAAATGCCGGGCTTGCAATAACTGCCGCAGCAATAAACTTTATAAACCTATCCATGGCCCGTGAGCTCCTTTTTATTGTTAGATACAGCATACCGAAGGGGTGTCAACAGAGGGGATAAATACGCTGAAGTGTAGTATTGAAGGGATAGTCAGTTTATTTGGCGGATAAACCTTTTGGAGTTTTACTTTCTCAAAAGGAAAGCCGGGGCAGATCAAAATTAAACTTGGTGCTTTCGTCTTTTTTGAGCCTGTAAAATAAGCCAGATTAATCGAAATAGTAGCTATGTTAATACTTTCCGATAAATATCTTTGAGAGTATCAAACTGGTCGATCCCAACCATTTCGTCACACTGTGTGAATAGTAGTTTTCGGGTTCTAATTCGGTAACCACAATTCTGGTGGGCACGGTTCTAATGGGACCTGGGTGTGTATTGGGCTAACGGAACAAGGGGTGACCTACCACTACGATAATAGCGGCTGTATTGAAAAGGAGGTGAGCTACGGTACTTGGTGGCTTTAGGTTTCACTCTGCCATGTGTTGGCCGTTTCCTCTACGAAACTTCGATAGCTTCGCGGACCCTGTGGTAAAAGTGCGGCCTGAGCCTCGAGATCTTCCTGATTGACTGGATGGCCGTTTGTTTTGAACCAGCGATGCATGATCAGAAGATCGAAATTCAGCCATGGAGGCACCATGGTTTCGATGCTGTTGGCAAAGTCTTCCGGCGTTAGGTCAGGGTAGATGACGGCGCGACCAAGTGCTATGGACCAGAGTGCAGCGGTTTCATTGCCGTTAGGGGCATCCAAACTCGACAAAAGAAATACTTCGTTCTTCGCCCTTATGTCTAAGAGTGCTGACGCTGCTGCGAGCGCAACATCACGGGTATCGATGCGTGCAACCGGGTGGGCCCCCAACGGCGTTGCATAAGCTCCTGCAGTGATCACATCCTTCTGAACAAGATCATTCTGAGCGAAGTAGGTGGGCCGTAGTATCGTGTGCGCGATCCCACTTGCTCGCAGCGCTGTTTCAATGGCGAATTTTCCACCCGCATGGGGAATCATCGGTGCGCGAACTGCAAGATCGCTCGATAGATAAACGATGTGCCTGGGGGTGATTCAGCGGCGATCGCCAGTGTGGAGAGGCCTTGATGAGTCTCCTTGGGACTATTTGCGATGAGAAGAAAGACACTCTCAACTCCCTTAAATGCGGACCTCAGGGTGGAAGGATCGTCCATATCGGCAATGACTGTATCAATATCATCGGGGAGACTTGCGGCATAGGCAGTCGATCGTGTGGCGACCCGGATCTTTGCTCCACTCGCATATAAGATCGGAATGAGGGCCCGGCCGACGTTTCCTGAGCCGCCAAAGATGAGGACAGTCATCGATGTGATCCATTGATGATGCTCAGGGCCAGACTGCGCAAAAGAATGCGCGAAAAGGTTTGTCGGCGTGCCACCCTACCGGGGCATTCAATGGTGCGAAGAAGCTGTCGCCGGCGTGGAAGGCCTCCTCGCCGTTTGACGTTGTGACCCGTACCGACCCCTCCAGCATACATATCAGCTCGCTCCGACTGAAATCTGTGATATCGCAACGACAAGGGCCGGATATTAATGTGCCGACCTGGATCCTGCCATCACCAGACTCGTATGCCAGATGCCGGGCTTGGTGTGGCTCTAGAGTGCTGAGACTGGTCTCTTTGCAGTCGTCTTCTGAAATGTTTGGAAGCGGGCGCACGACTCTCAGCTTAGACGGATCAGTCTCTGCAGGATACTCATCATTGAATAAATTGATAAAGTACTTGCGGTAGTATACCGGCATGTCCCATGCGCAATTAAGGCCTTGCGGGAGGAAAAACGGCTCTCCAGCAGAGATAACTTCTTTGTGTCCTGTTTCGTCGATAATGCCGACGTGGCCCTCGATCAGAAGCATGAACTCAAAGAGTGGATAGGGATTGAGCCCTGTGCTGCTTCCGCCAGAGCAATCCCAGGTCCCAGTGCAGAGGCCGTTGCGCTCAAAGGCTTTATACCCTCGCTGGATAGGTGTCGGGCCGGTAAGAAAAGAGGGAGGGATGACAGCCCAGGACTCAAGGCCTTCGCCACTTGGGTTGTGCGGGTCCAACTTGATTACGCTTTTCATGGCGTCTTTCTCGAGGGCTCGAGTTGGTGGCAGGAGCCGCGCGACTCGAGAATCAGTGAGCGGTTGGTGGTCGTCGGCGCGATTCACTAAGTATCTCTGCCGCAACTCATTTAGTAGTCTAATCCAACTTGGCGATAGATGTTGCTCTCGATAAATTGTGTCGGCCCGAGCCACCCTGCACGGTCTGGAGCAATGGGATGTTGTATTGGCAGAGTTGGCAAATACGCTGAATAGTAATATTCAAGAGGTAGCCAGTTTTTGGCAAGATAAACCTACTGGAGTTTTACTGCCCCAGCCATGAAAGCCGGGGCCTCTCAAAAGAATACTTTGAGCTTTCGCCCTTATGAGCCTCTAGGTTGAGTCGGATTAATTTAAGTGAGTAACTCTTTTAAGACTTCCCGATAAATATCTTTAAGGATATCCAAGTGGTCGGCCTCAACCCTTTCGTCCACTTTATGGATAGTGGCATTTACTGGTCCCAGTTCTACGACCTGGGCTCCGGTAGGGGCAATAAAGCGGCCATCGGAAGTGCCACCGGCGGTCGATAGCTCCGTTTTTTCCCCAGTGATGGTGAGAATTGCCTGCTGAGTTGCCTGAACCAGTGGGCCTGCGGCAGTGAGAAAAGGCAATCCGGATAATTTAAAATTCGCCTCGTACTTGAGGTTATGCTTATCCAGGATTGCGCGGGCCCGAGTCTCAAGGTCTTCGGCGGTTAATTCAGTGGAAAAACGCCAGTTGCAGAGTAAATCCACTTCGCCGGGAATAACATTGGTTGCGCCGGTGCCGCCATTGATATTGGAAACCTGGAAGCTGGTTGCGGGGAAGAATTTGTTCCCCTGGTCCCACTCTTCGGCAGCGAGTTCAGCGAGAGCAGGGGCCAGGGTATGAATCGGATTCTCGGCTAAGTGAGGGTAGGCTACATGGCCTTGGGTGCCGAGAACTTTTAGTTCCAGGCCGAGTGAGCCTCTGCGCCCATTTTTGATGATATCGCCAACCCGTTCACTACTGGATGGCTCGCCGACGATACAGCAGTCAATCTTTTCTCCCTGTTCCTCTAGCCACTCGACAACCTTAACGGTGCCGTTTATTGCGGGGCCCTCCTCGTCGCTGGTGATCAGAAATGCTATGCGACCACTGTGGTCTGGGTGTGCCGCAACGAACTCCTCACAGGCAACCACCATGGCTGCCAGGGAACCCTTCATGTCCGCCGCACCGCGGCCATATAGAAAACCGTCACGAATTTCAGGTTCGAACGGGGGGAGCTCCAGTTTTCTTCTGGGCCTGTGGGTACGACATCGGTGTGCCCGGCAAAGGCGAGTAGGGAGCCTTCACTAGAGCCATCGCGTACTGCCCAAAAATTATCGGTGTCACCTCTGCGCAATTTTGTTACCTGGAATCCTATTTTTTCCAGGCGCTGGATCATAAGGTCCATACACCCCGCATCTTCGGGGGTGACAGAGCGGCGGCAAATCAGGTCGAAAGCGAGTTGGAGGGTGGGAGTCACTTGGGCTTTCCTTGTATAGGGAGATGGGCCGCAAAGAAGCGGCTAGAGGGGTGGGGTGCATCGGTGCAGAACTGAAGTTCCGCACCGTGCAATTTTAATTGCTGTGTAGAGCTTCATTGAGCTCGATAGCACTCTTGTTGGTGAGACATTCCACTGCACCATTAGTGGAGTTGCGGCGGAATAGTAAATCGGATTTTCCGGCCAGATCTCTGGCCTTGATGTGCTCTACCAGCTTGCCGCTGTCATCCAGCAGGGCGATTTTGGTTCCAGCGGTAATGTAGAGCCCTGCCTCGACAGTGCAGCGGTCGCCAAGGGGAATGCCGATGCCGGCATTAGCGCCGAGCAGGCAGTTATCGCCTACCGAGATAACGATATTTCCGCCGCCGGAAAGCGTGCCCATGGTGGAGCTGCTGCCACCGAGATCGGAACCTGCGCCGACAAATACCCCGGCGGAAATACGGCCTTCAATCATGCCGGGCCCTTCGGTGCCAGCATTAAAGTTAACAAAGCCCTCGTGCATGATTGTGGTGCCTTCCCCAAGGTATGCGCCCAGGCGCACTCGAGCGGTGTGTGCGATACGAACCCCAGCCGGTACTACGTAGTTGGTCATTTTGGGGAATTTATCAACGCAGGAGACATCCAGGTACTCGCCTTTGAGTCTTGCATCCAGTTGTCGCTGCGGTAATTCCTCGAGATCGATGGCCCCCTGGTTGGTCCAAGCGACATTAACCAGCTTGCCAAAAATACCATTGAGTTTGGTCTCGTGGGGTTTTACCAGACGGTGGGAGAGAAGATGTAGCTTTAGGTAGGCCTCGGGCACTGACTGCGGGGCTTCGTCAGTAGCCAAAATAACTACTGCGAGTGGTCTTTGGGAATTGGCGAATTGCTGCAGGATTTCCGCCTGGTCAGCGGCGCCTGCACTGTGGAGAGCATCGGCTAATTTCTGTAGCTGGGTGGAGTCCAGAGGCAGGCTGTGATTTCCCTCTGCCACGCCCAGAGTTTCAGTAACTGCGTTAGCGATTTCTGCGCTGGGTTTAAACAGGGGTTTGGGGTAGTAAACTTCGAGCCAGTCGCCCTTGCTGTTACAAGTGCCGACACCAAAACCGATGCTGTAAATATTGCTCATGGTGGTTATCTCCTAATTCGACTAGCTTTGCAGTTGTTCGAAGGTCGCCTCTTTAAAACCGAAAAGGGTTTCCTTTGAGGTGGTGGTGACCGGGCGTTTGATTAAGGTAGGGGTCGCACTGGCCAGATCTAAGGCGAGTGCATTGTCCATTTTGTTTTTCTGTTCATCGCTCAGTTCACGCCAGCTCGTTGAGCGGCGATTCAGGACCTCCTGCCAGCCAAATTTATCCAGCCATGCTTGTAGGGGAACATCTTCCATGCCGTCTACGCGAAAATCGTGAAAGCGATAATCGACTCCATTTTTCTCCAGCCATTTGCGGGCTTTTTTTACGGTGTCACAGTTTTTAATGCCGTACAGAGTAATCACGGTTACGCCTTTTTGGTTTTCTTGGGGTTTTTACGGTTGGGGTAGCAGGTTGTGCAGATTTCACAGACGGTGCCGTCGCAGCCTCGCGCAGAGCAGAACTCGCGACCGTAGAAAATAATCTGCAGGTGCAATTTATTCCACTTGTCTCTTGGGAACAGCCGCTTCAGGTCTTTTTCCGTCTGGGTGACATTTTTGCCATTCGTCAGGCCCCAGCGCTGGGCCAATCTGTGAATGTGAGTATCGACGGGAAACGCCGGGTGCCCAAAAGCCTGTGACATAACCACGCTCGCCGTCTTGTGTCCGACCCCGGGCAGGGTCTCCAGTGCGGCCATATTCTCGGGCACTTCGCCGTGGTATTCGTTGATCAGGATCTGCGAGAGCTTGCTGATGGCTTTGGATTTTTGCGGTGAGAGGCCACAGGGGCGAATGACTTTCTGGATCTCCTCTACTGGGACCTGCGCCATATCCCTGGGGTTGTCTGCCAGCTGCCAGAGCGCAGGGGTTATCTGGTTGACACGCTCATCGGTGCATTGCGCGGATAGGAGTACCGCAACCAACAGGGTATAGGAGTCTTTGTGATCGAGAGGAACGGGAGTTTCCGGGTAGAGTTCCTCCAGGCGCTGCAAAATATAAGTAACGCGCTCTTGCTTGAGTAGATTTTTTACTGCCATTGTTAAGATATGCCTGGGCGTGGAGTTCCTGTATGTGCTCGAGTTGTCAGTTGTTCTTGAAAAGTGAGTTGGCCTTACCTGCAAAATGCCTTTATACGGTGCGCTGCGTCGATGCACTCTTGCAGTGTCGCTACCAGTGCCAGACGCACATACTCGCGACCGGGGTTCAAGCCGATGCTATCGCGGGCGAGAAATGCACCGGGAAGTACCGTGATATTTTGCGCCTCGTAGAGTTCCTTGGCAAAACGCTCACCATCCCCGACCTTGGGCCATAGGTAAAAGCTTGCCTGTGGCTGTTGTACCTCTAGGCAGCCGTCGAGAATTTCGAGAACTGAAGAAAACTTTTCACTGTAAAGCGCGCGATTCTGGCGGACGTGTTCCTCATCCTGCCAGGCTGCGATCGAAGCATATTGATTGGGCAGCGGCATGGCGCAGCCGTGGTAAGTTCGATAGAGCAAAAACTTTTGCAGCAGATCGGCATCACCGGCGACGAAGCCCGAGCGAAGCCCGGGTAAGTTCGAGCGCTTTGATAGGCTGTGGAATACTACACAGCGGCGAAAGTCTGTTCGCCCCATTTCCTCGCAGGCCTGTAATAATCCTACCGGCGGTGATGACTCGTCAAAATACAGCTCCGAATAACATTCATCGGAGGCGATGGTGAAATCGTAGCGGTCTGCCTTCTCTATCAGCTGTTTAAAATCTTCAGCTTCGAGAAGAGCGCCGGTGGGGTTGCCGGGAGAGCAGAGGTAAAGCAATTCGCATTGCTGCCAAACCGATTCCGGCACCGAGGTGAAATCTGGTTTGAATTGGTTTTCTGCTACACAGTTAATAAAGTGCGGCTGCGCCCCGGCGAGAAGGGCCGCGCCCTCATAGATCTGGTAGAAGGGATTGGGCATCAGGACTTTGCTGCCTGCGGAAACGGTCGCCTGGGCGAATGCAAAAAGTGCTTCCCGGGTCCCGTTGACCGGCAGCACCTGGCTATCTGTGCTCACATTGGATAGCTGAAAACGCTGGCTCAGCCAATTGGCGATCGCCTGCCGCAGGGGCTCTATTCCCTTGGTCAGTGGGTAGGCGGCAAGCTTGTCCAGGTGTCGAACAAGCTCTGCACTGACAAACTCCGGTGGCGCATGCTTGGGCTCACCGATGGATAGTGCAATATGCGGTTTGTCCGCCGCTTGGAGGCCCTCTTTCAGGGCTTGCAGCTTGGTAAATGGATAGGGCTGCAGCTGTTCCAGATTTGGGTTCATGGTCGTGAGCGGGCCTCGGGCGTTTTTTCGGTTAGGCGTCTTGGTTGTTCAGTTCCAGGCAAATGGCTTTTTCCAGTGCGCCGTTGGCCTCGATGTCGGTAAGTGGTGATCCCTCGGCGTCGGTAATGTGAAAAATATCTTCGACTCGTTCGCCGAGTGTCGAAATTTTTGCATTGTGCAGGCGCAGATCGTGGGAAATAAAAATACGCGCGATGCGGGCCAGCAAGCCGGGTCTGTCGGCACTGGTAATTTCCAGGGTGCTGTAATGATCGCCGGGCTCAGTGGAGAGATGAGCCTGGCTCTTCAATTCAAACATTTTAAGGCGGCGGGGCGTACGTCGCTGAATGATCTTTGAGTAGTCCTCAACCAGGGCCAACTCCTGCTGTAGAGTGTCGCGAATCTGCGCTAGGCGCTGGGGTTCGTCCAGTAGCGGTTGGCCCGCTTCATCCAGCACGTAAAAAGTATCCAGCGTATAACCAGAGGCAGAATTGTACAGGCGCGCATCGTGAACGTTCAGGTTGAGCATATCCAGCCCGGTAACCGCTGCGGCAAATACGTTGGCTCTATCAGGCGTGTAGACAAAAACCTGGGTAGCGCCATCGTGCTCGCCGGGCCCCGAGTTTCGCGTTAAAACCAGGGTGTCTTTTTGGCTGGTGTCGGGGCTGCTGTGCAGTTCGTGGATGGCTGAAGTGTGCCAGGTGATATTGTCAGCGGTCTCGCGAACAAAATAGTCATCCCCCATTTGTGCCCAGATATTTTCCACCGAAGCTTGCGGAAGTCCCATAGCGTCCAGTTTTTCCATTGCCTGGCAGCGGGTTTCCTCGATGATTTCTTCCCGGTCGATGGGGTTTTCCAGGCCTCGGCGCAGGGCGTGCCGGGTGGCCTGGTAGAGCTGGCGCATCAAACTGGCCCGCCAGCTGTTCCAGAGCTCCGGGTTGGTGGCATTGATATCTGCGACAGTGAGGGCGTACAGGTAGTCCAGGTGTTCGCGGTCACCCATCTCGCGGGCGAATGCGTGCACGACTTCGGGATCACTGATGTCCTGCTTCTGAGAAACCTGGCTCATCAATAGATGCTTTTCTACAAGCCAGCAAACCAGACGCCGGTCGCGGGCGGGCAGGTGGTGGCGCTGGCAGAATTCCGCTGCATCCACAACGCCCAGTTTGGAGTGGTCGCCACCGCGCCCTTTGGCGATATCGTGGTAGAGGCCGGCGATATACAGCAGTTCCGGTTGGCGCATGCGCTCGAGAATGTCCGCTGCAATCGGGAATTTTTCCCGCGCCTCGGGGCTCCGGAAGCTGCGCATATTGCGCACAACTTGCAAGGTGTGGGCATCCACGGTGTAGATATGGAATAAGTCGTGCTGCATTTGCCCGGTTACCTGCCCAAATTCTGGTAGGTATCGCCCGAGAATGCGGTAGCGGGTCATTCGGGATAGCTGTGTCGACAAGCCCCGGGGTGAGCGAAGCAGCTGCATAAACAACTGGGTATTTTTCGGATCTGCGCGGAACTGGTCGTCGATCAGGTGTCGGTGCTCGCGAATCAGGCGGATGGTGGAGGCACGTACCCCACTAATATCCGGGTTGTTGGCCATCAGCACGAAGATCTCGAGCAGGGCCGAGGGCTCCTGGTTAAATACCTGGGGGTGGGTAACCTCAATATTGCCGTCGCGCAGCTGGAATCGCTCATTTAGCGGAATGACCAGCTGGCTGCCTTTGCGCTGAAGGATGGCTTCGCCGAGATATTGGAGAAGTACATCGTTCAATTCCTGCAGTGCCATCACGATGCGGTAGTAGTTGTGCATAAACTGCTCAACGGCGAGCTGGGTGTCGCTATCTACATAACCGAATTGCTTCGCCAGTTCTCTTTGGTAGTCAAACAATAGTCGCTCTTCCGCGCGGCCGGCGAGCAGGTGCAAGCCGTAGCGCACACGCCAGAGGAAGGTTTCCCCGGACTGTAATATGGCGAACTCTTCCTCGGTAAAAAATGCCTTTCCCTGCAGTTGCTTCAGGGTGCGCACCTGGAAAAAATATTTGGCAACCCAGGCAATTGTCTGGATATCCCGCAGGCCCCCGGGAGAGTTCTTAATATTGGGCTCGAGAATATATTCAGCAGCCTGCTGATTGCTGTGCCGCTTTTTCTGTTCGGCGAGCTTGGCCTTGAAGAATTCTTCGGTGGGCCAGAGCCTTTTGTGTTCCATTTGTGCAGTTAGTTGCTCGCCAACAGTGCTGTCGCCGACAACTGTGCGAGATTCGGTGAGGTTGGTGGCCACGGTGATGTCCTTCGCGGCCAACTCCAGGCACTCCTCGATGTTTCGTACAGAGTGGCCGATATCCAAGCCCAGGTCCCATAAAAAGGCTACCAGGCGCTCTATGTTGTCGATGGTATCCGGGGTTGGGTGATCGCTGGAGAGGATGAGTAAATCGATATCGGAGTGGGGGTGCAGCTCTCCGCGCCCGTATCCGCCCACAGCGAGAAGCCCGATACCGTCTCTCCACTCGAACTGGTGCCAGGCGTAATGCAGAAGGCAGTCCACAAACAGGGCGCGCTCGTGTACCAGTGTGACAACGTCCTCTCCTTCGCGAAAGCGCTCTGCCATTTGCCGTTCGGCTGCGCCGACAGCATCTTTGAATATCTCCAGAGTGGGTTTGTCACCGAAGCTTAAATCCCTGCGAAAACGAGACTGATCAAAGAAAAACAGGGGGCGTTCAAAGTAGGGAGGGCTGACTGGCTGCATGGGAAGTCCGTTTTGCTCTTGGGCTGCCGCAGGTGGGGGCGGCTTGGGTTCGGTTTGCGGAGATTCGCTACTGTGGTGCCGCGAGTATTGCAATTATTCCTCGCGGCACTGTCAGTACGGCTTTAGAAGTTCTCCTCGCTACGTGCTGTGAGTACTTCTACCCCGTCGCTAGTCACTGCCATGGTGTGTTCCCATTGGGCGGAGAGACGGCGGTCCTTGGTTACCGCAGTCCAGCCATCTCCCAGCACGCGCGTGGCCGCTTTGCCTGCGTTAATCATGGGTTCAATGGTGAAGGTCATGCCCTCTTTGAGCACTTCACCAGTTCCCGGCTGACCGTAGTGAAGAATTTGTGGGTCTTCATGGAAGACGTCGCCGATGCCGTGTCCGCAGAAGTCGCGTACCACTGAGTAATAGTTTTTCTCAGCGTGCTGCTGGATGACGTGGCCAATATCGCCGAGGGTAGTGCCGGGGCGGACAATTTCGATGGCCTTGTACATGCACTCCTGGGTGATTTGTACCAGGCGTTCAGCGTGGGCGGCGGGCTTGCCGGCAAAGAACATCTTGCTGGTGTCACCGTACCAGCCATCTTTGATAACGGTCACATCGATATTAATGATGTCGCCCTTCTTGAGAATTTTGCTCTCGGAGGGGATACCGTGACACACCACTTCGTTGACGGAAGTGCATATAGATTTTGGGAAGCCGCGATAACCGAGGCAGGCCGGGATCGCTTTCTGTACCTTCACGATGTGTTCGTGGCAGCGTCGATCCAGTTCTTCGGTAGTGACTCCTGGAACGACATACTCGCCAATCATTTCCAGCACCTCTGCGGCGAGGCGGCCTGCGGTGCGCATCTTGGCGATTTGTTCTGGGGTCTTAATGGCTGAGGTCATGCGTATCCTTTGTTTCTGGGTTGGGGCGGGTAGCGCCCAAGAGGCGGGCTATTGTAGCGGATTGCTGGCTGTAGGACACATTTTGCCGCTATTGGCGCAAGCGTGGCCCAGGCGTCCCGCCAATAGTATTGAGGCGTGATCATTTGCGCGAAATCGGTGCCAATTCTTCACTATGGGGTGCACTTGTGGTATAAAGCGCGCCGCCTGGGGATACTCCCTGGGCGAGTAAAAGCCGCACACGCATCGACACATGTGTCTGGGTGCCCTGAAAGGGGTTGACGCATGGGATACGTGGAGGACTAACCCGTATATATAGAGGTTTATTATGCCGCAAGTAAGTATGCGCGATATGCTGCAGGCTGGTGTTCACTTTGGTCACCAGACCCGCTACTGGAACCCGAAGATGGGTCAATTCATCTTTGGTGCCCGCAACAAGATTCACATCATCAACCTTGAGCACACTGTACCGGCTTTCAACGAAGCCCTGCAGATCATCAAGGGCATGACTGCTCAAAAGAAAAAGATTATGTTTGTTGGCACCAAGCGTGCTGCACAGAAGTCTATCAAAGAGCAGGCAGAGCGTTGTGGCCAGCCTTACGTCAGCAACCGCTGGCTGGGTGGTATGCTCACCAACTACAAAACCATCCGCGCTTCCATCAAGCGTTTCCGTGAGCTGGAAGCCCAGTCTCAGGACGGTACTTTCGAGAAGCTGACCAAGAAAGAAGCTCTGATGCGTACCCGTGCCATGGATAAGCTTGAGCGCTCCATCGGTGGTATCAAGGATATGGGTGGCCTGCCTGACGCGATCTTCGTAATCGACGTTGAGCACGAGCGCATTGCTATCCAGGAAGCTAACAAGCTGGGTATCCCCGTAATCGGTGTTGTCGACACCAACAGCGATCCCGCTGGTGTTGATTACGTGATCCCCGGTAACGACGACGCTATCCGCGCAATCAAGCTGTACACCACAGCTGTAGCCGACGCAGTACTTGCTGGCGCTGCAGAAGCTGGTAACACCGTTGCGAAGGACGAGTACGTCGAAGCTAACGATGACGAAGCCGCTGCAGAGTAATTTGCAGGGCTAAGTGGTGTAACACAGTCGTTTTACACTACGAACTCAAAAAGGGGCCCGAATTACGGCCCCTTTTTTCTAATTTTTAGTGACAGAACCCCGAGGATTGAATCATGGCGATTACCGCGTCTATGGTAAAAGAACTGCGCGAGCGTACCGGCCTGCCGATGATGGAGTGTAAGAAAGCTCTGACGGCTGCTGATGGCGACATCGAAAAGGCGATTGAAGACCTGCGCAAAGCCTCCGGCCTGAAGGCCGCTAAGAAAGCTGGCCGCACCGCTGCTGACGGCGTTGTTGCCGCTAAAGTTGCAGAAGACGGCAGCTACGGCGTACTGGTTGAAGTGAACTCCGAGACTGACTTCGTTGCTCGCGATGAAAACTTCCAGGCGTTTGTTGCCAAGGTTGTGGAGAAGGCATTTGCCGATCGCCAGCAAGACGTAGCTGCCCTGATGGAAGGCGAGCTGGAAACTGCTCGTGAAGCACTGGTTCAGAAAATCGGTGAGAACATCGGCGTGCGTCGTATCGAGCTGGTTGAAGCCCCAGTTGTAGGTGCTTACGTTCACTCCAACAACCGCATCGCTGCCCTGGTAGCTCTGAGCGGTGGAGAGATCGAGCTGGCCAAAGATGTTGCCATGCACGTGACTGCGGTTAACCCGCAGGTGAACAAGCCGGAAGATATGCCTGCTGACGTCCTGGAAAAAGAAAAGGACATCATCAAGGCTCAGCCGGATATGGAAGGCAAGCCGGCTGAAATCGTAGAGAAAATGATGGGTGGCCGCATCAAGAAGTTCCTGAAAGAGAACAGCTTGGTAGAGCAGCCTTTTGTTAAGAACCCGGACGTAAGCATTGGCAAACTGGTTAAAGATGCCGGTGCCGATGTGGTTTCCTTTGTTCGCTACGAAGTGGGTGAAGGTATCGAGAAGGAAGAGGTGGATTTCGCAGCGGAAGTTGCGGCCCAGGTTAAGTCCTCTTCTTAATCGCATATTATTGGGTGCCCTCGGGCGCTCAATCGCAGTGGGGTGCTTCCGCTGGGGTTTCTTACCCACAGTGGAGCACCCCTCTGTGTAAATGACTGAAATTGTTGTAATGTTCAGCGGCAAGGCCTGGCCACTAACAGGTACATTGAAGGGGACTAACGAATGCCCGGTATTAAAGACCGCAAGTATAAGAGAATTTTGTTAAAGCTCAGCGGCGAAGAGCTGATGGGTGATCAGGGTTTCGGTATCAGTCCCAAGGTGCTGGACAAAATGGCCCTGGAGATTGGGCAGCTGGTCGGTATTGGGGTCCAGGTGGGTTTGGTTGTTGGCGGCGGCAACCTGTTCCGTGGGGCTGCGTTGAGCGCTGCAGGTCTCGACCGTGTGACCGGTGATCACATGGGAATGCTGGCCACGGTAATGAACGCCCTGGCACTGCGCGATGCCCTGGAAAGATCTGACATCTCCTCGAGAGTGATGTCTTCGATTCAAATGAGCGGTATTGTCGATCACTACGATCGCCGTGCGGCTATTCGCTACCTGGAGCGTGGCGAAGTTCTGATTTTTGCTGCCGGTACCGGCAACCCTTTCTTTACCACTGATTCTGCAGCTTGTCTGCGCGGTATCGAAATTGAAGCCGAATTGGTTTTGAAGGCGACCAAGGTCGATGGCGTCTACTCTGCTGATCCCAAACTCGACCCGACAGCAACTCGCTATGACCAGTTGACTTACGATGAGGTTCTCGACAAGAAGCTCGGCGTGATGGATTTGACCGCTATCTGCCTGTGTCGCGAACACAATATGCCTGTACGTGTATTCCGCATGGATAAAAGCGGAGCGCTGTTAAATATTGTGGTTGGCGGCGTGGAAGGCACCTTAATTGAAGAGGAAGTGAAATCGTGATTGAAGATATAAAAACAGACGCGAAAGCTCGTATGGGTAAGGCACTTGATGCCCTGGCTGGAAATTTCAACAAGATTCGCACCGGCCGTGCACACCCGAGTATTCTCGATGGCATCCACGTCTCCTATTACGGTTCTGATACTCCGTTATCTCAGGTTGCCAATGTTACTGTTGAGGATGCGCGCACTCTTTCCGTAACTCCCTGGGAGAAAAACCTGGTCCCGGATATCGAAAAGGCCATTATGAAGTCCGATTTGGGCCTCAACCCCAGCACAGCTGGTGCGGTTATCCGTATTCCAATGCCTATGCTGACCGAAGAGACCCGCAAGAACTTCACTCGCCAGGCAAAAAGTGAGGCAGAGACGGCGCGGGTTTCCATTCGCAATATTCGTCGCGATGCGCTGGCGGACGTGAAGTCACTGGTCAAGGACAAGGAAATTTCTGAGGACGATGAGCGTCGCGCAAGTGACGACATTCAGAAAATTACCGATCAGTTTGTCGCTGATGTGGACAAAGCACTGGCAGCGAAAGAAAAAGATCTGATGGAAATTTAATGAGCATCGGTGGTACCGAGCTACATGCTCCCGGCCCACGTCACATCGCCATTATTATGGATGGCAATGGGCGCTGGGCTGCCCGAAAGGGCCTTTCCCCTTCAGCCGGCCACAAGGCCGGTGTCGAGCGTATCCGCGACCTGCTTTCAGCTTGTAAAGCTCGCGGCGTTAAAGCGCTTACTCTGTTCGCCTTCTCCAGCGAGAACTGGCAGCGCCCTCCGAAGGAGGTCGAGCTGTTGATGAGCCTGTTTAATTCCTATTTGCGCAAAGAGGCCCGGCGGATGCGGGAGGAGGGGTTCGCCTGAGAGTTATTGGTCGACGGGACCGATTTTCTCCTCGCTTGCAGCGCGCTATAGCCGAAGCGGAAGATATCACCCGCGAAGGGACTGAGGGCGACCTGATAATTGCTGCTGATTACGGCGGGCGCTGGGATATAGCTCAGGCGGCCCGTAGATTGGCTCAAGAGGTTGCCGATGGTACGCGCTCCCCAGAGTCGATTACTGAGGATGTACTTGGTAAGTACGTACGGCTTCAAGAACTGCCACCGGTAGACCTTTTGATCCGCTCCAGCGGTGAGCAGCGTATTAGCAACTTTATCCTCTGGCAGGCCGCTTACAGTGAATTCTATTTTACTGATACGCTTTGGCCCGACTTTGACGAAGCCGAACTGGATAAGGCTATCGCAGAATATGAGTTACGTGATCGCCGCTTCGGCGGTCGCGCGGAGGGGATGACGCGATCGCTCAGGCGTGATCCGGGCAAGTCTGCGGCGCTAGGCTTGCGATACAAATTGGTTGGAAATCTTTGCCGACACGCTCTTGATCTGTACAGAGTATCCAGACAGAGTGGTCAAGTTACTAACAAAGGGGTTTGCGGTGCTAAAACAAAGAATAATTACTGCTTTGGTGCTATTGGCACTGTTCATGGGGGTATTGTTTTTACTTCCAATGCAGTGGTTTTCACTGATATTTGTGGCGGTTATCTTGCTGGCGGGCTGGGAGTGGGCCAACCTCTCGAATTTGAATCGAGCCTTGCGCGTCGTTTTTTTGGCCGCACTGGGGTTAACCCTAATGGTCACGGCTCAATACGTCTTTTCAATGAATTTTGATGATCCAGATATCGATCGTGGCCGCCAGATTCTGGCTGTAGCCTGTGGTTGGTGGGCGCTCGCTTTCTTGTGGGTGCAAAGCTACCCGTCCAGTGCTGCTCTGTGGGGCAACCGATGGGTACGAGGCCTGATAGGCCTTGTTGTGTTAGTTCCAACCTGGTTGTCACTGGTAGTTTTGCGAGGCTTGGATCACGGAGCCTGGCTGGTTCTTTATGTGGTGGCGATCGTTGCAGCGGCGGATGTCGGTGCTTATTTTGTAGGCCGCAAGTTTGGTAAGCGGAAGTTGGCTAGAGAAGTTAGTCCGGGCAAGTCCTGGGAGGGCTTTTTCGGTGGCTTGGGTGCTTGCTTGATTTTGGCTCTCGTAACTTCCTACCTATTTGAGCTTCCACTGAAAAATACTGTCTTGTTCACTTTTGGTGTCTTGGTTACTGCACTGGCGTCAGTTATTGGGGACCTGGTGGAGAGCATGTTTAAGAGGCACAGAGGGATTAAGGACAGTAGTCATATGTTACCGGGGCACGGTGGCATCCTCGATCGGATAGATAGCCTTTCCGCGGCTCTTCCAGTGTTTACGATGGCCGCACTAGCGAGCGAGCTGCCGAAATACCTGTAGAGGCGTTTCCGCTCCAGTTTTGTGTTTTATTCGCTAGCGCCCAGCTTAATGCTGGGCGTGCAATTGTTTGGTGGCAGCAATATTGCTATCAGAGGTACGAAAAGGGCCTATGCAAGTAATTCCCCCGCAACAAATTACCGTTCTCGGCTCCACTGGTTCGATCGGCGTGAGCACTCTGGATGTGTTGGCGCGACACCCGGAAAAATATTCTGTTTTTGCCCTTACCGCCCGTGAAAGGGTTGCCGATCTTGCTCAGCAGTGTCGGCGGTTTAAGCCTCAATATGCTGTTGTTGTCGATGAGGCGCGAGCTGAAGAGTTGCGAGTACTGCTTGGCGATGAAGTGGATACGGAAGTCCTAAGTGGGGTGGAGGGTTTGTGTCGTGTTGCCTCCGATACTCTGGTCGATACAGTCATGGCGGCGATCGTAGGAGCTGCGGGATTGCGCCCAACCTTGGCGGCAGTAGATGCGGGCAAGAAAGTGTTACTGGCGAACAAGGAAGCGCTTGTTATGGCGGGCCCAATATTTCAGAGGGCCTTGAATAAGAGTGGCGCGCAACTGTTGCCGATTGATAGTGAGCACAATGCAATCTTTCAATGTTTGCCATTCCCCTGTGAGGATCTCGAAGCTGCGGGCGTGGAAAAAATACTGCTTACGGGTTCGGGCGGGCCATTTCGCACACGGGCTGCGAATGAGTTGGGGGCGGTGACGCCGGATGAAGCTTGTGCACACCCCAATTGGTCGATGGGCCGGAAGATCTCTGTTGACTCCGCCACAATGATGAATAAAGGGCTCGAGTTTATAGAAGCGTGCTATTTGTTTAATGCGCGCCCTGAGCAGATTGAGATAGTCGTGCACCCCCAGAGTATTATTCACTCGATGGTACAGTACCGGGATGGCTCTTTACTGGCGCAGATGGGTAATCCGGATATGCGCACGCCTATTGCCCATGCCCTGGCTTTTCCCCAGCGCATTGATGCAGGGGTGCCAGCTTTGGATCTGATTGCGCAAGGCAGGCTGGATTTTGAGGCCCCGGATTTTAATCGTTTTCCTTGTCTGCGTTTGGCGCGAGAGGCTGTTAATGAGGGAAAAAGTGCTCCAACAGTCTTAAATGCAGCGAATGAAATTGCAGTAGAAGCCTTCCTGGAGGGGCGTTTAGCATTTACTGATATTGCATTGGTGATAGAAAAAGTGATGAATAGGGCTCCCGTTGTTGAACTGTCGGGACTCGAGGCAGTCGAAGCCATTGATTTCAATGCGCGAGAACTGGCCAAGCAGGCGCTTGCCGCCCTCTAAACACATTGCCCGGCGTATAATGGCCGCTAAATTGCGTATGACAAGAAGTTGTAGCTGAGTATGGATCTAATTCAGACGGTAATCTGGGCCTTGGTGGCTCTCGGTGTACTGGTATCTTTCCACGAGTTTGGGCACTTTCTTGTAGCACGTCTGTGTGGTGTTAAGGTGCTGCGCTTTTCTGTGGGGTTCGGCCGCCGGTTGATCTCCCGCTATGATCGCCACGGTACCGAATTCACTATTTCCGCTATCCCCCTCGGTGGTTACGTAAAAATGCTCGATGAGCGCGAGGGGCCTGTAGCGGCTGAAGAGCTGGATCAGGCGTTTAACCGCAAGAGCGTATGGGCGAGGATGGCGATTGCCGCTGCCGGCCCTGCCGCTAACTTTCTTTTGGCGGTAGTCTTTTTCTGGGCTGTGTTCCTCGGTGGAACAGCGGGCCCGGTTCCTATTGTGAAATCCGTTGAGCCCGGGAGTATTGCTGCGTCGGCAGGCCTTGAGTCCGGGCAGGAAATTGTTGCTGTTGATGGTGAGGCTACCCCCACTTGGCAGGCCCTCAATTGGCGCCTGGCAAACCGCCTGGGTGATAGTGGCACCATAGAATTCTCTGTGCGCTATTCGGATTCCAACCTCGAATACCATATGGTGGCGGATATCAATCGCTGGCTTGCCGGCCGTGAAGTTCCCGATCCGCTCGGGGAGATTGGACTGCAGCTCTGGACTCCACCGGTGAGTATGACTCTTCATAATGTAGTGGAGGGGAGTCCGGCAGCCTCAGCTGGACTCAAGGCTGGAGACAAGATTGTCTCGACCGATGGCCGTGACTTTTCATCTTTTCAAAGCTGGACCGATTATGTGAGAGCCCGCGCTGGTGTTCCAATGGATATCACTGTCGAGCGTGGAGGCGAACCGCTGACGGTGTCCGTAACACCGGCGGAGATCAAGCTGGACAGCGGTGAAACCATAGGGCAGGTCGGAGTGCAGCCGGTATCAGAGACTTGGCCCGATGATCGAGTACGGATTTACCACTATGGGGTGGGCGGCGCTTTAGTAAAGGGCTTGCAGGAGACCTGGGATAAAACAGTCTTTACCCTGAATAGCTTGAAGAAACTATTATTTGGTCAACTTTCGACCAAAAACTTGAGTGGCCCCATTACCATTGCTAAAGTGGCGGGTACTTCCGCGGAAGCGGGATGGCAGTCTTTCCTGTCATTGCTGGCGTTGCTCAGTATTAGTCTTGGTGTACTCAATCTGTTGCCTATCCCGGTACTCGATGGTGGTCACCTCCTTTACTACGGTATTGAGGCGATCAAGGGGTCCCCTGTGTCAGAGAGGGTGCAGGTGATTGGTTTACAGGTGGGCATGGCCCTGGTGCTCTGCATTATGGGGTTGGCTCTGTACAACGATATTTTACGTTTGTAGTGCCCTGGATTGGCTTTTTTCCGGGCTGATAATGTGAGTGAGATTTTTATACGTGTGAGACGTTTTGTCTTGGCACGATTGTGTTGTGAGTAAAAGCGACTCGGAAGCGGTATGAAGTATTTGCTGAAAGCGATCTTTCTGGGCCTGGTGCTGCCTCTCAGCGCTTTGGCACAGTCGTTCGTTCTCAGCGATATCCGAGTAGACGGGTTACAGCGGGTTTCTGCAGGTACAGTTTTTTCAGCGCTTCCGATTCGGGTAGGCGACGAAGTTGAGCCTGGCGAGATTCAGGATGCAACCCGAGTATTGTTTCGCACTGGTTTTTTTGAAGATATTCAGATTGGCCACGAAAACAGCGTTCTTGTTATTACCGTGAGAGAACGACCGGCTATATCAAAGATAGATATATCCGGGAACAAGGCGATTGCCACTGAGGATCTACTGAAGGCGATGAAGGAATACGGTCTCGCCGAAGGCCAGATCCTAAAGCGTTCGACCCTCAGGGGGTTGACCCAGGAGTTTGAACGCCAGTACGTGGCGCAGGGTCGATATGGCGCCAGTGTTAAAGCGGAGCTCAAGGAGCTGCCACGCAACCAGGTTGAACTACGGGTTGCTGTCGATGAAGGGGCTGTTGCTGCGATAAAACATATTAATATCGTAGGAAATCGAGCCTTTTCTGATAAAGAGCTGGAAGAGATTTTTGAGCTTAAAACTACTGGCTGGCTCTCTTGGTTGCGCAGCGATGATAAGTATTCTAGTGAGAAACTCACTGGTGATTTGGAGCGCTTAAAGTCCTATTACCTGGATCGTGGATATCTTGGTTTCCAGATTGATTCGGCTCAGGTATCTCTAGGGCCGGACAAGAAGAGTGTATTCATTACTATTAACGTGGTTGAGGGTGGTGTTTACACGGTTAGTGAGGTGGAAATTGCTGGAAACCCGATAGTAGCGGAGGAGGAAATCAACCGCCTGCTATTGGTGCGAGAAGGTCAGCGGTTTTCCCAAGCGAGGGTGACGACCACTTCAGACTATATTGCTAAACGCTTGGGCAACAAAGGTTACGCTTTTGCCGAAGTGAATGGTGTTCCTGAGGCCAATGAAGACGAGAGTACAGTAAAAATTACCTTCTTTATTGATCCGGGAAAGCGCACTTATGTGCGACGTATTAGTTTTCGCGGGAACACTCGCACCGCAGATGAAGTCTTGCGGCGTGAACTGCGCCAGATGGAGTCAGCTTTGGCTTCCTCTGCGCGTATAGAGCAATCCAAAGTGCGTCTTGAGCGCCTTGGATACTTGAAGGTAGTGAAAGTTGAAACAACTAAGGTGTCCGGCACCTCAGACCGGCCCGATGTTGATTACATGGTAGAGGGGCAACCCTCTGATTCTGGGGGAGCGGGGCGCTAGTTGGCGCTGTAACTCCTGGATTGCGAATAAAAACACCTGGAATTAGTAGATGAAACATTTCCTGAAAGCGGCTTCTCTTAGTCTGGCACTGCCTCTCAGTGCTTTAGCACAGTCATTTGTAGTTGATGACATCCGTGTGGAAGGGCTGCAGCGCGTCTCTGCCGGTACCGTATTCTCAGCTCTCCCTGTGCGAGTGGGGGATGAGGTGGAGACTCTGGAAATTCAGAGTGCCACTCGGGCGCTGTTTCGCACTGGTTACTTTGAGGATATTCAAATTGGCCAGGAGAATGGTGTCCTGGTTATCACTGTGCGCGAGCGACCTGCAATTTCCAAGATTGAAATTACGGGTAACAAGGCGATTGCAACAGAAGACTTGTTGAAAGGCATGCAGGAGAATGGCCTTTCAGAGGGGCAGATCTTCAAGCGCGCAACCCTTGAGGGGTTGGCTCAGGAGCTGCAGCGTCAATATGTTGGCCAGGGACGCTATGACGCCAGTGTTAAAACTGAAGTAAAAGAGTTGCCGCGCAACCAGGTTGAGCTTCGCGTAATTGTTGATGAAGGCTCAGTAGCCGCAATTAAGCACATCAATATTGTCGGCAATAAAGCGTTCTCCGATGAAGAGCTTGGAGAGATTTTTGAGCTGCAAACCACCGGCTGGTTGTCGTGGTTGCGCAGTGATGACAAGTATTCCCGCGAAAAATTGACCGGCGACCTGGAGCGTCTCGAATCCTACTACCTGGATCGTGGGTACCTGGATTTTAAAATTGACTCCACCCAGGTATCCCTGAGTCCCGATAAAGAGAGTGTATTTATCACCGTCAATGTATATGAAGGCGATGTTTACACCATTAGTGAAGTGGACCTGGCGGGTGATCCTGTAGTCCCAGAGGAAGAAGTTAAGCGCTTGCTGCTGGTACGGGAAGGGCAGACCTTCTCCCAGGTTCGGATGACAACAACCTCGGATTATATTACCAAGCGCCTGGGGAATGAGGGTTATACCTTTGCTGAGGTTAATGGTATCCCTGAGCCGAATAAAGAAGAGAAAACGGTAAAAATTACCTTCTTTATCAACCCCGGCAAGCGGGCTTACGTTCGTCGAATTAACTTCCGAGGTAATACTCGCACCACAGATGAGGTTTTGCGCCGCGAGATGCGTCAGATGGAGTCAGCTTCTGCTTCCTCTGCCCGTATAGAGCAGTCTAAAGTCCGCCTTGAACGCCTGGGCTACTTCAAAGAAGTTGAGGTGGAAACCTCAGAAGTACCGGGTACATCCGATCAGATTGATGTTGAATACACGGTTGAAGAGCAGCCTTCAGGGTCGATCGGCGGCACTATAGGCTGGGCTCAGAGCAGTGGCTTGGTGCTGGGAGCCAATATCCAGGAGAACAACTGGTTAGGTACCGGTAAATCCGTAGGTATTGGGATGAATGCCTCCACCTACCAGACTTCTGTGAATTTCTCTTACCTTGACCCTTACTTCACACCGGATGGTGTGAGCCGCGGCTTTAATGTCTTCTACACAGAGAATGATTACTCCGAGGTCAACCTCTCTGACTACAACACCACGACTTATGGTGGTGGAGTTAGTTTTGGTTACCCGATGTCGGAAATATCTCGTGTCGGCCTTAATGTGAGCTTTAACCACCTCGAATTATCTACCCGCTCAGGTACTGTTCAGGAGATTGCATCAAGCCCAAGCCTTATTGATGGTGTCGCCCGGAAGGGAATTACAGAAGATAACTATGATTTGATTCTGGAAGCTCTTGCGGAAGATGAGACCCTCGATCTTGCGATGGATATTGACGATAGTCAGTTTAATACTACCTTTGACGGATTTATCGATCGTTACGGAGACTCGTTTGATAACGTTGCCTTAACAGCATCCTACGCTCGTTCTACCTTGAACAGGGGAGTTTTAGCGACTCGAGGGGCCTCACAGAATCTCTCTTTGGAATTTACCGTTCCCGGTAGTGACCTCGAATATTACAAGCTGGTTTACACCGGACAGTACTTCCGACCATTAACTAAGAGTCTGACTTTGCGCCTGCGTACCCGATTGGGCTATGGCGATGGGTTTGGTGATCTTGATGAATTGCCTTTCTTTGAAAACTTTTACGCAGGTGGTTTTGGCTCCGTACGCGGATTTGAGCGTAACACTCTAGGCCCTCGTTCCACGCCTTATGAATTTTATACGGATCTTGGCTGTGCCACTGAGGGCGGGGAGATAACTGAGTATTGTTATTTTGTCGATGATGATGGCGATTTGGTAGTTAGCTCCTACGATGATGCCGATCCATTTGGCGGTAATATCCTGATCGAAGGCAGTGCAGAGGTAATCTTCCCATTGCCCTTTGTTAAAGATCAGCGTTCCTTACAAACCGCTTTCTTTGTGGACGCGGGTAATGTATTCGATACCAGCTGTGGTGATACCCAGATCAACTGTTACGATGTGGACTTTGGTAAGATGAATGTCTCTGCGGGGATAGGCTTGACCTGGATTACCGGTTTTGGCCCGCTGACATTTAGCTTGGCGAAAGCTCTTAAGAAAAATGATGATGATGATGTGGAAGTATTCCAGTTCACTCTGGGTAACAGCTTCTAAATTTGTCAGATAAAATGAATTAGGCGTATATCAGCGCAATTAAAATAAAATCTATTGGAGAGACCGACGTGCTTAAGAATGTAAAAATTGTTGCAGTATTACTTGCAGGTATGACCTTATCCGGCGCAGCGCTGGCGCAAACCAAGGTTGCAGTACTTAACCTACAAGCTGCGATCATGAGCACAGATGCAGCGAAAACCAAGGTTAACTCCTTGAAGACCAGCTCTGAATATTCGAAGCTGCAGAGCAGTGCCGAGTCAATTCGTTCTGAACTGCAAAAAATGGCTGAAGATGCCAAGAAAAATAGTGTGACCTGGTCCGATGAGCAAAAGACTGAGTACCAGCGCAAGATGAATTTCCAGCGCTCAGATTTTGAGACAACGGTGAAAAAATTGCGTGCAATGGAAGCTCAAGTGGGTCAAGAGATCCAGGCTTCTATGGGACCAAAGGCCAGGGATGCCCTGGACGCACTGATTAAAGAGCAGAAGCTTGACGTAGTGCTGGATTCCAATACTGCCTACTATGTAAGTCCCAGCGTCGACCTGACAGAGGCTGTTGTTAAGCGTATGAACGCAGCCAAGTAAGTCGATAGTCTTATATGAAAGATAGCTTTTCTCTTGCCCAGTTGGCGCAAGAGCTGGGGGCCGACTTGCGGTTGGCGCCCGGTTCAGATTCCAATCAAAAAGTTCAGGGTTTAAATACACTGCAGGATGCTGGTGCAGAGCACTTGGCTTTCCTTGCAAGCCCTAATTATCGACGCTTTCTGAAAACGACCAAAGCTGCCGCAGTGCTGGTATCGGAAGAGTTTGCTGAAGAGTGCCCGGTAACGGCTTTATGTGTTGCGGACCCCTACTTGGCCTTTGCTCGAGCAACAGCCCTGTTCGATACAACTCCTGAAGCACCTATTGGTATTCACCCCTCTGCAGTAGTTCACCCCACGGCAGAGATTGGTGCTGGTGTCAGTGTGGGGCCCGGCTCTGTGGTCGAGGCCTACGCAAAATTGGAGCCTGGAGCGATTGTTGGTGCTAACTGCTATGTTGGCGAGGGCAGTTTAGTCGGTGCAGGAACACGCCTGTATGCCGGCGTTGTTTTTCATCATAACTGCTCTATCGGTGCACACGGTATTATTCACAGCCAGACGGTTATTGGAGCCGATGGCTTCGGGTTTGCGCCTAATAAAGGCAGCTGGGTGAAAATTCACCAGCTTGGTGGAGTGCAAATTGGCGAAGATGTGGAAATTGGAGCCAATACCTGTATAGACCGTGGGGCTTTGGGTGATACGGTGATTGGGCGAGGAGTCAAGATCGACAATCTGGTCCAAATCGCGCACAATGTGAAGATTGGTGACTACACGGCCATAGCCGGGTGTGCCGTAATTGCCGGTAGTGCAGAGATAGGGAAACATTGTCTTCTCGGTGGCTGTAGCCGTATTAACGGACACATAACGATTGCAGATGGCAGTCAGGTGTCGGGTAACACGTTTGTTACTAAGTCGATAAAGGATACTGGTAGCTACTCTGGAGCGTTATCCTTTGCCGATAGTTCTACCTGGCGTCGTAATGCTGTGCGTTTTGGTCAGTTGGATCAAATGGCGCGCAGATTGAAAGATTTGGAAAAACAGGTTCAGGCACTGTCCCAAAAGAGTGGGACAGACGATTGAACTTTAGTTATTAATTAATTTGGCTTTGTTGTTTTCGGGGCGTTTTACGCCCCGAAGTGGTTTCTGGGGGCATTTGGAATGATGGATGTACGTGAAATTCGCGAGTATCTGCCGCACCGTTATCCTTTTTTGTTGGTGGATCGTGTAGTAGAACTCGAAGAAGGGAAGTATATAAAAGGCTATAAAAACATTTCTGGAAATGAAGAAGTTTTTAATGGCCACTTTCCGGAAATGCCTATTTTCCCGGGAGTGATGATTGTTGAAGCCCTGGCCCAGGTCTCGGGAATCCTCGGCTTTAAAACGTTTGGCAAAAAACCGGAAGATGGATATCTGTATCTGTTCGGTGGGGTTGATAAGGCGCGCTTTAAGCGTCAGGTGATCCCAGGTGATCGCCTTGAGCTCGAGTCTGAAGCGGTATCTGTTCGCAGAAATATCTGGAAGTTCGCTTGTAAAGCCAGTGTTGATGGCGAGCTGGCAGCTTCTGTTGATATCCTATGTGCCGTCAAAAAGGTTCAGTAATTCTGTAAAGCTCGCTGGAGAGTTAGATTCAGGATTTTCCGGGTAGCCTTTGTTTTAAGGGTACAGGTTACCCAGTACGATTAATGCCGAGGAGTAGATCCCAGAATGCAGACAAGTATCCACCCTACAGCTATTGTCGACTCTACGGCAGTAATTGGTTCCGGGGTGAGTATTGGTGCTTACACCATTGTTGGAGCCGGCGTAGAGATAGGTGATGGCTGTGATATTGCCTCTCATGTGGTGCTTAGTGGGCCGACCAAACTGGGGAAGAACAACCGAATCTACCAGTTTGCTTCCGTAGGGCAGGATACCCCGGACAAAAAGTATCGTGGTGAAGAGACGACACTCGTTATTGGCGACAATAACGTGATTCGCGAGGGGGTTACGATCCACCGTGGTACCGTTCAGGACCGAGGTGAGACCACTATTGGTGACGAAAACCTGATCATGGCCTATGCCCATATTGGCCACGATAGTGTTGTTGGCAATCACACTATTATGGTGAATAACTGTGGTTTGGCCGGTCATGTTGTTGTTAAGGACTGGGCGATTCTGAGTGGTTATAGTTTGGTTCACCAGAACTGTACTGTGGGAGAGCATGCTTTCCTGGGAATGGGCGCTGCTATCGGTAAAGACGTCCCTGCTTATGTTATGGTTGCCGGAAACCCTGCCGAAGCAAAGACCATTAACTCAGAAGGGCTGCGCAGACGGGGCTTTTCTAGAGAAGATATTGCCCTGATCAATAAAGCTTACAAGACCGTTTATCGTCGCGGTCTTACTATGCAAGAGGCGCTGCAGGCCTTGATGGAGTTGCGCGAACAATCTCCAGTTATTCAGCCGTGGATAGAGTCTTTGCAATCTTCCACCCGCGGCATTGTTCGCTAATTCACTTCTCTTTGGAGCTGTTTGGTGCAGCTCCGATTGCACTTTATGCAACTCCCAATTAATTCCAACATAAACAGCTCCCCAAGAGGAGGGATATAGGCGTGTCAGAAAAAAATAAGCCGATACGAATTGGTATCGTTGTCGGTGAGGCGTCAGGAGATATCCTCGGTTTTGGTTTAATGGCCGCATTAAAAACTCGGCTTCCCAATGTAGAGTTTGAGGGGATTGCCGGGCCGCGCATGCTGGAACTGGGTGCTAAAAGTTTATTTCCTATGGAGCGGCTGTCGGTAATGGGACTGGTAGAGCCTTTGAAGCGCCTTCCGGAACTGTTGAAAATCCGCAGATCTCTCCGTCGCCACTTTACTGATAACCCTCCCGATCTATTTATTGGTATCGATTCCCCGGACTTTACATTGACTCTTGAGGCTGCACTCAAGGCTGAGGGTATCCCCACCGTCCATTATGTCAGTCCTTCGGTTTGGGCCTGGCGGCAGGGTCGAATTAAAAAGATTGCGCGGGCTGTCGACCACATGTTGACCCTGCTTCCATTTGAAGCGAATTTCTACCGAGATAACCAAGTACCGGTGACCTTTGTTGGCCACCCTTTGGCTGATGAAATTCCCCTGCAAGTGGATATCGCCGGCGAACGCAAAGCATTGGGCTTTGAGAAAGACGACCGGGTAATTGCCCTTTTGCCAGGCAGCCGTGGAGGTGAGGTTCGCATGCTGGGGCCGTTGTTTCTGCAAACGGCCCGATGGTGCCACCAGCGTCACTCGGATATTAAATTTGTTATTCCCGCTGCCAATAAGCAGCGTATGGATGAGATTCAAGAGCAGCTTAAAGATTACCCTGAACTCCCTATCACTTTACTTGAGGGACAATCGAGACGGGCCGTTTCTGCGGCAGACTGTGTGCTCATTGCATCGGGTACAGCAACCCTTGAAACGATGTTGCTTAAAAAGCCCATGGTCGTTACCTACAAGCTGGGCAGATTGACGTCTATGATCGTCTCGCGGATGCTGCATACCCCATGGGTTTCGCTACCAAATTTACTTGCCCAAAAAGAACTGGTACCGGAAATTTTGCAGAATGATGCTATTCCGGAGAATCTTGGTGCGGCGGTGATGCAGTACTTTGAAGATCCGCTTCTTGGGGATCATTTAGAGCGCGAGTTTTTCGAAATGCATCAACAGTTGAGGCGCAATGCTTCTGAGCGGGCTGCCGATGCCGTGGTGGGGCTACTGGACGCTAAGCCCGAATCTGCCGAGTAGTATAAGTTATGAGTCGTAAAACAGAATTGCCCCCCTATGTTTGCCCTTTCAAGGGTGATTTGATTGCAGGTGTCGATGAGGTTGGGCGCGGCCCCTTAGCTGGTGATGTGGTTGCCGCAGCCGTGATTCTTGATCCTAACAAGCCAATTGCCGGGCTTGCCGACTCCAAAAAGCTGACTGAAAAAAAGCGCGAGCAGTTATTTGATGAGATTTGTGAGCGAGCGCTCAGTTACTCCATAGCTCGTGCAACAGTTGAGGAAATTGACCAGCTAAATATTTTGCAGGCAAGTTTACTGGCGATGTATCGTGCAGTTGCACGGCTATCCGTGCAGCCTGAATTTGTGTTGGTGGATGGCAATAAAAAACCGAACTGGGATTACCCTTGCGATACCGTTGTAAAGGGCGATGGTCGTGTCGCTGCAATTGGGGCGGCATCTATTTTGGCTAAGGTGACCCGTGATAGGGAAATGGTAGTGCTGGACTCTGAATATCCCGGTTACGGCCTTGCAGGTCATAAAGGGTATCCCACCAAGGCGCATATGGAAGCTTTACAATTGCAGGGTCCCACTCCAATACACCGCACCAGCTTTGCACCGGTAAGGCGCTTGCTAGAAGAAGTTGAGTGATTAACGGCTGTAGCGTTACTTGTCGATTCGCTTGATTCTGGCCCGGGTAATCATCTTGTCTGAGACCTCCTCAATTTCCACCAGGTAATTGAGGATGTACAGGCTGATATTGCCGTCGGGGATACTCTCCAGGTGTTCCATTGCCAGGCCGTTAAAAGTTTTTGGCCCGTCAGTGGGCAGTTCCCAGCCAAGGGTGCGATTAATATCGCGAATAGAAGTGCCGCCCTCGATCATGTACCAGCCATCTTCTATAGCGACTATCTCCTCGTCATCGCTGGGTACTGGACTTGCGGTGAAGTCGCCGACAATTTCCTCCAGCAGATCTTCCAGGGTAACGATACCCATTACCTCTCCGTACTCATCAACTACCAGCCCCATGCGGCGCTTGGTTTTCTGGAAGTTCATCAGCAGTGTGGGGAGTGGTGTTGCCTCGGGTACGAAGTAA
This sequence comes from Microbulbifer sp. MKSA007, assembly GCA_032615215.1. Taxonomy (NCBI): domain Bacteria; kingdom Pseudomonadati; phylum Pseudomonadota; class Gammaproteobacteria; order Cellvibrionales; family Microbulbiferaceae; genus Microbulbifer; species Microbulbifer sp. MKSA007. The sequence goes on along the minus strand of CP128433.1, from coordinate 3,846,330 downwards.
GGCTCATCAGTGAAGGAGTTGAGCCGCTCTGCCGTTAAATTTTTTGGTCCGTCCCGCAGTATTTGCGCCGCTTTTCGCAGGTGAAGTATGCCTACTACTCGATTGATGTCACCGCGATATACGGGGAGGCGAGTGTAGGAACTTTCCGCTAGCTGCTGCAGGATCTCTTCGGCGCTGTTTTCCAGGTCAACGCCCATGACTTCATTGCGCGGAATCATGATGTCTTCAACGGTTGCCTGGTCCAGGTCCAGCACGTTGAGCAACATGCCTTTGTGCTTGCTGGGAAGCAGGGCGCCTGATTCGAATACAACGGTTCGGAGTTCTTCGGGGGCCAGGTGTTCCGCTTCGCTATTCGCTTTTGTTTCGACTCCCAACATACGCGCCAGGCCGTTGGATATGCCACCAATCAACAGCACCAGGGGAGTGAGCAGCCATTGCAGTGGGCGCAAAATAAATGAGGCGGGGAAAGCAATTTTTTCCGGGTGTAGAGCGGCAATAGTCTTTGGTGTGACCTCAGCAAAAATCAGTAGGGCAAGAGTCAAGACTATGGTGGTGAGTATTTCTCCGTAAATTTGCGCGAATACCGAGCCGGCGATTACGGATACAAGAACGTTAACGAGATTGTTGCCGATTAGAATTGAGCCGATCAGCTTGTCCGGGCGTGCGAGTAGCTCGGTGGCGCGCTTTGCCCCGCGGTGCCCGCTTTTGGCTTGGTGCCGCAGACGATAGCGGTTAAGCGCCATCATGCTGGTTTCGGAGCTGGAGAAGAAGGCGGATATCAGTATCAATAGGGCCAGCAAACCGAATAGCAGGCCCGTGGGCATCTCGTTCAAGGGAGAACTCTTTTTATTTCCAAGCGGAGATATTGGAACATATTGCCGACCTCCGCAAGCTTTGCAGTCGTATATTCGATTACCCGCGCTGGAGAATGACTTCCATAACCAGCTTACTACCAAAATAGGCAAGTAGTAGGGCGGCGAAAGCGCTTAAGGTCCAACGCACAGCGGTATTGCCTCTCCAGCCCAACCTCCAGTGTCCCCATAGGAGTATGGTGTAGAGAACCCAGGCGACCATAGAGAGGATGGTTTTGTGTATTGGCCCCTCTTCAAACAAATTGCCAACAAAGACGAAACCGGTCAGCAGGGAGGCGGTGAGCAGTAGTTGCCCGAAAGTGATCAGGCCAAACAGCAGTGACTCCATGCTCTGCAATGGTGGCAGAAGACGGGTGGCGCCTACCGGCCTGTGGTTGTGCAGTTGCTGGTTAAGGTAATAGAGATAGATCGCCTGAAGGGTAGCCAGGGTCAGCAGTGAATAGGCAGAAATAGACAGTAGAGCATGTACCGCAATGCCGGCAGAGATCTGTTGATGTGGCGTTACGGTGCCCCAAATATGGGATGCAGCAAATTCAGTGGCGGCTCCCACTGGTGCGAAAATAAGAATAAGTAGAGTAAGTGGCCGGCCAACGGCCAGGATCAATAATAGAAAGTTAACTACCCAGGAAATCAGCGAGAGCATTGCCAGCAGGTCGAAGCGATAGCCTTCGGGTGAAAAGAGAACGTGTCCCAGGGATATTCCGTGGGTGACAAGTGCACCCGCCAAAAGGCTGAGAAGCAGTTTGGAATTCGGCTGTTGTTTTTGGGCCAGAGCCGCACCTGCAACTATGGTTGTGGCCAGGTAGAGAGCGATAGCTGTCCAGTGGGCGAAAGCCGCCATGGGTAAATCCGTGTCTTCATTATTGCGTTAGGGCAGGAGTGTGTCATAGCCAGTTGAAACAAGGAAGACTTGCGATATTTCGGCTGTGGCGAGACCTGGGCTATACTGCCGCGCCTCAGAGAGGGAGTTGCAGTTTGCTCCCCCTAATTTCGCGCCCCTCCGCACTGGGGTTGAGTCCGTAAACGGAGAGATCGAGACGAATTTATGTTCGATAACCTGAGTGACCGCTTATCGGCGGCCTTAAAGAAAGTTACCGGTAAAGCGCGCCTTACGGATGACAATATCCGCGATACTTTGCGCGAAGTGCGCAAGGCGCTGTTGGAGGCGGATGTCGCTCTGCCAGTGGTTAAGGCATTTGTTCAGCAAGTGCGCACCGCTGCGGTAGGACAGAAGGTTAGCAAGGCTCTCAACCCGGGCCAGCAGTTCGTCAAGATTGTTCAGGATGAGCTGGTTAAGGTGATGGGTGCGGCTGCAGAGCCTCTCAACCTCGCCGTGCAACCTCCGGCGGTAATCCTGATGGCGGGCCTCCAGGGTGCTGGTAAAACCACCAGTGTGGCCAAGCTGGCCAAATACCTGCAGGAGCGTGAAAAGAAAAAAGTCATGGTGGTGAGTGCGGACGTCTACCGCCCTGCCGCTATTAAACAGCTGGAGACCTTGGCCGGTGAAGTGGGGGCACAGTTTTACCCCTCTACAGCTGAGCAGAAACCGCTGGATATTGCCAAGGGTGCTGTGGACGCTGCCCGCAAACAATTTGCCGATGTGCTGATTGTGGATACTGCTGGTCGACTGCATGTGGACTCCGAGTTGATGGATGAAATCCGTGAGCTGCACAGCGAGTTGGACCCGGCGGAAACCCTGTTCGTGATCGACGCAATGATCGGTCAGGATGCGGTAAATACCGCAAGTGCCTTTAATGATGCGCTGCCGCTGACCGGTGTGATTCTCACCAAGGCCGATGGCGATGCCCGTGGTGGTGCCGCTCTCTCCGTGCGTCACGTCACCGGTAAGCCAATCAAGTTTATCGGTGTTGGTGAAAAGACCGACGCTCTGGAAACCTTCCACCCGGATCGTATCGCCTCCCGTATCCTGGGTATGGGTGACATTCTGTCTCTGATTGAAGAAGCAGAGCAGAAGATTGATAAAGAGAAAGCCGAAAAGCTGGTTAAAAAGGTCCAGAAGGGTAAAGGCTTTGACCTGGAAGACCTGCGCGATCAGTTGCAGCAAATGCAAAATATGGGTGGCTTTGGCTCCCTGTTGGAGAAAATGCCCGGCATGGGCGGTGTAGCGCAGGCTGCACAACAGGCCGATATGGGCAAAGAATTTAAGCGTATGGACGCATTGATTTCCTCCATGACGCCGGCCGAACGCCGCAATCCTGACCTTCTTAACGGTTCGCGCAAGCGCCGCATCGTTGCCGGTTCCGGCACCCAGCTACAGGACTTGAATCGCCTGCTCAAGCAGCATAAGCAGATGGGCAAGATGATGAAGAAGCTCAAAGGCGGGGGCATGGGTAAAATGATGCGCGGCCTCGGCGGCCTGCCCGGTATGGGCGGTGGTATGCCTGGCGGTATGGGCGGTATGGGCGGTATGCCCGGAGGCCTGCCACCGGGCCTCAAAAAGAAGTAGGGAACCGCAGTTCTCCGGGCGGCCTGGCGACCCTATACAAATCTGGGGTGGTACATTAGAATACGCCGCCTTTCTGCCGGCCCTGCTGCCGGTGCAAAGTTGTTGTGGTGACTGCTTAGTGCGGTTGCCTAGTGTTGAACCTATAGGAAAGTTACATGGTAACCATTCGTTTGGCCCGTGGTGGTGCTAAAAAGCGCCCGTTTTATCATCTGACCGTTACCGACAGCCGCAAATCTCGCGACGGTCGTTTTATTGAGCGTGTTGGTTTCTTCAACCCGGTTGCCCGTGGTCAGGAAGAGCGTCTGCGTGTTGATCGCGAGCGTGTTGATTTCTGGCTGGGTCGTGGCGCACAGGTTTCTGACCGCGTCGGCAAGCTTCTGAAAGAATCTGCTTAATTTGCGCGTAAGTGGTGCTCCTGTGACAGATAACGGAAAACCTTCCGAAGAGTTGGTCACGGTTGGGCGCGTTACTACCGTTTATGGTGTGCGCGGCTGGGTCAAGGTTCACTCCTATACCGAGCCGATGGACAACATCCTGCAGTTCCCTAATTGGCGCTTGCAGGGGCCGAAAGGTTGGGAAGCTCTCGAAATTGACGCTGGTAAGCGTCACGGCAAGGGCTTGATTGTACATGTGAAAGGCATTGATGACCGCGATTTGGCGGCTCGACTTTGCCAGCGCGATATTGCTGTAGCTCGTGAACTGATGCCTGAGCTTGAGCATGGTGAGTATTACTGGCACCAGCTCGAAGGGTTGAAGGTTGTCAGCCATTTCGATGGCGAAGATCACGACTTTGGTACCGTTGCTCGCATGATGGAAACTGGTGCCAACGATGTAATGGTGGTGCGCGGTGGAGCGGATAAGCGCGAGCGCTTGATTCCCTATCTACCTGATCAGTTTATTACCAATATTGACCTGGAAGTCGGTGTAATAACCGTCGACTGGGACCCGGCTTTTTAAGGCGTAGGAGCGATGACAAAACGAATCGCTCTGGTAAGCATTTTTCCGGAGATGTTTGCCGCATTGACCGAGTATGGCGTCAGTGGACGGGCTGTGAAAGATGGCCTTTTAGAAGTTCGCTGTTGGAATCCTCGGGACTTTACCAGTGACAGGCACCGGACTGTGGACGATCGCCCTTACGGCGGCGGACCGGGAATGGTGATGTTAGCTGAGCCCCTTTACCAGGCTCTCGAGGCTGCTCGAGCTTGGGCTGGTGAAGATGGTGAATCTGTACGCAGTATCTACATGTCTCCCCAGGGTCGACAGCTCGATCAGGGTGGAGTGGAGCAGCTGTCTGCAGCTGGCAACCTGGTGTTGTTGGCGGGGCGCTATGAAGGTGTGGATGAGCGTATCGTCGAATCTATGATCGACGAGGAGTGGTCCATTGGTGACTATGTCCTCAGCGGTGGCGAACTGGCTGCTATGGTGATGGTGGATGCTATTACCCGCTTGATTCCCGGCGCACTTGGACACAACCAATCGGCGGTTGAGGACTCTTTCTCCTCTGGCCTGCTGGACTGCCCACACTACACCCGACCGGAACAATATCGGGGAGTAGCGGTACCGGAAGTTTTGCTTTCCGGCAACCATGAAAGAATACGCCGCTGGCGCCTGAAACAGGCATTGGCGCGCACGCAACAGCGACGCCCGGACTTATTGCAAGGGTTGGAGCTGAGCGATGAGCAGAAGTTGTTGCTGGATGAGATCCAGCGGGAACAGAAGCTCGAAGAAAATTGAGGCCGAATTCGCCGGGAGGCGCGAGTAGTTCGGTGAACTAGCTGAGAAGCTACACAATCTGTATTTGGGAGCGATCCAAATGACTAACAAAATTATCCAGCAGCTGGAGCAGGAACAGCTGAAGAGCGAAGTACCTCCCTTCGCACCGGGCGACACTGTAATCGTTCAGGTAAAAGTAAAAGAGGGCAACCGTGAGCGTCTGCAGGCGTTCGAAGGCGTGGTTATCGGTAAGCGCAACCGTGGTCTGAACTCCTCCTTCACCGTGCGTAAAATTTCCCACGGTGTTGGCGTTGAGCGTACTTTCCAGACTCACAGTCCGATGGTTGACAGCCTCAAGGTTAAGCGTCGCGGTGACGTGCGTCAGGCCAAGCTGTACTACCTCCGCAGCCTGACTGGTAAAGCTGCACGTATCAAAGAGAAGCTCAATTAAGCTCTCCTTGATCGCAGAAAAAGGCCGAAGCGTACGCTTCGGCCTTTTTTGTATGTGGGTTAGGAGCAGCTTATTTGGTGTCCCAGATTGGGTCTGCTTGCCTTAACTGACATAAATGGACACGCGCTTCCCCTGGCGCGGGGATACAGTCAATTTCGCTAAAGCGCTCACGTCTTGCGGTGTTTTGCGTAGTCCAAGGTGACTGGATATGTTAAAACGTGCCAATTAGGTTCGCAGCGGCAAAGAGCTGCCATACTGGCTGGAACTGAAGGCCGATGATTAAGTCGAAGCCCAATGAGAATTTAAGGAGCAATTGGTAATGACGCTTATCAAGAAGCCGCTGGCAATCGCTGGCGCGCTACTCAGTCTGGTGGGCTCTGCAGCGTTGGCAGAAGTCGATACCAACGTTGTAAAAACCATCAAGACACGCCTTGAGGCGAGTAATCCCAAAGCAACCTATGGAGAGGTGCGGGAGAGTCCAATTGAGGGGCTTTACGAAGTGGATGTCGATGATGGCAACACGACCCTGTTCGTCTCTGCTGATGGTAATCACTTTGTTTACGGCGATCTCTATCAGGTGAAGGCTGGCGGTGTTGCCAACCTTTCCGAGCAGCGTAGAGCGACGCGCCGCGCTGCGGTTATGGGCGCCCTTGATACAGAAGATATGATTGTCTTCTCCCCAAAAGGTGAAACCAAGGCAAGCGTTTATGTATTTACCGATGTGGACTGCGGTTACTGCCGCAAGCTGCACCAGGATGTGCCCGAGCTGAACAAGCGCGGTATCGAAGTGCGCTACCTGGCATTCCCGCGCGGTGGCCTGAATTCCCTGGGGTATCGCAAGCTGGCAACTGCATGGTGTGCGGAAGACAGCAACAAGACGCTGACTGCACTTAAGAACCGTGAAAATGTGCCTTTGGATGTCTGTAAGACAAACCCGGTGGCAGCTCAATACAAGCTGGGCAACGAGGCTATCGATGTGCGCGGTACGCCGACTATCGTGATGGAAGATGGTCGGGTTGTTCCCGGTTACTTACCACCGGATCGCCTGCTTAAAGAGCTGGGAATTTAAGCCCGGCTGATAGCTAAAAAACCGGCAGCCGAGAGGCCGCCGGTTTTTGTTTTCAAGCAGGGTTTTTAATTTCTACTTTTCTCGGCTGGGTCATATTCTCCGGCGCGAGGATATCGTTCAGTTCCTCCTCACTCAGTAACCCCTCATCAAGGATTAACTGCTTCACACTGGCACCGGTAATTAGTGCCTGCTTGGCGATGCGGGTGGCATTTTCATAGCCAATAAACGGGTTTACCGCAGTAATCAGGCCGATGCTGTTCTCAACCAGTTGCAGGCAGTGCTCTTCGTTGGCAGTGATGCCGCTCACACAACGATCCGCAAGCGTGGTCATGGCTTGGGTCATCAGGCGCATGGACTGTAGCAGGTTAAAGGCGATTACTGGCTCCATTACATTGAGCTGCAACTGGCCGGATTCAGCAGCCAGGGTAATCGTGAGGTCGTTGCCGATCACCTGGTAGGCAACCTGGTTAACCACTTCGGGAATAACCGGGTTGACCTTGCCGGGCATAATGGATGAGCCGGGTTGCATCGGCGGCAGGTTAATTTCATTGAGGCCAGCGCGAGGGCCGCTGGAAATCAGGCGTAAATCGCTGCAAATTTTCGAGATCTTAACGGCGATGCGTTTCATTACGCCGGAGAACATCACGAAGGCGCCCATGTCGGAAGTGGCTTCCACCAGGTTTTCTGCGCAGACAAAGTCGATGGCGGAAATCTCTGACAGCGCGTTAACAACCAGCTGGCGATATTCCGGGTCCGTATTAATGCCGGTTCCGATCGCGGTGCCCCCCATATTGATCTCTTTGAATAGAGCGACCAGCTCTTTAACTCTGTCGACATCTTCGCGCACAGTAGCGGCGAAGGCGGCAAACTCCTGGCCCAGAGTCATAGGTACCGCATCTTGCAGCTGGGTGCGCCCCATTTTAATTACTGAGGCAAACTCTTTGGCCTTCTTGTCGAACTCAACGCACAAGCTCTCCATGGACTGAACCAGGTCGCTGTAGCTGAGCAGAATGGCCAGGTTTATCGAGGTTGGATAAACATCATTGGTAGATTGCGACAGGTTTACATGGTTGTTTGGGTGTACTTTTTTGTACTCGGCTTTGTTGTGACCGAGTAATTCCAGCGCGCGGTTGGCAATCACCTCATTGGCATTCATATTGGTAGAAGTACCGGCGCCGCCCTGAATCATATCTACCAAAAATTGATCGTGCAGTTTGCCATCGATAATCTCGTCACAGGCAGTGGCAATGGCATCTTGCAGTTTGGGCTCCAGGTAGCCGAGCTGTCCATTGGCGCTGGCCGCAGCTTTTTTTACCATCGCCAGTGCTTTTACCAGATTGGGGAAGTGATTCAGGGTAATTCCGGTAATCTGGAAATTTTCCAAAGCGCGTAAAGTTTGAATGCCAAAATAGACATCGGCCGGTACTTCGCGCTCACCCAATAAGTCTTTCTCCAAGCGGGTTTCTGCACCTGCACTAAAAACCGGCATTGGTTTGAGTGTGTGGAAATCGTTGGTCATCAGTTTCTCTTCTCTTCATCGTATGGGCCTGTGTGGGGTGGGGTAATATCTCCACCTCCCGCAAGCCTCGTGTTGGGGTAATTTAGTAATTAATTGGGAAGTATTTTTTAGAGTGGTGTCGCAAAGAAACTCTGCGGCCCTTCTGTAGAGGTTGCGCGAATATTCTCGCGGATGTTTTTGTTTATCTCTTCGGACTCAGGACCAAAAACACCACATAATTTCAGTGCATTTTTTATGCTGATGTTGTGACCGAGAGATTCGAGAACTACTTTTGTGCAGACGGGCTCACGCCTGTCACTGGCGGATGCTCCCAGCTTTAATCCGGATAGATAGCTGACTCGGCTTTTATAAGTAGGGTATAAAATAGTTTGTGCGATTTCATTGTGAGTCAGTGATTCATAGCCAACCAGAAAAATACGATCGGCAAGAAAGAGCAGCATGCCTTTATAGCGGGATTTATACCACTCATCCCTGTCCGGGTAGCGCATTCGTTCGAAGCGCTGAAAATAATACCCATCACCATCTGACTCAATATGCAGCAGGCTGCGAATAATATGGTCGGAGAAGGTCATGGAGTAGTGGTACTCGAAATAGAAGCCTAAATATTTATCGGCCCGCCCCTGGGACTCCCGCATCAGAATATCAATATCGCGATTGTAGGGCCTGGCGGGGAGGCTGTCGGAGACGGGCGCGTTGCGTACGCGAACAATTTGGCTGAATTGCTCGTGGGGCATCACGATTTCATGGGGCTCTACGCCAAAAAAATGACATATCTTTCCCAGGGTATACTGGGAGGGTTGAGTGTTACCGTTGAGATATTTATTGAACTGGGCACGGTTCACCCCAATTCGCCGGCACACCTCGGCTATGGATGGGTAGAAGCTGCACAGAAGGCGGAGGTTTTGCGAAAAATCGTTGCTCATCGGTATTTTGCTTCTGGATAGAGGTTATCCCTTCAATCCCTGTTAATCACTCGATCGCCTTTTTAAAGGCGAAGCCATATGGCCTCGCCAATAGTTTCAGTTTTTATCAGTTGGGGTGATTGCACTCACCGCACAACGGGCGCTGTAATAGGGTTTTAATTTCCGTATCGGAATGGCCCATTGCCAACAGGTGGTTGAGCTTTACAAAACAGGCTTCGCTGGTCATATCCAGACCACCTATAACACCGGCATCAAGCAGTGCGGAGCCCGCAGCGTATTTACCCAGATCCACCTGGTGCTCCAAACACTGGGACACTGCTACACAAATAGTGCCGAGCTTTGAGGCCTTCTCAAGCTGCTCGGTAAATGCGCTGTCGTCAGTCGGTGCATTGCCGGTGCCGTATGTTTCAATAATCAGGCCCTTGGGGCGGCTCTCTAAAATTTTTTCAATCAGTGAGGGAGATATACCGGGGAATAGTTTCAGTAAAATCACTCCGCCATTGGCATTGGCGGGAATCTGAAACTGCGGTTCACCGGTGGGCACCAGCAGGGCGTTGTGGTCGATATTGACCTGGATACCCACTTCCCCGAGACAGGGGTAATTGGGGCTGCTAAAAGCATCCAGTGAGCCAGAACTGACCTTCACTGCACGGTTGCCGCGTAGAAGTTTGCCGTTGAAGTAGAGGCAAACCTCCCTGATATCGTCGGAGCCGCTTAATAATAGCGCCGCAATTAAGTTGTTATAGGCGTCGCTACGCATCTCCCGCAAGGGAATCTGGGAACCGGTGACGACCACGGGCTTTTCTATGCCTTGTAGGGCAAAGGACAGTGCTGAGGCGGTGTAGGCCATGGTGTCGGTGCCGTGCAGCACCAAAAAGCCTGAGTACTGGCTATAGTTGTCGCGTATCAGGCTGGCAATGTGATACCAGTCCTTTGGTCGCATATTGGCGCTATCCAGCAGTGGGTCGAGTGCCTGGAAATCGTATTGTGGAAGCTGGCCGATAACATCTTGTAAGAGGCGGCCCAGTGCGCCTTCCAGGTCGGCGTCAGGCACATAGCCCGATTCGCTTCGGCGCATTCCCAGGGTTCCGCCTGTATAAAGGATTAGGGTTTTCTTCATTACTCGACCACTATCTGAGTCCGGATTCAGTACGCCCCTATTTTGTGCAAAGGCGCGGTGGATGCAATTTCGCAGGTTGCTGTTACCTGATGCTAGTAGATGCTTCTATAGCATCTACTGAGGACGCTGTTGGTTTCAAGAGGTGATTTTGGGTGACAGAAGTTTCGACTCTACTCTAGCTGGAAGCGGTGCCTTTATGGCGCAATTATATTGACTTTTTTACGTTCCGCTCGGTAAGGTTGATGATCTTTTGTCAATTTTATTTGCATTTATTGCGCGACTTCCTGTGGTGGCACTTTCTATGTAATCGGGGTAGATCCCGGTCTGGTTCGCTGCCCTTATAGTTGCGCGGAGGAACATTGTGAGCGCAACAGTGGAAGAGACTGCGGAGGCGGAGGCTCAGGTGGTTGTAAAAAAGGCACCCCGTGCCGTGCGGATCGGTATCTGTGGCCTGGGTACTGTCGGCAGTGGAACGGTGAATGTATTGGCGCGCAATGGGCGGGAAATTGCAGCCCGTTGCGGTCGCGCCCTGGTCATTGAGCAAATAGGTGCGCGCCGCGATAACGCACACTGTGATACCAGCCAGATAAACGTTACCCGGGAAATTTTCGATGTCGCCAATAATCCCAACGTGGATATTTTGGTGGAGCTTATCGGTGGTACTACGGTAGCCAAGGAGCTGGTGCGCACAGCGATTGAAAATGGCAAGCATATTGTCACCGCTAACAAGGCGTTGATTGCCGAACACGGCAACGAGCTGTTTGAGCTGGCCGCAAAGCACAATGTCACCATTGCTTATGAGGCGGCAGTAGCTGGCGGTATTCCTATTATTAAATCCCTGCGCGAAGGGTTGGTGGGCAACCAGGTGCAGTGGCTCGCCGGAATTATTAACGGCACCGGCAATTACATCCTCACTGAAATGCGTGAGAAAGGGCGAAGTTTTGATGAAGCACTGGCCCAGGCCCAAGCTTTAGGGTATGCGGAAGCTGACCCCACTTTTGACGTGGAAGGTATCGATGCTGCTCACAAACTGGTAATTATGGCCTCCCTGGCATTTGCTATGCCGCTCGCTTTTGACAAGGTGTACACCGAAGGCATCAGCCGGATCTGTAGTGAAGATATTCGCTACGCTGATGAGCTGGGATACCGTATCAAGCATCTGGGGATTGCGCGTCGCACTGACAAGGGCGTGGAGTTGCGGGTGCACCCGACTTTAATCCCCCAGCGCCGCCTGATCGCCAACGTAAACGGCGTTATGAATGCGGTGCTGGTCAGCGGCGATGCTGTGGGACCAACCCTGTATTACGGCGCTGGTGCGGGCGATGAAGCCACGGCATCGGCAGTGATCGCCGATCTTGTTGATGTGGCCCGCACTCTTGAGGCCAAGCCGGAGCACCGAGTACCGGCAGCAGGTGTCGCCCTGGCAGAGCAGGGGGGTACCCAGGTGTTGCCGGAAGAGGATGTTATCACCAGTTACTATCTGCGCATCGCCGCCCACGACAAGCCCGGAGTTATGTCTCAGGTGGCCACCATTTGCAGTGATCAGGGCATCAGCATCGAGGCTCTGATCCAGCACGAACCGGTTGAAGGTGAAGCACTTGTCCCGGTGGTGATTTTGACCAGTCGAGCTGATGAAGCCAGCCTCCGCCAAGCGGTTGCACAAATAGAGGCTTTGGAAACGGTCGAAGGTGAAGTCGTCAGGATTCGTGTCGAGAGCCTCGGATAAACCCCGCGGGCGCCGAGTGACATAACCCCGGGCTCGGTGCTCCAATCAATTAACTCCCCAGCCAGCGATAAGAGCCAAGAAATACTGTGAAATTTGTCAGCACACGCGGCAGCGCGCCGTCTCTCTCCTTCGCCGATACCGTACTAACAGGCCTTGCCAGCGATGGAGGCCTCTATGTTCCCGAGAATTTGCCGAAGTTTTCTCGCGAGGAAATTGCCTCTATGGCGGGGCTTGATTACGAGCAGCTGGCCTTTCGCATTATCCAGCCGTTTGTGGGGGGTGATCTCAGTGATGAAGAGCTGAGCGGTATTATCGGACGTTCCTACAAGCACTTCCGCCACAAGGCTATTGCCCCGCTGGTGCAGACAGACACCAATGAGTGGGTGCTCGAGTTGTTTCACGGGCCCACCCTGGCATTCAAAGATTTTGCCTTGCAGTTCCTCGGCCAACTCTTTGATCACCTGCTGAAAAAGCGCGGTGAGAGAGTGGTGGTTATGGGGGCAACTTCTGGGGATACCGGTTCGGCTGCGATCGAAGGTTGCCGCCATTGCGACAATATCGATATTTTTATTCTGCACCCCCATAACCGTGTATCTGAAGTCCAGCGACGCCAGATGACCACAGTGCAGTCGGACAACGTATTTAATATCGCTCTCGAAGGTAATTTCGACGATTGCCAGAATATGGTGAAAGCGAGTTTTGCCGATCAATCATTCCTGCCCGATGGACGCCGCCTGGTAGCGGTTAACTCCATTAACTGGGCGCGGATTATGGCGCAGATCGTCTATTACTTTTATGCTGCCCTGCGCCTGGGGGCGCCGGATAAAACCGTTAATTTCTCCGTGCCCACCGGTAATTTTGGCGATATTTTTGCCGGTTACCTGGCGAGGCAGATGGGATTGCCTATCGACCAATTGGTAATTGCGACCAATGCCAACGATATTCTGCATCGCTGCATCAGCGGCAATGACCACACTCCCAAACCACTGGTGCACAGCTTGTCTCCCAGTATGGATATTATGGTGTCGAGCAACTTTGAGCGATTGCTGTTTGATCTCTACGGTCGCGATGGTGCGACGGTTGCTGAATTGCTCGCGGATCGCAGCCAGCCCATGCATTTGAGTGAATCGGCCCTGGGCAAAGCGAGAGAAGTTTTCTCCTCCAGCCGGGTGGATGACAAGCGCACGGTTGAAGTGATTGGCGAGACCTTCCGCTCCTGTGAATATCTACTTGATCCGCATACAGCTATCGGGGTTGAAGCCGCACGACAGGTGGGTCACTCCACCGAACAGCCTATGGTTTGCTTATCTACCGCACACCCGGCAAAATTCCCCGATGCCGTGGCCCAGGCCCTGCCAGAAAAAGAGATTCCCCTGCCGAGTCATATGCAGGATCTCTGGCAGCGGGAGGAGCGCTTCAAGGTATTGCCCAATAACTTGTCCCAAGTACACGACTATATGGCGACGATGCTGTCAGAAGGCAGTTAATCGGCACACTGTCGTGCAATAAGCGGCAACCGATTAGCTATTAGTTTGCTGAGAAATACATTGAGTACAAAAATTCAGCGGCGGCCAGTGGATTTGTCTACTGGCCGTTTTGCTTCTGAAACACCAAAAATATTGCAGCGTGTCCTGTTGGGGCGGGGAATTGTCAGCGAAGAAGCGCTGGATCACAGCCTCTCTCAATTACAGAGCCCGCAGAGTATGCGAGGGCTGGAGGCTGCCGTTGCCTTGCTGGTGGATGCTATCCACGGGCAAAAGAAAATCCTTATCGTGGGGGATTTCGATGCGGATGGAGCCACCAGTAGCACCTTGGGGGTGTTGGCCCTGGGTGCAATGGGCGCGCCGGGAGTGGAGTACCTGGTGCCGAATCGCTTTGACTTCGGCTACGGGCTGACTCCAGAAATTGTCGAGGTAGCCAAAGATTATCAGCCCGATCTGCTGATCACCGTAGATAACGGTATTAGCAGTATCGAGGGCGTGGCAGCGGCAAAAGCTGCTGGTATGAAAGTGATTGTGACGGATCACCACCTGCCCGGCAGTGAGCTGCCGCAGGCGGATGCCATCGTAAACCCGAACCAGCCGGACTGTGACTTTCCCAGCAAGAACCTCGCTGGGGTGGGGGTGATCTTTTATCTGCTCAGCCGTTTGCGCACGGCCCTACAGCAGAGTGGGTGGTTTGAGCAGAGCGGTATCGCCCCGCCCAATATGGCCGAATACCTGGATTTGGTCGCCTTGGGTACTGTGGCCGACCTGGTCCCGCTGGATCACAACAACCGGATTCTGGTTCATCAGGGCATCGCCCGTATCCGTGCCGGCCACTGCCGGCCCGGTATTGCCGCCCTGATGGAGGTTGCCGGGCGCGACCAGCGCAGGCTCTCTACCACAGATATTGGTTTTATTTTGGGGCCGCGAATTAATGCGGCTGGTCGTCTCGACGATATCGGCACCGGTATCCGCTGCCTGCTCACCCGCGATCCCAGTGAAGCGCGGGAGCTGGCCGGCGAGCTGGATGCCCTGAACCGGGATCGCAAAGCGATCGAGCAGGGGATGCAGCGGGAGGCAATGGCGGCCCTGGATGAGTTGCGCCTGGAGGGCGAAATTCCCTGGAGTTTGTGTCTGTACGATGCCAACTGGCATCAAGGTGTGGTGGGTATTTTGGCCAGCCGCATCAAAGAGAAATTCCACCGCCCGGTGATCGCATTTGCTGAGGGTGATAACGGCCTGGTGAAGGGCTCTGCGCGTTCGATTCCCGGGCTGCATATTCGCGATGCCCTGAGTGACGTAGCCGCCTCTCACCCGGACCTGATCAGCAAGTTCGGTGGCCACGCCATGGCGGCGGGGCTGAGCTTACCCCAGGAAAACCTGGAGGCTTTCCGCAAGGCTTTTGAGCAGGTGGTGCGCAACCGCCTGAATGAAAACCAGCTGCACGCGGTTATCGACTCTGACGGTGAGTTGGAATCTGGGGATTACACTTTGCACACGGCAGCCATGTTGCGCGCTTGTGCGCCCTGGGGACAGGCGTTTCCAGAGCCGGTATTCGACGGTGAATTCCTGTTGCTGCAACAGCGCATCGTCGGCGAGCGCCATTTAAAAATGGTGGTGGCGCCGCCCCAGGCGCCGCAACTGGCGCTGGATGCTATTGCTTTTAATGTGGACACCGAGCAGTGGCCGCAGCCCACGGAAAGAGTGCGCTTGGCTTTTAAGCTCGATGTTAATGAATTTCGCGGGCGGGAATCCCTGCAATTAATGGTGAGCCTGTTAGAAGCGGTATAGGGCGCACTTTGTATTTGGCTGTTGGGAAAAACACGGAGTTTTTTGCAACAGCTCCTAAGTTGTTTGGAAGTAAAAAGTAGTGAAACGTAAACAAGTCCAGGCCGAAGTCCTACTGTTATTAGCCGCTCTCTTCTGGGGCGTTGCCTTTGTGCCACAAAAGATTGCCATGGCGGATATTGAGCCGCTGGCATTTAACGCATGGCGTTTTATTCTCGGCGGTTTAATCCTGATCCCCATCGTTTACTGGTTGTCCTCCCGTCGCGATGCCCAGCCCGGTGAAGCCGAAGGGCAATCGGTGAATCACACCTGGCGGGCCTGCCTGCCCGGTGGCGCACTGTTGGGTTTTTGGCTGTTTCTAGGCGCGGCACTGCAACAGGTGAGCCTGCTGTATACCACTGCCGGCCGCGCCGGATTTATTACCGGTTTTTATTTACTGCTGGTGCCTGTAATCGGTTTGTCCCTGGGGCATAAAACCAATCGCTGGACCTGGATGGGAATTGGTCTCGCTTTGTTCGGTCTCTATTGGTTGGCGGACTTCAGTGAAGAATCCCAGCTGGTGGGCGACTTAATGGTATTTGCCAGTGCCTTTGTTTTTGCCATCCAGGTATTGACGGCAGATCGACTGGTAAAACGCTACGACGCTTTGCGACTCGCCTGTATCCAGTTCCTGGTGTGTGGCCTTTTGTCCGCCGTAGCTTCGCTATTTACCGAAGAGGCGACACTGCAATCGGCGATCGATGCGGCTTGGCCTATCGCCTATATGATGATTTTCTCCACGGCACTGGCGTTTACTTTCCAGCTCTTGGCCCAACGCTACGCCGCGCCTTCTCACGCTACCGTAATTATGAGCCTGGAGGCAGTTTTTGCCCTGGCGGCGGGCTGGCTATTCCTCAATGAAATGCTCAATACCACGGAGTTAATTGGTTGTGGTTTGATGCTGGCGGGGATGCTGGTCAGTCATTACGGCAACCACAGCGGTACTCACCACTAGGAATATCAATGGAATTATCGACACTGGCACTCTTTGTTCCCGCAAGCTTCTTTGCCTCGGTCACACCGGGGCTCTGCATGATGCTATCGCTCAGCCTGGGAATTACCCTGGGCGTGCGCCAGACTCTGTGGATGATGGTGGGAGAGTTGATCGGTGTTGCGTCGGTGGCGATTACCTCTGCACTCGGTGCTGCGGTATTGATGGTTCAGTATCCGACTTTATTTCAGCTGTTTAAATACTGCGGGGCCGCCTATTTGGCCTGGATAGGCGTGCAGATGTGGCGCTCCCGGGGGCAGCTGGCTCTGATGGATCAGGGTGATACGGTCGATGCTAGCCGACCATCGCGAAGAGCGCTGGCACTACAGGGTTTTGTTACAGCTGTGGCCAATCCCAAGGGTTGGGCGTTTTTTATTGCGTTATTACCGCCATTTATTAACGATACCAAACCCCTGGTACCCCAGCTCTCAGTCTTGCTGGCGATATTGCTGCTTTTGGAGGCGTTGTGCCTGCTGATTTATGCCAGTGGCGGCCAGGCCCTGAGTCGTTTACTGGAGCGGTCTGAAAATGTGCGTTTGGTTAATCGGATTTCTGGTACTTTGATGCTATCGGTGGGAGTCTGGTTGGCGTTATCCTGACACGGCTATTTATCGCTTTATGGAGGATGTTCTGTGCTGAAAAAATGGTTGTCATTCTTATGGGTATGGGCCCTGATTATCTCGGTGGCGGCTTGCGGCCAGTCGAGGGAGGAGAAAGCGATGGAGAACGAGGTTGAGAACACACCCGGCGCGGCGGAACCCGAAGTTGCACCCACGCCTCCTGCAGCGACTATGAGGCCAGGGGAAATGGTGTGGATTTACCGCGGCAGTGGCAGCAAGCAGTGCGAAGGGGGTGGTATGACCCTTCAGCAGAGTCAGGCGAAGTTGAGTGACAATGGGGTGAAGGTGCAGGAGTCCCGCTGTGGAGTCCGCACCGATAGGATGTTCCCCTCCGTATGTGGCGCACCCACAGGAGATATCCTGATGCACCTGATCGGTATGGATGCCCTGGATGCCTCAATTGAGCTGGGATATAGCCCCGCCGAGAAAGTGCAGTATCAGTTTGCTGCCTGTCGGGACAACAGTGCCTGAGTTGAAACCTGAAGTGGGGTAATCGTGAACATTTCCCAGGCCGCAGAGAATTCGGGCCTCAGTGCAAAAGCCCTGCGGCATTACGAAAATATTGGCCTGGTGGTGCCCGGCCGCTCTGCTAATGGCTATCGGGATTACTCCACTGCCGATGTTGAAACCCTCTGCTTCGTGCGCCGCGCGCGGGCCTGTGGCTTTACCACTGAGGAGGTCCGGGCGCTGCTGGGGTTGCGGGATAACCCGGAGCGCCACAGCCGTGAGACCAAAGACCTAGTCAATCACAAGCTCGGGCAGCTCGAAGAGCAGTTGCAGACCCTGCTGGGGATGCGCGCAACCTTGCGGGCCTTTGCCGATAGCTGCGCCGGCAATGAGTCCCCAGACTGCGCAATTCTGGAAAAGCTCTCGGGACAGACCGCCTAGTAGAGGATTTGCCGCCATATCAGCCCCTATCTGACTGGAAGGACCCCCGCGCGCTGCGGTAGAATGCGCGCCGCTTTTTATTTTGTCCGGACACCGAAAGTTCATGGAAATCAATCCCATCATCAATCAATTGAAAGACCTCGAAGAGCGCACCGACGTTCTTAGGGGGTATCTTTGACTACGCCAGCAAGAAAGAACGCCTTACCGAAGTAGAGCTGGAGCTGGCTGAGCCGAGTGTTTGGGACGACCCCAGCCGCGCACAGGAACTGGGGCGCGAGCGCTCCTCCCTGGAAACGGTGGTCAACACCATCGAAAACCTCGACTCCGGCATCGCCGATTGCCGCGAACTGTTGGAAATGGCCGTCGAGGAAAATGATGAGGACTCCGTAGGGGAGGTCTCCACTGAGATCGAAGGTCTCCAGCAGCAGCTGGGGATTCTGGAATTCCGCCGTATGTTCTCCGGCGAGAACGACGAGAACAACGCCTATCTGGATATCCAGGCCGGCTCCGGCGGTACCGAGGCCCAGGACTGGGCGGAAATGATCCTGCGTATGTACCTGCGCTGGGGTGAGGCCCACGGCTTCAAGACCACCCTGGAAGAGGTCTCCGCGGGGGAAGTGGCCGGTATCAAAAGTGCCACTGTGCATTTCGCCGGCGACCACGCGTTCGGATGGCTGCGCACAGAAACCGGTGTACACCGCCTGGTGCGCAAATCGCCGTTTGATTCCGGCAACCGCCGTCACACTTCTTTTAGCTCGGTATTTGTGTCACCGGAAATCGATGACAATATCGAGATTGAAATCGACAAGTCCCAGGTGCGTGAAGACACCTACCGCGCGTCCGGCGCCGGTGGTCAGCACGTGAACAAAACCGATTCTGCGGTGCGTTTGACCCACACAGAATCCGGTATCGTCGTGCAGTGCCAGAGCGAGCGCTCCCAGCACCAGAACCGCGATAAAGCCTGGAAAATGCTGCGCGCAAAAATGTACGAGCAGGAAATGCTCAAGCGCAACGCAGAGAAGCAGGCCATGGAAGACAGCAAGGCCGACATCGGTTGGGGCAGCCAGATCCGCTCTTACGTGTTGGACGACCAGCGTATCAAGGACCTGCGCACCAATGTCCAGACCAGCAACTGCCAGGCAGTACTGGACGGAGACCTGGACCAATTTATCGAAGCCAGCCTAAAAGCCGGCCTCTGATTTAAAGTCTCCACTCTCACCGCGCCCCTCGTCGATGAGGGGCAATATCAATCACAAAACTGATAGATCACCATGACTGATATCCAGCAAGACGAAAACAAACTGATCGCCGAGCGCCGCACCAAGCTTTCCGCTCTGCGCGAGAAGGGCAATGCTTTCCCCAACAGTTTTCGCCGCGAGAACCTCGCTGCCGACCTGCAAGCTGAGTTTGGCGATAAACAGAAAGAGGAGCTGGAAGAACTGGGTAAACGGGCGTGCGTAGCAGGGCGAATCCTGGCTAAACGCGGACCCTTTATGGTGATCCAGGATGTGTCTGACCGCATCCAGCTATACGCCGATAAAGCGGCACAGAAAGATATTAAAGAGCGCTTCGGTGCCTGGGATATCGGTGATATTGTCGGCGTAAAAGGCACGCTGCACAAATCCGGCAAGGGCGACCTCTACGTCAACTGTGAAGAGTACAGCCTGCTAACCAAAGCACTGCGCCCGCTGCCGGAAAAATTCCACGGCATCGCCGATCAGGAAATGCGTTATCGCCAGCGCTACGTGGACCTGATCGCCACGCCGGAAGCCCGTGAAGTGTTCCGCGTGCGCTCCAAAGTGATCGAGTACATCCGCGACTTCCTCAACGGCCAGCAGTTTATGGAAGTGGAAACGCCCATGCTGCAAGTTATTCCCGGCGGTGCCAGCGCGCGTCCGTTCGTTACCCACCACAATGCGCTGGATATCGATATGTACCTGCGTATTGCCCCGGAGCTGTACCTGAAGCGTCTGGTCGTGGGTGGTTTTGAGCGGGTTTACGAGATCAACCGCAACTTCCGCAACGAGGGCCTATCCACGCGCCACAACCCCGAATTCACCATGCTTGAGTTCTACCAGGCGTACGCGGACTACAATGACCTGATGGACCTCACCGAGAAGATGCTGCGCGGTATCTGTGAAGATGTACTGGGCTCCACCACTGTGGAATACCAGGACAGCAGCTACGACTTCTCCAAGCCGTTCGCGCGTTTGTCTGTGTTCGACTCCATCCTGCACTACAACCCGGAACTGACTGCGGCCGATATCGACAATATCGAATCCGCCCGCGCGGTAGCTGAGAAGCTGGAAATCCCGCTGAAAGACAGCTGGGGCCTGGGTAAGGTACAGATCGAGATTTTCGAGAAGACTGTAGAGCATCGTCTCGACCAGCCGACCTTTATCACTGAGTACCCAACCGAAGTGTCTCCGTTGGCTCGCCGTAACGATGACAATCCGTTTGTCACCGACCGCTTTGAATTCTTCGTAGGCGGCCGCGAGATAGCCAATGGTTTCTCCGAGTTGAACGACGCAGAAGATCAGGCTGAACGCTTCAAAGCCCAGGTTGCGGAGAAAGATGCCGGTGACGACGAAGCCATGCACTACGACGCCGACTATATCCGCGCGCTGGAATACGGCCTGCCGCCCACCGCTGGTGAGGGCATCGGTATCGACCGTCTGGTAATGCTGTTTACCAACTCTCCGTCGATTCGCGACGTACTGCTGTTCCCACATATGCGCCCTGAAGCGAACGACTAATCGCTTCTCACTGCCGGGTAGTTTTACCTGCCCGGCAGTATTTCCTCCCCCTATGCCGCAGATTTCCTCACTCTGAAACTTCCCTCAGCTCTATCTATCCTTATTCATTGGTGCTCTATGGAGCCTCGAATGATTTGGAGCGGTTGCTGCTATGAAACAGGGACAGGCGAAAGAGAAAAGCGCAAGGCAAATATTGGCGCTAACGCTCTGTAGCTTTATCTCCTGTACCGCCGCGCAAAGTTCGGAGCCTGCAACAGCTGCCAGCCTAACTTCCAAAGAGCCCGATGACTGGCGCTTCCTTGCCACTCCTTATCTTTTCCTCCCGCTTCGCACTAAAGGGACTTCTACTGTCGCTGACACCAGTGTCGATATTGATCTGGATTTAAGTAAAACCCTGGAGCTCCTCAACGCTGCATTTTCTGTGCGCCTGGAAGCCTGGAAAGGGCGCTTTGGGGTAGTGGCGGATCTCTACTATGTGCACCTCAGATTGGACAAGGGAGCAACCATAACCCCGCCGCGAAACCCACAGCTGGATATCGATGTAGATATTGATGTTGAGGTGGATGCTCGCCAGGGCTGGATAAATGCCCTAGCCGGTTACCGGATTTTAGAAGGGAATCTGGCTAATAGTGGGCGAAAGTACTTTGTAGATGTGGGAGCGGGTTTGCGCTGGAACCGATTAAAGCAGGAAGTGAAAGCACGAGCGGGAATTAACATAGGCCCCAGGCCCGAATTTAGGAATCGCCTTGGAGGCAAACAGAGTTGGTGGGAACCTACACTATCTGCGCGAGGTGCAATCGGAATTACTGAATGCCTAACCGTTGCTGTACGCACGGAACTGGGAGGCTTTGGCGCTGGGGGTGATGACTTACAGTGGAACCTACTAGCCGGATTCGACTGGCGCGCCTGGAAGACAACCTCACTGCGTTTTGGGTATCAGTATTACAGTATTGATTATTCCGATCGACTCTCTGATGGGCGTTTTGCTTATGATATTACTCAACATGGGCCTTATATTGCGGCGACTTGGCGGTGGTAGTTGAGCGAGTTCTATTTTTGATTAAAGCGTGTGGGGTCGCTCAATGATCTTCTTAGTGACCGTTATTTATGAAGAGGCTAAGATTTTTAGAGTAATAATCTTAAAATTAAAGAGTTGGTTATCTATCTGCAACATTTGATAGTGGTTATATTGATCATACTTTTTTATTTGGTTCGATGGTCTCGTTTATGTACATCTAATTGAAATGATAGTGAAAGGTAAATGTGAGCAGTTGATTTACATTTGAAATAGTAGTCAAGATAATAGTGGTTAGGGAGCTAACATATAAATAAAATGTACAATCATGACAAATAAAATCAAACGAAAATTACATATTGGAAATAGCATTTATTTCTGGGTGGCTAATCAAGAGAATCTTTTTTTTGTATCCATGCAAGGAATTCCATATTCGAGTACATCTCGCTAGAAACACCAAATCTCTATTGTATATAGATGCTAGTAGTTGGTACTTTACTCTGTCACCAAAGTCTGTAAGAGAGGCTGTAGGATTTGCATTGAGTTCAGGTTGGGAGCCAAAAATTGCAGGCAAAACAATGTATGTTTCAATTAATGAGAGCGGGTACTACACCTTGCCGCCGGGGCTAAAATATGACTTTGAGCGACAAGGCAATAGTGTATAACAAACGTAGGTACAGCGACGGCTTTTCCGCTTCGACTTTTCCTTTACTATAAACTCGCATGTGCTGCGGACGTAATGGCTAGTTAATTCATGAATAAAGGGTTAGGAAAATACAAAGAATTTATTGAGAAAGTGGTTTCTATAAAAGAATCAGCCACTTCTAAGTGGGTGGCGCTGGGTATCTACCCGGATACTAAAGAAAACGAGTACCGCAACGAGGTGCTTTCATCGTTATCTGAAGTCCAGCGAAATGAAATTGCTAAAATCGTACAAGAAGCTAAAGAGGCTGGGATACATGATCTTTTGGCATTTTTAAACCAGGAGTGCTCAGTTACTTACCAAGGCTCGGAATTACCATCTGAGCCCTTTGGTACTGAGTTAAACTACGATTTTATTGCCCGTTCGGAGGGTGATAAATGGCCAGAGTAAGTCTAGTCATAACAAAAAAGCGGCGGCACCTTATGCTTTATAGCAGCCGCTGCAAATGCAAGCGTTAAAGTTTTAAGGTGGTTATGAAGTATTTTTTAGTATTTATTCCTTTAATATTGATTTCATGTACAACTTTTGTCGCAAAGCCAGATAAGTTATCTGAGACAGGAAGGGCGTCCGGCACATGGTCAGGTTACATTGAAAGATTTTCTACTAAAGTTCTTCCAAATGATACGGGTGAACCCATTTATCAGGTGGTAGTATTAAACTGTGGAGAGATTCCCGAATTATACATTAAGCTGAAAGAAGGTGGGCCGTTCCAGAAGTTTTATCAGGAATATGAAGTGCTGGAAAAATCTGGAAATTTGCTAATGAATATAATTCATGATGGCGGAGCTTGGGTTGAAAGTCAGACGTGGGGTATTGTTTTTATAAGTTCAAAGAAGGCTGATATCCAATGGAGCAGGATGGTTAGTAACATTAAAAAAGAATCAACAGCTTCTTTAAGAAGTTTTGGTGAAGTCGGTTACGGAAAAATGGAGAAAATTTCTGATAGCTGCGATAGTACATAATAAAAGATTCATGGCCTGTTATTGGGGTTGTAAGTTTGAAGCGAGTGGAGAATTTAATGATTAGAATGCTGTTTTTGGCTCTGGCTACAATTCTGTTAGTTGCCTGCGATGCTGTCGATGATATGAAAGGCATGTTTGAAAAACAGGAGCTTGCCCAAGCTGCCATTAAAGAAAAATACGGCTGGGACTCACAGCTCGGATTTAGTATTGACAATGGAGTATTAACTCAAGTTACTGTTGTTTTAGATGTTAATGACGTGCGCGGAGAAACTGTGAAGAACCTTGAAGTTATAACAAAAGAAGTCGTTTCCGAGGTATTTAAGAGCAAACCTAAGGCAATTTATATCCAAATAGCGAGTATTTCAAATAGTGGATCATAACATTGAAGTTATGTCGCCCTCAAAATAGATGGGTCGGCACCTCCAGCAGAAAACGCCTTCGGTCAAACGTTTTAGGTTGCTAAGCATCTTATGGGTATTATCGATTTATATGATTTTATCTCAGGGGTTGCTAAAAACCTCCTCGAACAAGAATCTAGAGAGCTGATTGATCTTTATGATTCAGTAGAAGAGCTTGGTCCTAATGAGTGGAGTAACAGGGTTGTGATATTCGCAAATGAAATGCTCCTAAAAGATATTGGCATACAGAAAAACTATTGAAATTAGAGGCTGAGATAGAGAGTGCCGATTTTTTCCAAGTTAAACCAAGCTGCCCGTTGTTGCTTTTCTTTATAGTGGCCATGTCGGTGTGCTATTTTAATAAAACAATGATTTATACGTCTTTGGTGCAGGATGGCTTATATTACGTTTGTTGCGATCTAGTTTCCGTTTGTTAAGGTGTTATGTTTAAGGGAGTAAAGTTGAGTATATTTAGAATCTCTTGGTTTCAAGTTATATTTGTGTCATTCATTGTAGCGTCTTGTACGTTTAAAGGAGATGGAATCTATACGAAGGATACAAGCTGGCTAATGTTCATGCCTGCCACATACCATAATGTCAGATTTGATAGTTTTGATATGAGCGAAGAGGGGCAAGAATATGAATTTATGAATATGTGCTCAGAGAACGTAGGGTTTCAATTTAAGGTTTATTGGTATTCAGAGGAGCCAAGGTATTGGGCTAATGAAAAAGCAGGGTTGGAAGTTTCGTTAATGAATATGGCTGGAGACGTTGTTTACCAAACAGTTTTTTTCGCGAATAAGGGGAAATATATAGGAGATAGTGGTATCGGAGATAGCTTGAAATCCTACAATGAAGCAAGAGCAGGCAACAAAACAAATGACATTTTATTGGGCTCGTACTATAAGCATGCTCTTGGGTGCGATAAATACCGAATCAAGATTGCTAATCTAAGTCCGTACGAAAAGGGGTTGGTTATTGCTCGTTTATACCTTGATTCAAGCTGGAAATAACGCCAGATGAAAATATTAGGATACACTACGAGCGGTGCGTGAATATGCATTTGAGTGTAGGGCTATGAATGAACAAATTATCTAAGGTCTTCTAGAATATGGAAAATGATAAAAATGGTGCCCGAAAAAGAGCTGATGAAATTAAGCCTTATCGCTGTAAAAATCTGATAGCTGTTCTCGAGTGCCCGATGGATATGAAGAACATTGGAGCGGTCATTAGAAACGTCAATGCATTAGGCGTTGAAAAGACGTATATTGTTGATCCTCGCAATCTAATACCCGATGACTGGCAGGAAATGAGAGAAAGGAAATCACTCTCGAAGCCGTCTGTCTCTGCGATCAAATGGAGCTTCGTAAAGCGTTTTGATAGTACCGAGGAATGTCTGGCTCATTTGGCGAAAAATAGGTTTATCTCGCTTGTCACCTCTCCCCATGTAAAAGGAAAAGACAACTTTATATTACATGAGGCTGATTATACTCAGCCAAAGCTGGCTGTTTGGTTTGGTAACGAATCTAGAGGTATAAGTGATCTTGCAGTAGAAAATAGCGCTTTCTGCGTATCCATTCCAATGTTTGGAATGATTGAAAGCCTGAATCTCGGAACAACTTCTGGAATTGTATTATATGAAGTTACTAAGCAGCGCCGCGAGTACCAGGAAAAGTACAAGAGAGCAAACCGTAGCGACTAATAGAACGATGAAGTTGATGTCCTATTTGTGTGTTTTTTACACGGTGGCTGCATTCTTTTCCTCAAATGGATAAAGAAACTTTCCTTATTGAATAGGCATCTACCTTTCGGTCGCAATTAATCTTGGGTAACTTATAAAGCAAGCAAAAATTATTTCGTCCTTAAAATCACCCCAAAACGAGAAGGTCAAAGTTACTTTAATATGAGCAGGATAGAGTTTAAGGAGCTAACCCAAGTGAATCGAGATAAGCTGTTAGCTGTACTCAATGAGGATTCACTTAGGGAGCACTTAATTAAACATGAATACTTTGATATCCAAAGTATTAATGAGTGGGGCAAGTTTAAATTAGAAGTAGACACCCTGCCAGGGTGCCGCGTTCGACTAATTTATATAGGCGGAGTTTTAGCTGGGTGGTGTGGTATTCAACCTGATGATAGCGGCTTTGAGATAGCTGTTGTCATATCTCAACAGTTTTGGGGTTTTGGTCTCTCGGTATTCAAAACAATGATCGGTTGGGCTAAGGAGTTAGGGCATAAGGAAATAGTGTGTCATTTGCTTGACAGTAGGCCAGAATACAGAGCTTTGAAAAGAATATCCAAAACAGTACATAAAACTGAGCTGTTGGGTCGATATTTTACGACATACTGTATCGAACTCGATAAATATTCACAGATTAAACTATAAATGGTTGGTGTATCGTTTCTTTCTTGTTACATGAAAAAAATAAACTATGGCTTGGATTTTGGTTTCAGATATTTTTGGTCGTACAAAAGCGTTAGAGCGATTTGCAGCGGATCTTCCTGGTAGTGTAGAGATAGTTGATCCGTATAATTCAGAATTGATGAATTTCGATTGTGAAGTTGAGGCGTATTCACACTTTACATCAAAGGTTGGGCTCGATAAATACATTGAAAAATTATCAGAGCGAATCAGCGCATCATTTGGTCATGTGAGTTTAGTAGGTTTTAGTATTGGTGCATCGGCCATATGGAGATTATCTGATCATCAAGCTTTGAGTAATGTTTCAGGGGCAATTTTATTTTATAGTTCACAAGTTCGCCATTACGTCAAAATTGATCCTATATTTCCTACGCGCTTGATATTCCCGGTGATGGAGCCTCACTTTTCTGTATCAGAGGTCATGCAGACGTTGAAGCAGAAAGAGCAAGTGGAGGTTCATCATTCCACTTACCTTCATGGCTTTATGAATCCCCAATCCAGAAATTATAATGCAGAAGCTTATGCTAAATACAAGCAGATAGTATGTAATACGCCCTTCAACGACCCCATCTGTAAAGGTTTCAGTTGAATGCAGTTCGTATTGGAGTTTGACAAATATCACATAGAGACAGTTGTTGTTGGTTAGTTTGTGCAAGTATTTAGCTAACCGAGGCCTTTCCAAAGGTCATAAACTAATTGGAAAGCCGCTGGGAAGACCGAACACTTGCTTCTCAACGGCTTCGATAATTCACCATCTATTCCTTTTGGATGCGCCTATATATTTCTTCTCGATGAACGGGTACGGACTTGGGGGCATGTATCCCCATCTTCACTTGATTGCCTTTAACCTCTAATACCTTAACCGAAACTTTGGTGCCGATTCGTAGGTTTTCACCTATTCGACGTTTCAATATCAACATATTCATTTCCTACTGATATAGGCTACAAGAAAGAGCGTTCTCTTGGGTGAGTATTGAAAGAAGCGGCTAGAAGAGGGGGCGCACGAGAACGATAAGCATAGAAGAAGGAAAGGCGAGCGCAACGCTCCCAGAGCTTGGAGACACACCCCAAGCTACTGAATGTACTCCACTTTATTGAAGACGAGCGGGTATCTAGCGTATGATGCATATAGCCAGTGCGTCCTGAGTATTTTTTTTTTTTATTTTTTATAAATAAAAAATAAATACGTGCTATCCAGGAGATGGAGGTCGGCCCTCCGTTATCGCTTTGCAGGAAGTGATAACAAACCGCCTCAAGGTGATCGGAGTAAAGAGCTTTGGTTAGAAGCGCTTGAGGAAAAGGCGTAAGAGATACGTCAGGTATGTTGTGTAGAGACGAATGCAAATGAACCACTGATGAGGTGTCGAAAGCGTATTACCAAGATGATGTCAAAACCCGTGCACTGGCTAAGTGCGGGGATAAGCTTGGAGGTTACCTGTTTACCGACCGAGTGGCATCCGGCATAGAGGTGGCGTGAACACACAACAGGCTTTTGGGTGGAACAGGAGAACCTGTCGTCCAGGTGTTAAGGAAGAGCGTCAAGTAGAGGCCCTACAAGACGTTGAGTACCAAGACTGGTCACAGGGGCGGAACAACCCGTAGTAGTGGAGAAGCGGCTGTAATGGACGTGGAGCGAAGGGGTTGTCGTATTCGGCGACTAACCGTGTAATCAACCCAGATGGGGAGGAATTAACGATTAGCGCAAAGCCATTCAATATTCCCAAGCGAGCGGTTTGGGAAGCGTGGAAGCAGATTAAGGCTAATGGCGGCGGAGCGGGGATTGATGAGATAACGATAGAGCAATACGAATCGAGTCTTGTCAAAAACCTGTACAAGCTATGGAATCGGATGTCATCTGGCAGCTATTTTCCATCAGCCGTCAAACGAGTGGATATTCCGAAACTCGATGGCAGCCTGCGACCACTGGGTATCCCCACAATCGAAGATCGCATTGCACAAATGGTGGCTAAGCAACTGCTGGAGCCAGAATTGGAGAAGGTATTTCACCCTGACTCCTACGGTTATCGGCCAGGCAAATCTGCTATAGACGCAGTGCGTCGAGCTCGACAACGATGCTGGGATAGAATCTGGGTAGTTGATTTAGATATCAAAGGTTTCTTTGACAATATTAATCACGAACTCCTGCTGAAGGCATTAGATAAACATAATAATCATCGGTGGGTCAGACTCTATGTACAGCGCTGGTTAACGGCTCCAGTACAACATCGGGACGGACAGCTTGAAGAGCGAACACAAGGTACTCCACAAGGGGGCGTAATTAGCCCGCTACTAGCAAACTTGTTTTTGCACTACGCGCTGGACGCCTGGATGGTGAGAACGCACAGAGATATTCCTTTTGAGCGTTACGCGGATGATGCTGTTTACCATTGTCGTAATCCTCGAGAGGCGGATCGCTTACTGGCGGCTCTAAAAGCACGCCTGACTACCTGCGGGCTTGAGGCTCATCCAGAGAAAACGCGCAAGGTTTACTGCAAGAACAGTAATCGTAAAGACTCCCACCCAGTGACCCACTTTGACTTTCTGGGGTTTCGATTTGGTCCCAGAAAAGCAAGGAATCGCCAAGGGCAGATCTTCACCGCATTTAGTCCTTCAATGAGCCCTAAGGCCTTCAAGAGGATTAAGGATAAGGTCAGGCAATGGCGAGTAATAAACTGGGTGGATCGATCACTATCTGAAATGGCAAAAGTACTTAATCCCGCAATACAGGGTTGGCTGAACTACTATGGTCACTTTGGGCGGAGATATGGTGTTTATCGACTTCAGAAGTATCTTGACCAAACGCTGATGCGTTGGGCCAGGAAGAAGTTTAAGCATCTAAAGCGAAGCTGTTTCAAGAGCTGGGTCTTTATTGGAAAGGTTCGTCAACAAATGCGCGGCTTGTTTGCACACTGGAGAATGGGAAGATTGCAAATGTGCTGAATACGAAGAGCCGTATGAATTGAGAGGTTCACGTACGGTTCTGTGAGAGGTCGAAGGGGAAGTTCCTTTGGTCTACTCGACTTTTGATAGTGTCTGTATCAATTTGGTTAGCTGGCCCCGGGTGTTGGTAGCACCTTGGGTCAGCGCCTTTTACTTATTCTTATATCTCGCTACCGTTCTCCTCTTGAAGAAATAGATCGTTTAGGAAATTCTGGTACTTCTATTTAGGTGAGAGCCGAATCAAGCCCAACCAAAAATAACAAAATACTAATAGAGATCTATCGATTTTACGCATCTTTGATATGGAAACAAACTTAATTGTTTCTAACAGGATAATTTAAGCGCCTTTTATTTACCTATGCGCTAGTGTGATGAAGCTCAACCAAAGAGTTTCTCTCGTAAAATACAAACACCTAATAGGTCAGCTTCAAATTCTTAGAATCTATGTATTAAACATAAAGAATCTGAAAAATTTTGGTAGAAATATCGTAAGTGTTTTCTAATGAAAACCCTGAAGGTTTAGGAATAATTGCCAAAGGTAACTTGCTACGGGACCCATCGGATCAGATACTTGTCTAGCCACCCGCACTTCCAGTTCTTGCGGTTTTGGTATCCCTTCCACTGCTATGGGCGATAATAAGCCCTGTTCAAGCTCCGCTTCTATCATATGTTCTGGTAGCGTACCCCAACCCGTACCTTGAAGAATAATTTCTTTTTTAGTCGGAAAATCGTTGACTTTCCATTGATCGCCCCCTTCAAGCACCCCGTAGGTTTTAGTGGATGACTTCCTACCACTGATGATCACCTGGGGATGGCGTAGCATAATCTGCCTTGGGACTTCATCGTATTGGGTAAGTAGGGGAGAGTCGCCAGCGATCACAGAAATGAATTTCATATTCATTAGATGAATGGATTCAAGCTGGTCGTAAGTTTCAGTCCACGGAATAATAGCTATGGAAACCTGGCCTCCCTTCAATAAGTCCAGTGGCCCGAGGCCATTTTCGGAATAGACCTCCAAGCGTGTTTTTGGGTACTCAATTTTGCACTGACGGATTGCGCTGAGTATTGGGCCGACTGGTATGGCGGAAGTAAACGCAATACCTACTTCCAGTTCTTCTCCTGCGACTAGCTGTTTAGCTAAGCTCTCAAACGAGTGGGCTTCAGCTAGTACATATTTGGATTGTTCATACAGGGCTTTGCCGTCAGCTGTGAGTGTGCTCCTGTATTGGTCCCGATCAAATAGTTGTAGATTGAGGTCCGCCTCTAATTTCTTGATGGCGGCGCTTATAGTGGGCTGTGTTCGGTGAAGTGTTTGGGCAGCAGCTTTTAGCGAGCCACCTTCAACTATCGCCTTAAAATATCGTAATTGTTCCAAAGTCATAGTGGCGTGAGCTTAGAGAAAATATAGGTAAGTTTCTGATGCAGCATATTTGAGGATCTTAAACTGAAAATAGCCATTAACTGGCTTTCTTTTGTGAAGCATCTTTTCTGTTGTGCTGACAACATGAGTAATCTGCACTTGATACCATTTGCCAGTGCTTGCAAACTGGACAGCATCAACACCGCTGATCATTTTGAATGAGTAACGTAAACCAGCTACTTGTTTTTCTTCTGCCTGCAGAAGCTGGGAGTCTGCATACACCTTTTTACTTCATACCTGCGCGGTATCATCACCCGATATCAGCTGAATCAACCTGTTCAGGCTGTAGAAAAACTCTTAAAAGGTAGCTTTTTTGTTAAAATGGAGGTCTTGATGTCGAGATTATCCATATGCCCAATTTCAAACGTTACGATTACAACCAAGATGCAATGGTAATCATCAATTTCGAAGAGCAACTACAACCTGAAACCTTTGAGTTTACACTTCATCATCTGATTGATGACCATATCGACCTCTCTGTCTTCCATAAAAAATATCAAAATGATAGCGGCGGGCGAACCGCTTATGATCCAGCTATCCTCCTGAAAATCATATTGTTTGCTTACTCAAAAGGCATTACCTCAAGCCGTGAAATTCAATGGCAATGTGAGAACAATATCCTCTTCAAAGCACTGTCATGCGATACCGTTCCACATTTTACTAGTATTGCGAGTTTCGTAAGCAGTTATCCTGATGCGATTGAGTCGGTGTTTGAGCAAGTGTTACTGGTCTGCGATCAGCAGGGGCTGCTTGGCAACGAACTTTTCGCAATAGATGGATGCAAGATGCCATCCAATGCCAGCAAAGAACATTCGGGAACTTTTAAAGAACTAGAACAGAAGCAGGAAAAAATTCTCAAGAAGATCAAATATTGTCTCAAAGAGCACAAGAGGCTTGATGGCAGGAAGCCTAATGAAAAAGAGCGAAAACAAGCGGTAGCTAAAGCGGCGGATACTCTTCAGAAACACTTTGATAAAATTGATCAGTTCTTAAAGAATCACTCCCCCAGGATGGGACAAGGTAAAAACCCTAAAGAAGTAAAAAGTAATATCACAGACAATGAGTCAGCCAAGATGACTACCAGCAAGGGAACCATCCAGGGCTATAACGGCGTTGCCGCAGTTGATAGGAAGCATCAGATAGTTGTTGAAGCACAGGCCTTTGGTGAGGGGCAAGAACATCATACATTGAAGCCTATTCTCGATGGCATCAGTTGCCATTATCAGCATATAGGAATAGATGAAGACATCTTGGCCAAACAGGTCATCATTACTGCTGATACTGGGTTCTCCAACGACGCTAACTACAGCTACCTGCGAGAGAGCGGCATCAATGCCTATATACCTGACAATAAATTCCGTTCACGTGATAAAGCTTTTACAAAGCAAAAAACCAAGTATGGCAAGCGCAATCAAAAAGGTAGGGCTAATGTCCAGAAGACTATCCCAGCTAGTGAATTTACATTCAACAAGAAAAAGAAAACCTGTATCTGTCCTGCAGGAAAAGCGATGCTCTTGTTAAAAGAAGAGCATGTCAGTGAAGGTAAGAAAAAACTACTGTTCGAAGGGCGCCTCACTGACTGCAGGGAATGCAGCCTTAAAAATCAGTGTATGCGAAACCCGGAATCTGCCAGCTCTCGAAAAGGACATGGAAGGCAAGTATCCCTAACTTGGACAAACGGACGGACAGCCACTGACTGGATGAAAAAGCGGGTTGATAGTATCGAAGGCAAGACCATTTATGGACATCGAATGTCTGTTGTCGAGCCAGTGTTCGGGAACATTGGTACCAACAAGCGATTGAATCGCTTCTCGCTACGAGGAAAAAGTAAGGTTCAGGGACAATGGCAGATGTTCTGCTTGGTACATAATATAGAAAAGTTGATGAGATATGGCAGTATCCATTGATTGAGTATAAATTAGGGGCATCAAGGCGCCTAAATTTAATACAATGAAAGAAATTTAGTGGTATCGCTAAATTTAGACCGAAATTTTTGTTTGGAGGAACCTGAGGAATGACAGCTTTTTCTAAAACTGTTTTTCTACAGCCTCGTTAGTCAAAAGCTAACAAGAGGTTAGATTATAGTTAATATCATTAGCTTAAGTCTAACTTTATCCTTATCTCCCTATCAAGAAGTGACCTGTTCGTGAGGCATTGCGAGCGGTCGCGCTTTATCCGAACAGTTGAACGATATTGAGGCGAGTTATGATCAAACGGACAGACGTGTTAATCGTTGGTGGAGGCTTTGCTGGTGTTTCTGTGGCCCAAAAGTTAGCTAAGCAGGGTATGCAGGTGGTATTGGTTGACCGAAAGGACCATTTTGAAGTGACCTTTGCCACATTACGTAATGCGATAGCGCCTAACTTACTGACTGCTAATCCACGTAAATATTATCGTGACTTTATTCAGAGCGATTTTGTTCAAGCAGATGTGGTTTCCATGGATGACCGGATAGCAAGGTCATCAAATGGATTAGAGATCCACTTTAAGCAGGCAGTTATCGCGACAGGCAGTCGTTACCCAACCTTGCCGATAGCTAAATCCACATCAGCTTATACGATTTCCGAGCGTGAGCAAGAAATGCGGAATGAGCAAAAAATACTGGCGAAATCTCAGTCAGTTTTGATTGTAGGAGGCAGTACCGTGGGTGTGGAGCTGGCCGGGGAAATTAGCAGCGCTTATCCCCATAAAACCGTGACGTTAGTCCATTCTAAAGATGTACTACTTGGCCATCTTAAGCCTAAAGCTCAGAACAAGGCGCTAGAACAGCTTACGGCTAAGGGGGTTAGCGTACATCTCAATACCCGGTTAGTTAAAGAAGGTGCAATTTACCGTTCTATGAATACTCAAGAAACTTTCAAGGCAGACTTGATTTATGAATGTGTAGGTATGTCGCCAAATACCGAGTTTCTAAAAACAGAATTACCCGGTGTGTTAGATAAGATGAGATTAATTAAAGTGGACGAATATATGCGGGTTAGGGGTTATTCTAACCTTTATGCGATAGGTGATTGCTCTACTCTGGATGAAAATAAGCACGGCTATATAGCAAATGTTCAAGGAGGCATCTTAGCGAGCGTTATCATTAATCAAGCCAAAGGTAAAAAGGCTAAGCCTTATAAAACACCTAGTTATGCCATTGTTACGCCGACCGGTACAGAGACAGGTGTAGCTCAAATGCCCTTTGGTGTTTTTACTTCAAAGCTATTTGTTAACCTGAAACAAAAAGACATGGGGATAGGCCACATGCTTAAAGCGAGCGGTACAACTCCAGACTTACTTAGCTAGAGCTTTTTGGTATACAGTAGAGTACCTCTAATTAAAATCAACCAGTCTCTAAGGTTTCTCTGAATAGACATTCTCACTGACCATTGAAAATCAAGTAAGAGGTAGTCCAGATACTAGCCATACTTGCCAGATGCGTATGAGGCGGCATAGAGGTGTTACTGCCATTAGTAGTAGTTTATTTACGTAGTTAGGTTCCCCGTCTGAATTTATTACAGGAAATTAGAGGACCTTTTCTTCTTAATTTGCGGTATTGCGTATTTACGTTCTCCAACGTAATGTTTGTGCCGAAAGCATGAGAATGTAAGAAGTGAGTCCCGGCTCTTATGGGTTTCTACTAGGTACCCGTAAGAGCTGCGAAGGTCCCAAACTCATGGAAGGCTCCTTTCATGTGATGAATATTTTTCATAGGCTGTAATCTCAACGGGAAATTGAGCATAGGTAGGAGGTCTGTATGTTTATAGGAGAGGTGTCAAGAAGAACGAATCTCACTGTAAAAGCGATAAGATTTTATGAGGAAAAAGGCCTTATTGCCGTTCCTAAAAGGCAGGGCAGATATAGAGTCTATACGGCAGAAGATGTTGAAATTCTTACTTTGATCTCAGAAGCCAAAGTACTTGGGGTGACTTTGGCTGAGTTGAAGGATGTTATTCGGTACCATAATGGAGAGGTTGATTGGGCTCGAATCAGCGTTTTTCTGAAGAAAGTAAAAAGAAAAATTGAGGCTGAATTGGAATCACTTTCTAATAAAGCTGAGAAGGTTGATCAATGTATTGCGTCTATAGATTCCTGTCATAAAAGCCTTGACCCTCCCCTTAAGGGGAGACGGTAGACTTTTCATCATGTCTTTAAGCAATAGTATGACGAGATGAAAAATATCCTACTTTTAAATGGCAATCCAAAGAAGAACAGTTTTGTTAAGCAGTTGAGCGATGTCTATGAGTCTGAAGCAAAGAGACAGGCTAATGTTCGGCGATATAACCTGTCGGAAATGGACTTCAATTCGAATTTAGAGTTTGGGTACGATGATTATCAAGTATTGGAGGATTGTCTATCTGAATTTCAAGAGGCTCTTAAATGGGCACAGCATATTGTTGTGGTGTCGCCTATTTGGTGGGGCGGATTGCCAGGAAAGCTAAAAGGCTTGATTGATCGATCTTTTCTTCCCGGAACTACCTTTAAATTTGAGAGTGGTAGTGCAGAACCGATACAGCTTCTTAAAGGCAAAACATCAAGAATAATTTTGACAATGGATGCCCCTACAGAATATTTAGAAGAACAAGCAAAGCCAGTATTAGAGCAGCTTGATCGATTTACTCTTCAATACTGCGGCTTCTCGAAAGCAGAGGTTAATTTATTTGGTTCAATGATTATGTCTGATAAGAATCAACAGGGTTCCTGGTTGAAAGCTGTTAAGGGACTTGGTGCTAGATGTATTTAGCCTAGAACATATCAATCTATGTTAGTTATGACTTCCTAACGACAACCAATACACTTGACGATACTTTAACTTCAATCGGTAGAGATCTAAGTAAGTGTATTTCAGGCAATGTATCTAATTGAGCTGCACTTTCTACCAGATTGATGTCTATCTGGTAGAA
Source organism: Microbulbifer sp. MKSA007 (assembly GCA_032615215.1). Classification (NCBI taxonomy): domain Bacteria; kingdom Pseudomonadati; phylum Pseudomonadota; class Gammaproteobacteria; order Cellvibrionales; family Microbulbiferaceae; genus Microbulbifer; species Microbulbifer sp. MKSA007. The sequence goes on along the minus strand of CP128433.1, from coordinate 3,811,158 downwards.
AATGCAGCAGCCATTGGGACTAAAGTATCGCTCATTCTTAATCCCGCAGAATAAAAATTGATCATTCGATTGATATTAGAAAATAGTGCTCGTTACTCCATAGTTTCCATCATCATCTATTCTTTTGGACAGACTTGTGGATTTACTTACAGCGAATAGGTGGATATCTGAGGGTGTATCTATAAATTTAAGATCGTCGTGTCCCGATAACTCTCTCTGTAACTGAGTGCTCAGTGTGGATTGGCAATACTAAATGAGCCGCAAGGTCAGTATATATGGAGGGCAAAAGGGAGGTCTGAACCTTCGCTATAAAGTCGCTTTTGTGTATATTTCATACAAATAGTCGGCAGATCACACCTCTTCTCACAAGAATCAGACAAAATTCATATGGACGTCAGGTGTTATAAAGCCTGAATAGATACATTGGTTGCTTATTACTTCATGTTTAAGCAAGGATATGTCATGAGGCACCTTTGTATTTCAATTGCTCTACTCTCACTCCTAATTTTGAGTGTTAACAGTTATAGTCAGGATACACCGACAGCTCTTGAAGGACCCTATCTTGGACAGAAACCTCCTGGGTTAACTCCAAAGTTGTTTGCTCCTAATCCCTCGAAAGAGTATCGGGATTGGGGTGGTTACTTCACGCCTGATATGCAGGAGTACTACGTTACAAGAAGATATCACCAAAGTGGCGAGTCTTCGAAAGTTGCATTCAAGCTTGACGGTAATCGTTGGTATGAATCGGAAGTGGCCTGGGGTGGTTCTATCTCACCTGATGGTCAAACAATGTATTCTAGAAATCGATATAGAGAGCGCACAGATAATGGTTGGTCAGATCCTAAAAGCCTGGGGCCACTATTTGAAGACTTTCGTATCATGCGCCTTACGGCTTCTGCAAAAGGAACGTTTGTATTTGATGAAGTAGGTTCAAATGGAGATGGTATTCTTCGCTATTCGCGTCTGTTAGATGGTAAGCGTGAAGCGCCAAAACCTTTTGGAGAGCAGATAAATACAGGCAAGTGGACTGCTCATCCGTTTATTGCCCCTGATGAGTCCTATATTATCTGGGATAGTGAAAGAGAGGGTGGATTTGGTGATAGCGATATGTACATCAGTTTTCGTCAACAAGATGGCTCATGGGGCGCAGCTATTAACTTCGGTGACAAGATCAATACAGAGGGGGAAGATGGTGGTGGATATGTAACGCCCGATGGAAAATACCTTTTCTACTGTCGGCGTTGTACTCCACCGAATTTTGAAATAATGTGGGTAGATGCGAAGTTTATTGAGGCCCTTAGACCTAAATAAAATTTACACTAAGCTACGCCTAGTTCTCTGTATCTATCATTATTTTGCTAAATTTAAATTCTTTAATGATATTTCCGGTCTTCACGATACATGAAGCCCCGGTTGATCCCGCAGCAACCTGTTAAGTTGTATAGAATCCTTTCACCAAGTAAGAAAGTGAGTACCACACTAAGTGTGCTGGCGCTCACTTTTATATATTGCTCAACTCAGCCTCTATTAGCCACTTGCTACCGAAAACTTGAATCAATGTTGAGAGAAATCAGGTTAGGGAACCTCTGAATAATTCTGAGCCAATTTGGTAATATTCACCTACCCATCAAGACTACGATGAATCATGCACCAAGTCACCTTTGCCGAAGCAGAATATAAGCTAAAGCGCCGTATAACTCGCCGAGAGAAGTTTCTTTCTCAAATGGAAGCCCTTATCCCATGGCAGCGACTAGAAGCTCAGATCACTCCTTGCTATCCACAAGGCAAACGTGGCCGACAGCCATATCCATTGAGTGTCATGCTCCGTATTCATTGCATGCAGCTATTTTACAATCTCAGTGATCCCGCTATGGAGGATGCACTGTATGAAATTGAATCCATGCGTAGTTTTGCTGGATTGACTTTGAGCGGCCCAATTCCCGATGAAACAACGATTCTTAACTTTCGCCACTTATTGGAGCTCAATCAGCTTGGTGCAGCGCTTTTTGATGAAATCAACAAGCATCTTGCTGAGAATGGCATGGTACTGCGTGAAGGCACGATTGTAGATGCCACTATTATCTCTGCGCCAACTTCAACTAAGAATAAAAAGAAAGAACGTGATCCAGAAATGCATCAAACAAAGAAAGGCAATCAGTGGCACTTTGGAATGAAGATGCATATCGGGGTTGATGATGTGCTCGGAGTAATACATAGCGTAGATACAACAGCAGCGAATTCGCATGATGTCACAACCACAGAGCGAGTCCTCCATGGGGAGGAAGGAAGAGTCTGGGGTGACTCTGGGTACATTGGTGCGGAGAAGCGTGAAGAGTTGAAGGAGCGGGAGGTGGATTGGTACATAGCAATGAAGCCGAGCAAGCTAAAAACTCTTCCAGGGCGTGATGCACTCCGTAAGGCGGAAAAGATCAAGGCACAGATAAGAGCGAAGGTTGAACACCCCTTTCGCTACATTAAACGGGTATTTGGTTATGACAAGGTCCGCTATCGGGGACTGTTAAAGAATACTGAGCGGCTGTGCTTGCTAGCAGGCTTTACTAACTTACTAATAGGGAGAAAATACTTGGCCACCTAGGGGTGGTTCGCCTGAAACCCGCCTATTTAGGGTTTCAGATGAAAAACTAGGGGACTATTACGCGAAAATTACGCGCTTGAGCGTAATAAAGTGAATTTTTCAAGCAGTTCAGCTTAATTCTAGAAAAATGCTTCGTTGATCAGAGGGTCCTTAGATAAAGGTTTGTGCAAATAGAAAACGCAAAAAGATATGCGCGCCATGAAAACCTGTTCTTTCTGATAACCTTTTATCTATTTGGAGTGGAAGTTCAGCCTGAGACATTTGTTGTAGAACAGATAGCTAATACCGGAGTTAAAATTAGCTGGAGGGATTGTTCAGTGCGAATAGATGCTCTTTTGGGGCTCCATGATCGGTTAAAATCTATACAAGGTGATATAGATGTCTCAGATATGTGGGCTTTGTATCTTTCTATTATTAAAAAAGGAGTGTCTTTTTGACTAAAGGTGAATGCAATTGTGGAGAGATAGCTTATGAGATACAAGAATCCCTCACAGATTTATATATGTGCCACTGTTCAATCTGTCGTCGCTCCACAGGGAGTGGCGCTATTACTGTAGCTATTGTGCCTACCGAGAAGTTTAGTTGGATTAAAGGTAAGGAGAACCTTAAGTATTGGTCTAAGCCCGGGCATGATTGGCATACAAATTTTTGCGCTACTTGCGGTTCGACTCTGCCCGGAGAGAATGATTCTTTAAATACTTACATTCCTGCAGGAAGCTTGGTGGATGGTAACGAGAATCTAAAAGTGGTTCATCATTTATGGGTTGACTCAAAGGCTTCTTGGGAAGTAATAGGTGACGCAGGGAAGCGGCATCCCAAGGGGTTTGGATCTTAAATTATTTAACATCCTGATTTATTGTGCTTTGTATTTTTACTCACTATTACGTGTGTAGTGGCAGGGAGGTTAATTTTGGAGTGAGTTTTGTCTCTGGAACTTGGGAATACAAATCAGTTTTAGGTGTATTACTACTGGGGTGTAAGGAAAGAATACACCGCACTCGAGACACGCTGTGAATACATCCCTGTAAGCTCCTAATCGGCATCCATGCCTCATAGGGTCTCGAGAGCAGTGTATTATTTCCTTCTCCCTTTTTAGTATCTCGGGTGTAATAGCCAGAGAGGAAACTCATTCTTCTGTTCAGGAAATTGCCGAAACAAGCTCATATCCTCTATCTAATGTCCAAATAAAAGCAATTGCGCTGCAGAGTCCAGCAACAGAATAACGTATCCGGATTTCCCATTCCTTTTTCCACAGCCTGGCTAAATAGGCAAGGGGCCATATGGCAAGAATTATGAGTACTTGCCCGGCTTCTACCCCCAGGTTGAAGGCCAAGAGGCTTTGCCAGATATTCGGGGAGTCAACTTGGAGTATTTCATGTAATACAAATGAAAAACCCAGGCCGTGGAGTAGGCCGAGCATGCAGGTGCCGATAAAAATTGTACTTTCGCTGCCTGTGATCTTAGTGTCTTCCCTGTGTAGTGATATCCAGGCCATATAGATTATGGATAGGGCGATACCGGTTTCTACCATAGGTACGAACCAGCTGACTGTGGGAACAAAGCCAAAGAATCCGGCTGAGAGGGTGATACTGTGACCGATGGTAAAGCCGGTAGCGCGCCACAAGAGTAGGGGTAGGCTGAGTGCACCGAGGCTTAGGCAGAGTACAAACAACACGTGGTCCAGCCCCTTCAGGATATGGGCGATGCCCTCCGCCAGAAAAGTCTTCACAGCGTCTATTGAGGAGTGGGTAATCAGTAGTGGCTCTTGCATAAGACCGCGTGAGCGAAAGACCTGGGTCCTACCTGGATTGTAATCCAGTACCATGTTGGCGGTGTCTTCCTGGTTGGGGAGGCCTGGGTTAAGAGAGCTGGATAGTTGATATTCCCCAAGGGGAGCTTCCAGAGGGTAGTAGATCTGAATATCAACCAAGGTGTCACCCACATACAACCTTTGATTGGTATCTTCAGGTAAATATTGCTTTAAAAATGCCTGCTGTGCCTCCTCCAGCGTTGCAAAGTCCGGTTCACTTCCTATCCGATACAAGCGCACGGCTTTTACATCGCCTTTTATTTGCATGTCAGTATTGCGGAGAAAAGTGGCGCTCTCTGCAATATTACCGAGTCCTAGAGGCGCTAGCTCCAGCTGTTGAAAGTCAACATAGTGGACCAAGTCACCTTGATCCAAGGAGTTTTTGGTATATGGGGCGGGTTGTGGGAGTTTGCCTGTATAGGGGTCGCGCCCCAGTCCTGTTTTATCTGCCAGTAAATAGGGCATAGGCACTCTCATATATAGGTTGGCACCACTGGCTGTGTGCTCTATATGGAAAATCCGTACATTGAGGTTGAGAAGGAAATGCGCTTGTGCTTGCCCGCTGATGCTGGATATGAGGAGATATAGAACAATCATCGCGGGCAACTTGAGTGTGCTGTTTTTCATGGCTCTAGCTATTTCTCTATTTTATTCTTACCGTACGGATAGGGGAGTAAATCCAGCGATTTTCCAGTGGTTATCAGACTGGATAATTGCGATATTGGCCCGGGTCTCTTGCGGTCTTTGTTCAAAGTGTCCCCAGCTTCGGTCCTCTACTACCGCCTGCCAACTTGTAATCAACCGGAATCCTTTGTTGCCATTCAGGTTAATTTGGCTGGAGTACTCGACTTTAAGGTTTGTAATAGTACTGATTGATCCCAAGCCACCACTTGTTGTTTGGGGGCGATAAATTTGTGCCAGATTTGAATAGGTACTTTCGAATCCTTCCTTGGTAATCAGGTTTTTTAGCTTTAATTCCAGATTGATCGGTAGAGGCTCTTTAAATGCGGCTGCAACTTTTAACAGTAGCTGTTCTGTTACTTGGCCCAAGTCCCGTTTTTTAGCGGTTCCCGGGAGGTTTACTAGGTATTCTTCTGGAAGATTGAGGTACAAAGCGCCAGCTGAGATTATTATGGCGGTATAGAGAATAGTTGAACCCTGGCGGCCTATAAGTGAGTGTTTTGTGGATAGCGTCAATACAATTATCGTAATAATAAGAAATGAAAATAGGATTGCCATAGGGACCGCCAGGCTGGGGGTTTCTATTACAAGTGGATCGCTATTTGGAGGTCGGTAATCGTATAGGTAGTTGTGCCACTGAATATCAGGAAATGAGGGAATTACATGGGTGGGGAATGGGCCTGTGGGGTCCTGAATTAGGGTGGGAACGGAGTTGATCGTATCGGTAAATAGATTCCAGTCTACGGTAACACTCTGAGGCAGTGCATCGATGGAAAATTTTTCCCGGTAGCCAATCATCACTGAGCCCATTTCAATAGTGTCATTCTCTGAAATCTGTGAGTACCCGCTGTTATTTGCGCGGAGAAAAACAGTCTCAATGCTATTCGGCTGTGAGGGCGACTGATCAATAGAAGTTGGATTTTTATTATTTAGATAGCTGCGTACCGTGTGGTGCAGGAAGGCCTTACTTTCTGGTGTTAATGGTTGCCAGGCATCGAAAGGGTGATTAGTCCACTCCAGTAAGTCCTTGGTGCGAACGAGTATCTCATGACGTATCTGGCGGGGCTCTACGTAGAGGAAAGACATTAGAGGGTAGCGATTATGCCGACTAATATTGGTGTTCTTAAAATGTGTATTCCATGGGTCTTTCCAGTCGATAATGAGTGGTTCAGCTTGGGATAGGTAGTGAAAGCCGCTGATAGGTGTTTGCCCGTGGCGACTGGTAAAGCCAATTGTCACGGATGCCAGCTTATCACTACCGATGGGGGGTTAGTTGCAGGACTGAAAGTCCACCGATTGGATATTTCAGCTGAGTTAAAAGAATCTTTTTATCTGTCGGGAAATCCGGCATTTTTATGCCGGTGCGGGGATCGGTTTGCCCAGCAAAAGGGGAAATTCTAGGTTTTCTCTGGGCTACTCGAATTGAGATGAGTTTGGGCTTAATGCTCTTATTTCCAGAGAGTACTTGAAAGTCGAAAGATTGTTGGGTTTTTGCCGATTGTGCCAGTCGATAAATGTCTGGTGTATCATCAATTCCTGGCCAAAATAGTTTGGCATCGCTTGCTGATATCTCGAATCTAATGTTTAGGATATTTTTTTGTATATCGATCTCCGCAATATTGTTGGCGGTCTCAGCGCCACTTAAACTGATGAAATCAGCCTTGCTGGTTGTTGATAATGTACTGTTGAATAATATCAGGGCCAGGCTGATAAGTATTTTGTTGAATGATAAATAAAATTTCGCTTTGGGAGTCATGTGTTGCTTGAGCAGAGTTGATCAGTTGCGCATTATTCGTTTTTGAAGGGGGTTAATTTAGTCTGGTACTTCAAGATCAGTACCGAAGGCTATATTGACTTCCATATAGATTTTCCCAGTCAGCTTTGTATAAATTACTTTTCCGCCATAAATAGTAGGTACGAATACAACCTCAGTGGGGGCAGCTGGTAACTTTTCGGACTCCGGCTTGGTACTGCTGGGGTCCCAAGTCGGAAAATTCACTTGCCGGTTACTGATGGCCCATTCCATTCTGAGGGCGTCGAGATCGCCAATGTGGTTGCTGCACTGATGCTCGACATGAAATGTTAATTTATCACTGTTACCCAATGCTGGCAGGAAGCGGGTCGTGGCTTGCTTTGGGCGAGGGGAGGCTATACGAGTGCCCGGGAAGTTACCGTCCCCGATTGTCGAAGTCGTATTTTTCTTTTGTAGTTCTTGAGACCAGAGAGCGGCACTGAATCCAGATGCCAGTAACAGAAGAGTAATACTGAAAAGCTGCAATAGGGTTTTAGTCGGAATCATCTTCTTGTACAGAGTTTACTTATGGGTTTTATGCCTTTAGGCAGCTTAGTTGATGATTCAAGTCACAATATGAGGGTAGGTTGGTATGGCGTGGAGTTTCGTTTTGAAACTTGAATAAGTTGGTGTTGCCAGTTTTGGGGGATACGGGGATTTAATTGATGACGACTAGATGATTCGGCAGTTCATCTTTAATGGTGCTGGTGGGTATCGCTTCGTGAAGTAGATCTCCGCATTGCTCAATACATGCCAGTAATGCCTCTCCAGCTTTTCCCCGCTTGATTTGTTGCACAAAATTTTCAACTACTCTCTGCCAGTTGTCATTGGTGATGTGTTGGGCAATGCCTCTGTCGGCCAGTATTTCTACATAGTGTTCGGCTTCTGAAACAAATATCAGTAGCCCGAGTCGGTCCTTGGTTGCGTGTAAATCCTGCTCCAGAAATTGCCTGCGGGCTAAATTTGAAGCTCGCCAGAATTTTATTTTCTTTGGTACCAGGCGCATGGTGATGGGGCGCCAGCGGAATATTACTGCCAGGACAATAAATAAAATCCACTGAAGCATCACCGCCTGTTGGAGGTTGATCCAGAACGGCAGGAATTCGATCAGAGGGGAGACTAACAGTGTTAGGAATGCGGCCCATAGAGTAGAGATATAAAGGTAGTTGTCGGCTTCCTTGGCGACCACAGCCATGACTTCAGCGTCGGTGCGGGACTCTACTTCCTTGATTGCCTCTGCTACCTGGCGTTGATAAGTATTGGTGAGCATTACCATCCTCCCGATGCGCCCCCTCCGCCAAAACCTCCGCCGCCCCCGCTAAACCCGCCCCCAGAGCTGCCGCCGGATAGACCTCCGCCAAATCCACCTCCACCATAGTAGCCGCCGTAGCGCCCCCGCTTAAAAATGCGGCTCTGTACAGGTGAACCCAGTGCGGCACTGCCGAAGAGGTGTAGCATGACCAGCAGAAGGAATACGCCGACCAGTACAGCAATTCGGCGTCCCTCTTTGGTTTCTACGGGTTCAGCGACATATTCATTTTTTGTCGCGGCGATAATTGATCGAACTCCTGCATTGATTCCGCCGCTAAAATCGCCATTGCGAAACTCTGGCAGTACTTTGGTTTGGATAATATTTGCCGCCAGTGCATCGGTTAGGGCTCCTTCCAGGCCGTAACCTACTTCGATACGGACCTTTCTATCATTGGGCGCAATCAGGAAAAGCACTCCATTGTCCTTATCTTTTTTTCCTAGCTTCCACTTGCGTGCCAGTTGGTTGGCATACTCCTCTATAGTGATGCCCTGAAGCTCGGGGATGGTGGCGACAACCAGCTGATTGTCGCTGTCGCGCTCATACTGCTGTATCAACTCAGTAAGTTGGTATCTCTCATCGGCCTTTAACAACTCTCCCTGATCTACTACCCGGCCGGAAAGCGCTGGAAACTGTACATCGGCCCAGGCTGCTAAGGCACAGACCAGAGCGATCAGGGTGGTTATGGCAAGACTGGGGCGGTTCATTTTGGGGTCGATGGCGCCTGTCTATTGGAAGTTGAGGAGCCTCTAAATAACTCCGTAATACCTCTGCGGGTCTTGAAGGCTGCAGATGTTAGGCGCAGCTCGCCGCGAATGGCCGTAGCCCTTTGCAAGAGCTGCAACACAGCAGCTGTGGCCTTCAAGGCCCGCCCTTCGGGGCTTGCAGAGCGATTCACACTCCGCGTTACGACTTCTTGAAAGGTCTAGACATTCCTGCGAAGCCGCGCCTTGATTGTGAACCGCTCTGCATGCCAGAGGTATCATGGAGTTATTCAGAGACTCCTTAACCTCAGGTGCCTTATCGGCATCTTCATTGGTGGCTTCGAAAGTTTCTCGAAGCGGCATATCCCTGTAGAGCACGGCATGCCAGATTCTTCCTGGAAAAGTGCGAATCTCGCGGTTGTAGCGCTCTACAGCCTGGATATAATCCCGGCGCGCGACACTGATGCGGTTTTCGGTGCCCTCTAACTGAGATTGCAGTGTGAGGAAGTTCTGGTTGGCTTTGAGGTCGGGGTATCGCTCTACCACCAACATAAGGCGGGATAGCGCGCTGGTTAACTGGCCTTGTGCTGCTTCGAACTGTTGCAGCTTGGCTGGGTCATTGAGAAGGTTGCCGTCAACCTGGAGAGAGCTGACTTTGGCCCTAGCCTCAGTGACGGCTTGTAGGGTTTCCCGTTCGTGGGATGCGTAAGCTTTTACGGTTTGCACCAGATTGGGAATCAGATCGGCACGGCGCTGGTATTGGTTTTGAACCTGGGCCCAGGTGGCTTTAACCTGCTCGTCGTAGGTTGGGATATTGTTGACACCACAGCCGCTGAGGGTGGTTGCCAGCAGCAGTAGCAGTGAGCTCTGCCAAAAGGGCCAGCCGCTGGGGAGCGCAGAGGTCATGCGGAATATCCTTATTCTCACGTGAACCCATCAAGAATAGTCCGCCTGACTCCCGGCGCTGGAGAAGGCATCACCATGGAGCCAAAATGGCGTTAAAAGCAACAATATTTAAGGCCAAAGTCCAGATATCCGATATGGACAGGGATTATTACGCCGAACATCCGCTCACTTTGGCGCGACATCCCTCGGAAACAGATGAGCGTATGATGGTGCGCCTACTGGCTTTTGCACACAATGCGGCGGAAACGCTCGAGTTTACCCGGGGATTGTCCTCCGATGAGGAAGCGGATCTGTGGCAAAAGAACTTGAGCGGGGAAATCGATCTCTGGATTGAAGTGGGGCTTCCCACTGAGGAACGAATTCGCAAAGCCTGCAACCGCTCGAAGCGCGTTATCGTATACAGTTACGGGCGCCGTGCAGCACCAATCTGGTGGCAGAAACAGGCCAGCCAATTGGAGCGCTTTGATAACCTTACCGTCTACCATTTAGCCGCTGATGCCACTGAGCAATTGGCGGCTATGGCTGAGCGCAATATGGACCTGAGTGCAACCATTCAGGATGGCCATATCTGGCTGGCTGATAGTGACAACAACGCGGAGATTACTCCGGAAACCTGGAAATAGGAGCAGACAACTTAATGCCTTCTTTTGACATTGTATCTGAAGTGGATAAGCATCAACTCACCAACGCTGTGGATCAGGTGAATCGTACTATTACCAACCGCTTTGACTTTAAAGGTGTGGATGCGGAAGTGGAGATGAGTGAGTTCTCCCTGGTAGTTCGCGCTGAAGTGGACATGCAGGTAGACCAGATGGTGGATATGCTGCGCGGCGCACTGATCAAATGCGATATCGATCCACTGGCGATGGATGTAGGTGATAAAGAGCAATCCGGCAAGCAGGTCAAATTGGACGTGACCCTGAAAAATGGCCTTGACAAAGAACTGTCAAAAAAGATTGTTAAGCTGATCAAAGATGAAAAGCTCAAGGTGCAGGCTGCCATTCAGGGTGAGCAGGTGCGTGTTACTGGCAAGAAGCGCGATGACTTGCAGCAGGTGATCGCCTTGTTACGCGGTAAAGAGCTGGAACAGCCATTGCAGTTTAATAACTTCCGCGATTAATTGGTTTTGCAGTGATCAAGCGTACTCTCTTCAGTGTTCTATCCGTGCTGTTGTCGCCATTGGCGATAGCCGCAGAAATTACCCCGGCTAGGTTGCTGGCCAGCTATTGGGTTGATAGTAGTGCAGGCCTGGATATTTCCGGCTTAAGTTTCTGTTCTGGAAGTCTGCTGGCAGTCTCCGATAAGAATTCTGAAGAGATCTACACGCTTGAATTTAGCGATGGCAGTGCCGACCTGGTATCACATCTTCGCTTAAGCGGCCTTGGGATACCGGAGCAGGATGAGCCTGTCAGCGCTTGGGAAGGCTTCAAGGAGTTGTTCCGCCCGGCAGGAGATCTGGACTTTGAAGGTGTTACCTGTAGCGATGGCCAGGTCTATCTGGTCAGTGAGCATTACAACCGAATTGCCATCGTAGATATCGAGGGAAATGCACGCTGGCAGGAGCATAGCTGGTCGGCATTAGCCAGGTCCCAGGGGTTTCTAAAGAAGACCAATGCTTCCAGCGAGGGGTTGGTGAAAGCCGACGATACTTTCTGGGTGGCCATGGAGCGCGAACCCCGTGGTTTGTTGAGGCTTAATGCAGATGGCGAGGCCAGCACACTGACCCTGCCTCAAGTAGATGGCCTGGACTTTGCTGGCCGTTCAGAGGACTTGGCGGGATTGAATTACCACGACGGCGCACTCTTTACCTTGGAGCGCAACGCCCACGCCGTGTGCCGCAGGGCACTTCCTAGCCTGGAAGCCGAGTGGTGCCTGGATTATCGCGCCCTTGAAGAATCTCCCGAGCGGGTTTATGAAGAAACCCGCTATGGAAAGGGCGAGGGGCTGGCAGTCGGAGAGCAGGGTATTTTCGTTATCCTCGACAACAATAATGTCGGCCGTGCCCTGGCGGCTGACGACAAGCGCGCGCTGTTGTTGCATCTGGCAATGCCAGATGAGGCCAGTAGGCAGCAATAATTGACTCTGTCTGGCGCCGTACTTTCCGAGAGTCGGCGCTAATCCCATCCCTTTAGTTCTCTCCCGTTCAACAATTCCCTCCATTTTTAAAATATCTTCTAGTCACTAGCGCTAAAATTGTTTAGAGCAATTGGGGTAACTATGCTGTGTACCAATAGCTATTGGGACCTTACAGCTTGGTAGTGTCCGTTGGCCGCAGGGAATCTCCCGGTTCTTAAATCACTTTGGCGATAAATTGGAAGGATCGTGATTAAGCGTATTTTTTTAACTATCGTATGTGCGCTCTTATCATCTATGGGGCTGGCAGCTGAAATTATTCCCGCAAAAAAAATAGCTCATTACTGGGTGGATGATAGTGCCGGGTTAAGTATATCTGGATTGAGTTTTTGCGATGGAAAAATGGTTACGGTGTCGGATAAGCAATCCAGGGAGATCTACCAGATAGTGTTAGGAGACAGGAGTGCAACCCTGGAGCCCTATATCAAGCTGGCTGGGCTCCGGGTTCCGAAAAAAGATAGGCCGACCAATTTATGGCATTTCCTACTGGATCTTACTCGCCCAGCCGCAGCGATGGATTTTGAAGCCATCACCTGTGCCGATGATAAATTCTATTTGTTGAGTGAACGTTACAACCGCATAGCCGAAATAAATATGGAGGGAAAGGGGCATTGGTTAGAAAATATGTGGTCGGCCACGGCTAAAGCCCAAGGCTATATGCACGGGTATAATCTCTCCGGTGTAGGGCTACAGAAGGTGGGCGATGACTTTTGGATGGCTATAGAGCGGGATCCCCGTGCCCTGGTAAAACTCGGCCCCAAGGGAAGTGTACAGATTTTTACACCGCCGCCAGTAAAAGGGCTGGATTTTCGTGATGAGTCGGAAAATATGGCAGGCCTCTATTACTATGATGGGGCTTTGTGGACCCTGGAACCTAATGCCTATGCAGTTTGCCGCAGGGAATTACCCGGCTTGAAAGCTGAGTGGTGCCTGGATTACTGGGAACATGAAAACTCCTCTGAACTCGGCTACGAGGTATCGCGGACCGGTGGCAAGGGAGATGGTTTGGCTATTGGAGAGCGGGGCGTTTTTATTGTGTTTGACAATGATAATATCAGCCGTATTCACGACCCTCAGGATCGCAGAGCACTCTTATTACATCTGGCTCTACCAGATCAATCTGACTAAATACCAATAGAGGCTTTCTATTATTGGGGTTCGAATAGTTGGGTTGTGTTTAATGGGGAATGTAATGGTCAAGACAGTTTTCCTCGCAATTAATTTCATATTTTTAGCTTCTGTGGGAATGGCTGCTGAGATTTTTTTGGCTAAAGATATTGCTGATTACTGGATAGATAATAGCTCTGGTGTAGGTCTATCTGGTTTGAGTTTTTGTGGCCAATTAATAACGATATCTCCTAAAGAATCGGAAAAAATATATAGAATCAATTTGCACGGTCAGAGTGCGATATTAGAAAAATACCTGAAAGTTAGCGGCCTGCCTTCGCCCAAAAGGGGAGTAGCTGATAATATTTCTCACTTTGTTATGGATTTATTGCAGCCTAAATCCGCAATGCGTTTTGGTGGAATATGTTGTAGAGACGACGGTACATTTTTATTGAGTGAACGTCACAATCGAATAGCAGAAGTGGACACAGATGGGAGTTCACGCTGGATTAATAACAAGTGGTCATCAGCAATAGAACACCTGGGTTATTCGCTGGGATTCAACAATGGCGGGGAGGGAATAGTTGAGGTTGGCGATGACTTGTGGGTAGCTTTAGAGCGGGACCCCAGGGGATTGTTAAAGGTGGGAAATAAAGGAGAGTTTCAAGTTTTCTCTTTGCCTTCTGTAGTGGGGTTGGATTTTGGAGACCACCCGGAGAATCTGAGAGGACTTGATTATCATGACGGCGCTCTTTTTACTCTTGAAAGCAACGCATATGCGGTATGCAGAAGAACTCTGCCGAGCTTGCAAGCTGAATGGTGCTTGGTTTACCGTGAGATTGAGGAGTCTCCAGAGTACGCCTATGAAGTGTCGCGGTTGGGGGGAATGGGGTCTGGAGTTGCTGTAAATAACCAGGGGGTATTTGTGGTTTTCAATAACAATAATATCAGTCGTGCCCGTGATCCCCAGGATCGCCGCGCGCGGTTGTTACATTTGGCTTTCCCCGACGGTAAACAATAGGGGCGTAAAATAGGTGGTAGTTGAGAAGTTACCGGCACTGCTAGAGGAAATACGGGCTTGTCGCCTCTGTGAAGAACAGCTTCCTCTGGGGCCGAACCCAGTCTTGAGGGCCGCAGTATCTGCAGGCTTACTGATCGTCGGCCAAGCCCCGGGCACCAAGGTCCACTCGACCAGTATCCCCTGGAATGACCCCTCAGGAGATCGCCTGCGAGATTGGTTGGCGATTGATAGGAACACCTTTTACGACGAGTCCCAGATTGCCATTATTCCCATGGGCTTCTGTTACCCTGGGCGCGGCAAGGGCGGTGACCTGCCGCCGCGACCCGAGTGTGCCGCCACCTGGCATCAGCGCCTAATGGCACAATTACCCAACTTGCAACTGTCGCTGTTGGTGGGACAATACGCCCAGCGCCATTACCTCCCGCACTGGTATGGCAGTATTACCGAGAATGTTCGACATTACCGCGATGCACTGCCAGCGGGATACTTTCCCTTGCCGCATCCAAGCCCGCGCAACACCCTGTGGTTGCGTCGCAGGCCCTGGTTTGAGGAGGAAGTTGTGCCCGAGTTACAACACTATGTTAAAAAGATATTGAAGGTTTAAGAATGCCGGTTCCGGACAAAATAAAGATCCACCCCTCTTGGTACGATGTTTTGGGCGGGGAGTTTGACCAACCCTACATGGCCCAATTGCGTCAGTTTTTAAAGGGGGAGAAGGCTGCCGGTAAGAAGATCTACCCAGCCGGTGGCCAGATCTTTAATGCCTTTAACTCCACACCTTTTGATCAGGTAAAAGTCGTTATCCTGGGTCAGGACCCATACCATGGCGTTGGCCAAGCCCATGGCCTGTGCTTTTCTGTGATGCCCGGAGTACGCATTCCTCCATCGCTGCAAAATATTTATAAAGAGTTGCACTCCGATATGGGTATTCCCCCTGCACACCACGGTTGCCTGCAACCTTGGGCAGAGCAGGGCGTGCTTTTGCTAAATGCCACCCTTACTGTTGAGGACAGCAAGGCCGGCGCCCACCAAGGGCAGGGTTGGGAGCAATTTACGGATGCGGCGATTCACAAGCTAGCGGAACAGCGCGAAGGGTTAGTCTTTGTTCTTTGGGGGAGCTATGCCCAAAAGAAGGGAGGCTTTATCGACCGCAATAAGCATTTAGTGTTGCGTGCTCCACATCCTTCCCCTCTATCTGCGCACCGGGGGTTCTTTGGTACCCGTCCTTTTTCCCAGGCAAATCACTGGTTGCAACAGCGTGGAGAAAAGCCTATTGAATGGGCTTTGCCAGAGGCGGGTCAATTGAAGCGGATTGCTGTGGAGATTTAGTGGCTTGACCCGGATAGGTATTATCTATCCGGGTTTGTATTTATCCAGAGCGCCAAAAATTCTATTCCTGTTATCCTTCTCTTGGCTTCCAGATAAAAAATCCTTCTATTTTTTTTAGTGGTTATATGTGTCAACTCTCTGCTTCGGCAGTGTTTTGTGATGGGGGTCTTTAGAGACTTGAAAGCCAATCAGAGCTATTATCTATTTTTGGCTCTTTTGAAGTTATTTATCTGTCAGATAAAATATAACTTATGAAATCTAAGGTGATATTGCTATGAAAATGATGACTTGTAAGGAGTTGGGAGGTGCCTGCGATGTGGAGTTTCACGGGGATAGTTTTGAAGAGGTGGCGGAACTCAGTAAGATGCATGGAATCGAGATGTATCGTAAAAATGATGCCCAGCACTTACTGGCTATGAAGAAAATGCAGGAACTGATGAAAGATCCTGAATCGATGAAGAAGTGGTACGAGTCAAAAAAAGAAGAGTTTTCAGCTCTCCCGGATTGTAAATAGAGAAGATTAGTATTTATAGGTAAAAATCATTTGAGCGTAAAAAATGGCGCTAAAATCGTGTTGGAATTGACTGTAGATATAAAGCTTGAGTAAATCAGAAAGTATTTCCAGTTGAGTGGTGATATATTAATTGCTCAATAATCTTCTCTGTTTTGGATTAGCGGCCCTTCACAGGGTGTTTATTTTTGGTTTCAACGGCCTTCCAAAGAGGTCGCATTAACAACCGGGCAAACGCAAAGCCGACAAAAAACAAGTTACAGATATAGGCTAAAAAATAAGGGCCAAACTCTCTTTCGAAAAATATGCCAGTAGCGTTGAGGGTGCTGACGATAACTACCGATGAAGCGATACTGAAAAGCCCATAGTAGGTAACTTTCATTACAATAGACACAAATTTGAAGTGTCTTTTTTTCCACAGATAGACAATAAAGCCTGTGGTGGCTATTCCCATCAAGGAGCTGCTTGTAGACCAAACATAGCCAGCATCAATACGGAAGTTCAAAAGCGCCAAAGAAAAGGCGGCGAGCAGTGCGCTGAATAGGCTGATATAGACAATCATGGCCAGAGACACCACATGGCCCCTAGAGATACTCTCTATTCTCCTTGATTGAAATGTGGCAACCATTGCCGCAAATCCTGCCAGCACTATGGATATTTCAATAATGACAAGCAATTGATCGATTTGTACCGACAGTTTTTCCATCTTCCGCTATTGTCCCAAGCAGAAAGGTTAAATAGGAAAGTTGATAACAGTATATGAGTGAAATGGAGAGCTGGTAAGTTGTTTCCCGTCTCACAATTAGCTTTATTTTAGCCCGCTTGCTATATGGTTAATAATTGTTGTTAGGTGTAGGTGTCCAATGGTTGGCGCCACATTTTTAGCTGAAAATCAGCCGGACGCCACCGTTTTCTCTTTGCCGGTTCGGCCTAGTTCATTTTCTCTAACAGCTACCCATAATGGGCGCATAAGCAGTCTTGAAAATGCATAACCGACGACAAATAGGTTGCAAACAAAGGATAAAAAATACGGCCCATACTCCCTGTTGAAAATGACCCCTAGCGCATTCATGATATTGATAATAACGACTGAGCCGGCAATTCCAAAAAGAAGGAAATAGGTAACCTTGGCAACAATTGAAACAGATTTGAGTCGCTTCTTTATCCATAGGTAGCCGATAGAAAACGACGTAGCCACACTCATGGCAAAACTGCTTACTGACCACAGGGTGCGATCAGCGAGATCAAAATTGGATAGAGTCAGGGTGAAGGCTGCCAGTAATGCGTTGATCAAACTGATATAAATAATCATTGCGAGGGATACAATTCTTCCTTTGCCAAGATTTCTGCCTTTTCTGGGTTGGAGTGTGCCAACTATTGCAGCAAAGCCTGCCAGAATAATGCAGCATTCAAGAACGACAATTAGTTGGTCTAACTCTTTCAATATTGCCTCCCTCTACTGCTTTATTTAGCTGAAATTTTGAAGCCCAGGGAAATATCCATAAATATAGTAGCGGTAGTAAGCTGCGTTTTGATTGGTGCAAACCTTTTTACTTTCCAGAGGTTTTTTCTGGTTGTTAAATCATAAACAAAAAAGGCGACTAAAAAGCCGCCTTTTTGATTAAAAGTACTTTTCCGGTTTAGGCTAGCGGATCGGCGTCTGCATCGTAGGGAAGTTCTCCGATATCCAAAGTGCGGCCATCTTTCAGGTGTAAGGTTTCACCTGCGGCCACTTTGGCGATGGTGAGTACGGCGAGTAGCTGAACGCCTTCTTTGCTATGGCAGGCTTCCACCAGATTGCCAATGCTTTGCTTTCCATCTCCAAATATCTCCATGCCCGATTCAGGGAGATCCCCCGAAGCGCAGCTTGCCCGGTAAAGGCGACGCTTGGCGGCGCCGCGGAATTGCATACGGGCAATTACTTCCTGGCCGGTATAGCAGCCTTTTTTAAAGCTCACGCCACCGAGCAGGTGCAGGTTGGTCATCTGCGGGATAAACATCTCTGTAGTGGCGACGTCCAGCTGGGGGATGCCGGCTTCAATTTGGCGCATTTGCCAACAGTCATAGCCGGTAGCTTCACACTCTGGTGATAGCTTTTGCCACAGTTGCTGGACCTTGCTGGTGGGTACCAGGATGGCTAGTTGCAGGTCGGTAATACATTGGGCAATGCAGCGCTCTCCTTCCAAGTCAAATAGCTTCACCTCGCCGACAGAGGGTTGCTCGAAGCCCAGCAGTTTGGAGGTGCGCTCTGCCACATCGCGCCCCTGCAGGCCTAACCAGTGGGTTTCATCACTGATGTCGTGCAGCTCTGTTTTGAAAAAGACGGCGTACTTGGCCAGCGCTTGCTGGGCGATGGGGGCCAAATCCTTTGGCAACCGGAAGATGAACTCACTTTGCGAAAGTTTCAGTGCACTAAAAGCACTGATCATACGCCCCTTAGGATTGCAGTGAGCTCCCAGGGTGCTGTGTTCATCGGGAAGGTTGATCAAGTCACAGGTGAGCTGCCCCTGTAAGAACTTCTGGCTGTCGGGTCCGGTAATGGAAATAGCTCCGATTGGGCCCAGGTCCAGCAGGTGCAAACTCTGAGGGTCTTCGCGACTAGTGAGAGGGAAGTGAGCTTTGCTGCCCTCCCAAATGGCGCCCTCGTTGCTGAGAAAATCCTGCCACTGTTGCTGATCCATAATCCTGCCACCTGCATTTGTATTCGGGGCATAATTTGGGGGTCCTTCGCGCCCTTTTCAAGTTTGGTGGGGCAGGGGGTATACTGCGCTTTTTATCTGGTTGGAAAGAAGTATGGATCGCAACCGCCTGTTTTGGGCCAGTCGCCGTGGCATGTTGGAATTGGATCTGGTTTTGCTGCCGTTTCTGGATAATGTTTACGAGACCCTGGAGCCAGAGGATCAGCAGCGCTATATCCGCCTGCTTGATGAGCAGGATCAGGATCTGTTCGCCTGGTTCTTGCGTCGAGAAGACCCGGCTGACCCGGACTTGAAGCGTATAGTGCAAATCATCCGTGACAACACCGGACTCCAGGAATAGCTCGACACCCCCGCTTTATGAGCGCAGCGCCCGCTTAAGTTGCGTCGTTGCGCCTTCCTTTCTTTTGCATTTGCTCCTTTTGCTGATCACCTTCCTGGCGATCTTACTGGTCTGGTTGTGTAACCTGCCTTTAGTGTTATCAGGGCTGGCGAGCCTTTTTGTTATGGTTTACGCCGGGATAGAGTGGCGCCGGGTGAAAACTGTGAGCGGCCATTTATCGACCCGTGAGCGAAGGTGGTTTTGGCACCCTGATGGCGCAGATCGTCGCGAATTCCAGTTTGTAAATGAGCTGGTGTTGTGGTCTTGGTTGGTGGTGATAAATGGTCGGGACAGGGCTGGGCGCCGGCTCCGTTTGGTGTTGGCCAAGGATATGCTGGCGCCGCAGGATTGGCGCAGGCTACAAGTGGCACTGCGCTATTCCCGCTAGTTAGCTGGGTTGCCGTGGCGGGCCCAGTTGGCTAAAAATTGGTCGGTTAAATAAATTGGCGTTGGCCGGCAAAGTTCTCTGGCACCAAAATCGTGTCCATAGCAAGTTCACGTAGTTGGGGGTAGTCGAGGGAGTAGTGCAGCCCCCGGCTCTCGCGGCGATCCAGGGCCGAACGAATAATCAATTCCGATACCAGGGAGAGATTGCGCAGTTCAACCAGGTCGCTGCTGATGCGGTAATTGGCGTAGAACTCGCGAATTTCTTTCTGCAGCAACGTTACTCGGTGTTGTGCGCGCAAGAGTCGCTTGCGGGTGCGCACAATGCCTACGTAGTCCCACATAAACCGGCGCAGCTCATCCCAGTTATGGGAAATCACTACATCTTCATCGGAATCGGTGACTCGCGATGCATCCCAGTCTGGAGATGGGCGGGGCGCCTGTACCATACCCAGGTGCTCATCGATATGCAGGGCTGCTGAGCGAGCGTAAACCAGACACTCTAACAGCGAGTTGCTGGCAAGGCGGTTGGCGCCGTGTAAGCCGGTAAATGTCGTTTCGCCAATGGCGTAGAGCTGGTCCAGATCTGTGCGCCCATGGCGATCGACCATAATGCCTCCACAGGTATAGTGAGCTGCAGGCACCACTGGAATAGGCTCTCGGGTGATATCAATGCCATATCGAAGGCAATTGTTATAAACCGTTGGGAAGTGATCGCGGACAAACTGTGGATCTTTGTGGGAAATGTCCAGATAGAGGCAATCTGCCCCCAGCCGTTTCATCTCGTGGTCGATAGCGCGGGCGACGATATCCCGTGGCGCCAACTCTCCTCGCTTGTCGAAGCGGTCCATAAACCGGCTGCCGTCGGGAAGCTTGAGTACAGCGCCTTCACCGCGCAAAGCCTCTGTCACCAGCAGGGCTTTGGCCTTGGGATGGTAAAGGCAAGTGGGGTGAAATTGATTGAACTCCATATTGGCCACGCGGCACCCGGCGCGCCAAGCCATTGCGATTCCATCGCCGCTGGCACCGTCCGGGTTACTGGTATAAAGGTAGGCCTTGCTGGCCCCCCCGGTGGCCAGGACGACGGCTTTAGCCTGGATCAGCTCGACCTCATCGTTGCTCTTGTTGAGTACATAGGCGCCGGCACAGCGAAATCGGCCTTTATCTGGATCCGGCTGGCGGATTAGATCGATGGCAACGTGGTGTTCGAAACAGTCGATATTGGGGCTGTTTAGCACCTTGGTGATCAGGGTGCTGTGTACCGCTTGGCCGGTGGCATCGGCGCTATGAATAATGCGCCTGTGACTGTGCCCCCCTCTTTGGTGAGGTGGTAACCCTGTTCCTCGCGGGTGAAGTCCACACCCTGATCGATTAACCAGCTGATCGCGGCAGTGCTCTCCTCTACGGTAAAGCGCACTGAAGCGGGGTGGCAGAGTCCTGCACCCGCGTCTAATGTGTCTGCAATATGCGACTCAACCGAATCCATCTCATCCAGCACTGCAGCGATGCCTCCCTGGGCGAACCAGGTGGAGCCATCTTGCAATCTCTGTTTGGAGAGCAGGGCCACGCGATACTGGGAGGCGAGATGCAGGGCCAGTGTAAGGCCTGCTGCACCGCTTCCAATTACGAGAACGTCGTAGTTTGCCTGGGCATTCATAGATTTCAATTATGTTTAAGGGTCGCGTAGTATAGCGCCTCCTGATTATTCGTCGATTTGACGTGGAACTTATGTCCTATTGTCATTGTCATCAACACAGTAAAAGAAACGCCTGCGCCGGTGGCCCCGCAGTCAAATTTTGTGGCGCCCGCAGTGTGGCTGGATATGGGAGTTGGGGATGACAGCGCATCAGGCGTCAACGAGTGACCGTGAGCTGGTAGAACGGGTACAAAAAGGGGACAAACGCGCTTTTGACCTTCTTGTACTCAAGTACCAGCACAAAATTGTTGCTGTAGTGAGTCGGTTCATTAAGGACCACAGTGAAGTACAGGATGTAACCCAAGAAGCTTTTATTAAGGCTTATCGTGCTCTTGCCAATTTTCGCGGCGAGAGTGCTTTTTACACCTGGATGTATCGGATTGCGATTAATACCGCCAAGAATCACCTGGTTTCCCGCAGTCGTCGGCCGCCATCTTCCGATGTTGAACTGGAAGATGCTGAGTTTTACTCGGGTGCTGACCTGCTGCGTGACAACGAGACACCTGAAAGTCAGATGTTTCGCGACCAGCTGGAAGCGGCGGTGCATCGCGCTATTCGCGCACTGCCAGAGGATCTGCGCTCAGCGGTAACGCTGAGAGAGCTTGAGGGACTGAGCTACGAGGAAATCGCCGAGGTTATGGGATGCCCGGTGGGAACTGTGCGCTCTAGAATATTTCGCGCACGGGAGGCGATAGACCGGACAGTCCAGGCCGTGATGGCCGGCGAGCCGGAAACACTGGGTGACAGGGGTTAAAATTGCGGAAAATTTTCCCAGTCGGGGAAACCAACCGCTCAGACTCCGGTCATAACATGTAACCAAATATGGTGCTTGTGGGCACCGAATAAATGATTGCACAAGAGGGTTAACCCCTATGTCCCACGGGAATCATCAGGAACGTCTTAACGAGTCGCTCTCGGCGCTCATGGATGGCGAAGTCAGCGAACTGGAGCTGCAACGGCTTCTGAAGGCCAGCGCGGCCTCTGAAGAGTTCGGTGAGCGCTGGTCGCGTTACCAACTTGCGGCGAGTGTTATGCGCCGCGAACAGGTCGCGCCGGTCGACATCGGCCTTGCAGCGAGTATTTCTGCCGCCATCGATGAGGAAGAGCCTCTGTCGCAAAACGGCAATGGGGGATCTGCGGTTGCTGGCAATTTGGTCAACAATCGCTGGTGGCGTCCGCTGTCCCGTGGTGCTGTTGCTGCGACGGTGGCTTTTGCTGCCATTTTGGGTGTGCAGCAAATGACAGATTCTCCGCAGAACACCATCCAGGGGGAGCCAGCCAGTAGCATCGGTTGAGCGTGAAGCCCAACCAGTGGTTCAGTCTGCTCCGCAGCCTTCCGGTTTTTATGTGCCCGCTCCCTCTACGCGCTCTGTGAGCACTGCGGCTCCCCGCTTTGTACCCGAGCAGCGCACAGGTGTTGTGGGGCAGGCTGTAATACAGCAGGCACCAACCCCCGAGTTGATGCGCCACCTGAATCGCGTAATGATTCAGCACTCAGAACAAGCCGCTCATGTGGGCAGTCAGGGCATGGTGCCTTTTGCTCGCGCCACTTACGGCGAACAAGTTGGAATGTAGTGTGACGAAAGTCGAAACCAGGGGGCGCCGAATCCTCAGTGGGATTCTCAAGGCCAACGGTCTACTGTTGGCCTCCTCGTTATTGGCACCCATGTCATTTGCCCAGGTTGACGCTGGCGTAGAGCCCAGTGCCCCCACCACTATCAATCTCGATATGAGTACTGCTCCCGCAGCAGCCCCGGCTGTTGTGGAAGTTGCTATGACGGACGGGGGCTCGGGAGAGGTGGAAAGTCCCGCTGCGGTACCGGCCGTTCCAGCAACTGCAACTCCAGAAAGTGCTGTTGGCGGCGTGCCGGCGCAAGAGACGGTGACATCTGGCGTAGTTAACCTCAACCCTGCAGCGCAGAGCGGCATGGTAAGCCCGGGTGTGGTGAGTAATAACGAGGTTGAGCATTGGCTAGCCAAGTTGGCAAAGGCAGTAACTGAACTTGAATACAGTGGTCTGGTGACCTTTGAGCATGCGGGCCTCCTGGAGACTTTGCAGGTTGTTCACGCGGTTCGAGAAGGTGAGCAGGTAGAGCGCGTGCGCTACCTCAGTGGTGAGCCTAGAGAGTTGATCAGCCACGGCAGTGCCGGAAATTGCGATGTCAGTGCTTCGCCAAGAAATCGTGCTACAGCATGGAGCTCGGCGGGCCAACAACAGGCTCAGCGCGCCTACCAATTTATCTTGCGGGGTGAGGAGCGAATCGCGGATCGCGATGCTGTTGTGATTGAGGCGCGACCGAGGGATCGCTATCGCCTGGGCTTGGTAGTGAGTCTCGATAAACAGACTGGGCTGCCGTTGAAGACCATGCTGGTTAGCACTCAGGGCCGCGTACTGGAGCGTTACCAGTTTGTACAACTGGATCTCTCCCCTGTAGAGGATGCCGCACTACAGGCGGTCTCCAATAATGCCCGGCGCATCGATAATCGGAATGAGTGTACGGCTTCACAGAGCCGCTGGCAGGTGGGCTGGTTGCCCGACGGTTTCCGGGTAGTGTCCGTCAAGCCCTTATCTGATGGCGATATGATGGTGTTTAGCGACGGGCTGGGAGTGTTTTCTGTATTTGTCCAGCGCCTCGGTCCAGAACTTGAGGGCTTTAAAGGTCGCGCAATTCGCGGAGCCACAACAGCCTATATGGACCGTCTGGAAATTGAAGGCGTTGCTTACACTGTAACAGTGGTGGGTGAAATCCCCGAAACTACAGCGCGCCGTGTCGCCAGCTCAATTACCGCAAAGAGCTAAGTGAGTATATAGGTGCTTCAAGAGCGTGGCCGGGTGGTGGCCATAGAGGCCGATGCTATCTGGGTGGAGACCACCCAGAGTAGCGCCTGTAATGGCTGTTCTACCAAGTCCAGCTGTGGGACCGGATTGCTGGGCGATCTGTTTTCTTCTTCGACCCGCGTTAAAGTAGCTCTCAACGGTTTTTCCGTAGATAAAATCCACCTCGATGATGTGGCGGTAATTGGTATTACCGAGAATGCCCTGACCAGTAGTGCCTTGCTGGTTTACCTCGTCCCCTTGATGTCCCTGGTGCTAGTTGCACTGATTGGGGATTCGCTCTTCGCTGAACCCGGCGCTGTAATCGGGGCCTTGATCGGTCTGGTCTTAGGTGCTTTGGGAGTTCGCTGGTACAGTAGGTCCCAGTCGCAAAACCCCACCTACACCCCTGTACTTCTGCAGATTGAGCCCTCCCAAATGAAATAGTCCGTCGCCTCCGCCTTCGCCAGCTAGCCCTCGTCTCCCTGACCTAAACTGAGAGTTCCTTTTATTGCCTGGAGGCTCTGCCAATGAGGGCTCGCTGTTTTGATGAGCGCTGGCCTCTACGTACTGCATTTGTCATCTCTCGTGGCGCGCGCACTGAGGCTCAGGTTGTGGTGGTGGAGCTTAGTGATGGTGAAGTCTCTGGCGTCGGTGAGTGCACGCCTTATGCTCGTTATGGAGAAAGTGCTGCCTCTGTTTTGCACCAGCTGCAGCCGATGCTCAAAGAGGTGAGCGATGGGTTGACCCGAGAGCAATTACAGCTGCGTATGCCTGCCGGAGCGGCGCGAAATGCATTGGATTGTGCGCTGGCAGACTGGGAGGCTAGAAAAGCGGGGCGTCTATATCCGGCTCCGGATTTTCTCCCTACCGTACAGACATTAGTTGTTGATAGTCCCGAGGCAATGGCAAGTGCTGCGAAAATTGCTGTGACTGCGGGAGCTGATGTTCTCAAGTTGAAACTTGATGACCAACATGTGCAAGAAAGGGTGTCGGCAGTACGCTCAGCAGCACCGGATGCCAGGTTGGTGATTGATGCCAATGAGGCATGGCGAAAAGAGACCTTGTTGCAGAGATGTCATGATTTAAGCAAGTTGGGGGTGGCGATGCTTGAGCAGCCACTTCCAGCGAGTGAAGATGAATTTTTGGAGAGCTTTGAACACCCGCTGACGATTTGTGCGGACGAGAGTTGCCATACTCGGGAGGATCTGCCGAAGTTGCTTAAACGCTATGAGATGGTCAATATCAAGTTGGACAAAACTGGCGGGATTACCGAGGCCCTGGCACTGGCAGATGAAGCGACTGATCTCGGCCTGGAAATTATGCTGGGATGTATGCTGTGTACCTCTCGGGCTATCCGCGCAGCCTGGCCCTTGGGAAGTCGAGCTAGCTTTCTGGACCTGGATGGGCCCACCTGGCTGGCCAGCGATGTGGAGCCCCCTCTGCGTTTCAAGGCGGGTAGAGTTTATTGGTCGTAAGTCAGCAGATCGATTAGCGCTTGCAGATAGTCTTCACTTGCCGCATCAGCTGATATTGGGGGAATTCAAGGGTAATACAGGGCAGTGTTTGCTCGGCACACCAGGTGCCGAATGATCCTGGGGTCTGGTAACCCACATCCCCAACCAGAGGCAGCTTGAAATCACTGGCAAGCTGCATGCCCAGAGGGCTGTTGCTGGGGTCCTCGACACAGGCAAGGGGCTCGTGAATGGAAACGGTCCAGGTCGGTCCCAGCTTTGCAAGCAGCTGGCAAAGTGCAGAGGTCTCGGGTTCAGAGGCGGCGCTATCACCTGTACTTAACCTAACATCGCGTTTTTCCGCAGCACTGTTCCACCGGTAGACATTGCCACTGCCATCCCAATTTGCAGTGGCAAAGTTGCGGTTGAGATCTACGCCGCGCGCGTTGGCCCTGGTGCCCAGCTGGCAGCCATCCGGATTGACAGCGAGGATTACGTGATGTCTCAATGAATTGGTGGCGAGGGCTCGCAACGCGCAGGATAGAGCGACGACTGCGGCGACTTCATCTCCGTGGGTGCCGGCCATTATGAGGCCGTGGTGGGTGCCGGTTTGCGCGGGAAAATAGAGTAGGGGGGCGCCCAAAACACTTTGGCCGTAGAGCTCGGTGGGCAGGTGAAACTGACCGCGTTCTGGGCGCGGGCGCATTTCGGACATCGTTAACTCTTTACACAGTTTTACAGTCTGTTGTAGAACTTTGGTGACTAGATCGCCACTAAGTCGTTACTGAGAGTCCCTAAGGGGCTGGACAAGCCAAGGCTCGCCCTTGAAAGGACTCGAAAATCCAATGGTTTCATATTAGAAGGGATCACTAGGGGTAACAAACCTATGGTTAAACGTTGTACACAATATCTACTGGTTCTTTGTCTGTTGGTTTCCGGGGCTGCCAGTGCCCGCGGACTGCCCGAACTTACGGAGTTGATCGAAGATAACTCTCCGGCAGTCGTCAAAATCAACACGGTTGATCGCAACCGCACTAGTCGCAGTAGCCAGCCGCAGCTTCAACAGGAAATTCCCGATATCTTCCGCCACCTTTTCGAGCCGCGCCAGCGCCAGCAGCGCCCGGTAGCGAGTATGGGGTCCGGCTTTATCATCTCTGAAGACGGTTATATCGTAACCAATAATCACGTGGTCGATGGTGCGGACCAGGTAACCGTTACATTGACTGATCGTCGCGAATACGAGGCGCAGGTTATCGGCAAGGATGTGCGCTCCGACCTGGCCCTGTTAAAGATCGACGCGGAAGACCTGTCGTCAGTACGCTGGGGGGATTCCGAAGAACTACAGGTGGGAGAATGGGTTGTCGCTATTGGCTCTCCCTTCGGCTTGGACTACTCCGCAAGCGCCGGGATCGTAAGTGCGATGGGGCGCAGTATCCCCAATGAGAGCCGCGAGAATTACGTTCCTTTTATCCAGACAGATGTTGCAATTAACCCCGGAAATTCCGGAGGCCCGCTTTTTAACCTGGATGGCGAAGTAGTGGGTATCAACTCTCAGATCTATACCCGCAGTGGCGGATCTATCGGGCTCTCCTTCGCTATTCCCGCAAGCCTTGCCCAGGATGTGGTTGCCCAGTTAAAAGAAAAAGGGCGGGTGGATCGCGGGTGGCTCGGAGTGGGAATCAGTAATGTCGACCGCAATATGGCGGAAGCCATGGGTCTTGGTAAGCCTGCCGGCGCCCTGATCGATCAGGTAAGCCCTGGGTCGCCCGCAGCTCAAGCGGGAATTATGCCCGGTGATATCATTTTGCGATTCCATGGTCAGAAGATAGGGGTTTTTGGCGACCTGCCTCACGTTGTAGGGCAGATTCGACCGGGTACACAGGCCCAGGTGGAGTTGATCCGCAATCGTAAACCCGAGCGTCTGAGTGTTACTGTCGGCACCCTACCAGGTTCTGAAGATGAAGCGAGGCAAGTGGCAGCCAATCCCAGCTCTGGAGTGGGTGGGCGCCTGGGAGTCGTGGTTGAGGAAATTCCCGATATCCTGAAGCAGCGCTGGAATGTGGAAACTGGGGTGCTGGTGAAACAAGTGATTCCAGGCAAGCCTGGTGCCAAAGCAGGTTTGCGCAGTGGCGATATCATCGCGCAACTTGGTTTTGAAGAAGTTGGCGACATTAGTGACTACAAAACTGTCGTCAAGGATCTGCCGGAGGATGAGCTATTGCCGATTCGCTTCTTCCGCGCCGGGCAGTCCACTTTCCGTACAATTAAGATCGAAAGCTAGCCGCTTTCCAGCGATTGGTGGCCCATTGGGCCACCTAGCTCTCACCTCTGTCCATGAGTTCTGTTAGACTTGCGCCACACAGTTGGCACTATAGCCAGCTAATCATTTGATTTTGCAAGGGTTTTTATTCCGCAGTGGCCACAGATCTCTCTCATATCCGCAATTTCTCCATTATTGCCCATATCGACCACGGGAAATCTACCCTGGCTGACCGCTTTATCCAGGACTGTGGTGGCCTCTCCGATCGGGAGATGGCTGAACAGGTGCTGGACAGCATGGAGCTCGAGCGCGAGCGTGGGATTACCATCAAGGCGCAGAGTGTGACGCTCGACTATGAAGCGCGCGATGGTAAGACCTATCAGCTGAACTTTATTGATACCCCCGGACACGTGGATTTCTCCTATGAGGTGTCCCGTTCTCTGGCAGCTTGTGAAGGCGCGCTACTGGTGGTAGATGCCGCCCAGGGCGTTGAGGCCCAGTCGGTTGCCAACTGCTATACAGCCATTGAACAGGGGTTGGAAGTTATCCCTGTCTTGAACAAGATGGACTTGCCCCAGGCAGACCCTGAAAAGGTTGCCGAAGAAATTGAAGATATTATCGGTATCGATGCCGCCGAAGCGACTCGTTGCAGTGCTAAGTCTGGCCTCGGTGTTGAGGATGTACTGGAAGATCTGGTGCGTTCGGTACCACCGCCGGAAGGCGATGTCGATGCTCCTCTACAGGCGCTGATTATCGACTCATGGTTTGACAGCTACCTGGGCGTTGTTTCCTTGGTGCGTGTTGTCCAGGGCACCCTGAAAACCAAAGAAAAGATTGTCACCAAATCTATCGGTCGTGCCCATGTTGTGGACAGCGTGGGAATCTTTACACCCAAGCGCCACGAAACCGGTGTACTTCGCGCAGGTGAAGTGGGCTTTGTGGTGGCAGGGATCAAGGATATTCATGGCGCTCCTGTGGGCGATACACTGACCCATGCTAAGGGCGCCGATGATATTGATATGCTGCCGGGCTTCCAGAAGGTTAAGCCCCAGGTTTATGCAGGCTTGTTCCCGGTTAGTTCAGATGATTATGAGGCTTTCCGGGATGCGCTGGAGAAGCTGTCGCTGAACGATGCCTCCCTGTTCTACGAGCCAGAAACATCTGATGCCCTGGGCTTTGGATTCCGTTGTGGCTTCCTCGGCATGCTGCATATGGAAATTATCCAGGAGCGCCTGGAGCGGGAATACGACCTGGATCTGATTACCACAGCGCCGACCGTGGTTTATGAAGTTGAACAGTCAGACGGTGAGATAGTGATGGTAGATAATCCATCGCGCTTACCCGATGTAGGCTCCATCGAAGAGATGAGGGAGCCGATTGCCGAGGTGAATATTCTTGTACCTCAGGAGTATCTGGGCAACGTCATCACTTTGTGTGTGGAAAAACGCGGTATTCAAAAGGACATGCAGTACGTAGGTTCACAAGTGTCCCTGCGCTATGAACTGCCGATGAGCGAAGTGGTTATGGACTTCTTCGACCGTCTCAAATCCGTAAGCCGCGGCTTTGCCTCTTTGGATTACAGCTTTGTCCGCTTTGAAGCTGCCAAGTTGGTGCGACTGGATATCCTGATTAATGGTGACCGGGTGGATGCTCTGGCGCTGATTGTCCACCGCGATAATGCGCAGCAGAAAGGCCGCGCAATGGCGGAAAAGATGAAAGAGCTGATTCCCCGTCAGATGTTTGATGTGGCGATCCAGGCGGCTATTGGTGGTCAGGTAGTTTCGAGAACCACGGTGAAGGCGCTGCGCAAAAACGTGACGGCCAAATGTTACGGTGGTGATGTTACTCGTAAGAAGAAACTGCTGGAGAAGCAGAAAGCGGGTAAGCGCAGAATGAAGCAGTTGGGCCGTGTTGAAGTGCCGCAGGAGGCATTCCTGGC
The DNA here is from genome assembly GCA_032615215.1 of Microbulbifer sp. MKSA007. Classification (NCBI taxonomy): domain Bacteria; kingdom Pseudomonadati; phylum Pseudomonadota; class Gammaproteobacteria; order Cellvibrionales; family Microbulbiferaceae; genus Microbulbifer; species Microbulbifer sp. MKSA007. The sequence goes on along the minus strand of CP128433.1, from coordinate 3,781,633 downwards.
GGTACTGAAGGTGGATCAGTAGGGCTTCGGCCCTACGCCACGACGAAAAATAAGGGATAGTAGAGAAAAGTAATGGATATAAATTTACCTCTGATTCTGCTGTGGTTGGTTGTGATTAGTGGCGGAATCTGGTTAGTTGACAGCCTGTTTTTCGCCCGTCAACGCAAGAAGAATGTCGGGGACCAGCAAGAAGATCCGATCGTTGTCGAGTACGCGAAGTCTTTCTTCCCGATTCTGGCGATCGTATTTGTTCTGCGCTCTTTTATTGTCGAGCCCTTCCAGATTCCTTCAGGTTCAATGATTCCAACATTGGAAGTCGGGGATTTTATTCTGGTCAACAAGTATGCCTATGGTGTGCGCTTGCCAGTGTCCCGAACCAAGGTAATGGATGTGGGTGAGCCCAAGCGCGGCGATGTCATGGTGTTCTTTCCGCCCCACAATAACGATACCTACTACATCAAGCGGGTGATTGGATTACCCGGTGACAAGATAGAACTGAAGAACAATGTGCTCTATGTCAACGGTGAGATGGCTCGCCAAGAACTGATCCGGGCTATCCCGCCGAGTAATCCGCAAACAGAAGTCATGTGGGAAGATCTCGATGGCTATCGCCATGAGATGCAGAAAAGTGTCCGTCCCCGGCAGTACAGTAACTTTAGTGGTGTAGTGCCGGAAGGGCATTATTTTATGATGGGCGATAACCGCGATAACAGCCTCGATAGCCGGGAGTGGGGCTTTGTCCCAGAGAAGGATATCGTCGGCAAAGCTTTCGCCATTTGGATGCACTGGGACAAGTTGCTCAGTTTGCCCAGCTTTAAGCGTGTAGGCTCAATCCAATAAAGAAACCAGCCGGGCGTTAGCCCGGTTATTTATAAAGGATAGAGGGCATAGTTATGGGTAGTAAACTCAACCTTTCACTGCAGCAGCAGCGCGGTATGAGCTACTGGGGTTGGCTGCTGATTATCGCGATGTTGGGATTTGCTTTGACCTGTGTGTCCAAGATGGCACCGGCCTACGTAGATGCTCGTTACGTTAACGAAGGGCTAAAAACCCTCGGTCAAAACCCAAACCTGGAAGATATGACCACGGGTCAGATTAAAAAAGAGCTGAGCCGTTTTTTCCTGGTAAACAATGTGCGCGGAGAGCCTACTAAATCTGTGCAGGTAGTTCGCGGCGCAAAGGGATCTGTGGTGAGCATCAACTACGAACTGCGCCAGCCACTGATATACAACGTGGATGTTGTGATGAAGTTTAATAAACAGCTCGACACTGCGAAGCCGGAGCTTTGCTGTGATGCGCTGATCGATCTGGAGCAATTCCGCAAACGTGACTGATCTTTTATTGGAACGCCTTTGCAAGCGCCTCGGCCATGATTTTGATCAGGCCGAGCTGCTTGAGTTGGCTCTTACTCACCGATCCCATGGGAGTCGTAATAATGAGCGCCTGGAGTTTCTCGGCGACTCGATACTCGGGTTCACTATCGGCGCGGCACTTTACGAGCAGTTCCCCAACGGGCGCGAGGGGCAGTTGAGCCGCTTGAGGGCACAATTGGTTAGCGGTGAAACCCTGGCAAAACTTGCCCGGGAGTTGGAAATTGGCGATTGCCTGCGCCTCGGTGAAGGTGAAATGAAGAGTGGCGGCTTTCGTCGGGCATCGATTCTGGCCGATGCGGTAGAGGCTCTTATTGGGGCCATCTATCTGGATGCCGGTTTGGAGGCTGCGCGCGCCCGGGTACTTGAGTGGTTTGCATTGCGCTTGCAGGGCCTATCATTAGAGACTGTGAAGGATCCCAAAACCCGCTTGCAGGAGTGGCTGCAGGCGCGTAAAAAACCTCTGCCGGAATATAAAGTCGTAGATGTCTCTGGCGCTGAACACGCCCAGCATTTTGTAGTGGAGTGCCGTGTCAGTGGCCTTACACAGCCCGTAAAAGGCGAAGCCAGCAGTCGCCGTAATGCTGAAAAGACTGCGGCGGTGGAAGCTTATAAGCTCCTCACCGGGCAGGACTAACCTTACAATAGAAACGACGCGCCGGATCCATTTCCCGCATCGTAATGACAGCCTCCTGTATCATTGGGGGCGCTTCTGGCTCCGGGGATTCCCGGAGACCTCCAACTCTTTCGGAGAAATTTCTTGAGCGAACAACCTTCTCGCTGTGGCTATGTCGCGATTGTCGGCCGCCCCAATGTGGGAAAATCCACACTGTTGAACCACCTGCTGGGGCAGAAACTCGCGATTACTTCGCGCAAGCCGCAGACCACCCGCCACAATATGCTCGGTATTAAAACCGAAGGTCCAAACCAGATTATTTTTGTCGATACTCCGGGTTTGCACTCCGATCAAGAAAAAGCGATTAACCGCTATATGAACCGAGCTGCCGCCAGTGCTGCGCGGGACGTGGATGTAGTGGTGTTTGTTGTAGAGCGCACTCGTTGGAGTGAGGCAGACCAGTTGGTGGCAGATAAGCTGCGCGGTATTAAATGCCCATTAATTATCGCCGTGAACAAGGTGGATCAGCTTGAGGATAAAGCTGATCTACTGCCCCAGCTACAAGCCCTGGCTGAGGAGCATCCAAAAGCTGAAATTGTTCCCATATCAGCCTTGCGCAACGTAAATCTGGATACTCTGGAAGAGGTTATTCTGAAGCACTTGCCTGAGGGGCAGCATTTCTTCCCCGAAGATCAAGTGACTGACCGCAGCTCGCGCTTTCTCGCAGCAGAAATTGTTCGCGAAAAGATTATGCGTCAATTGGGTGCCGAGGTTCCCTACCAAGTTACTGTGGAGGTAGAGGAGTTTGCCCAAGAGGGTAAGGTCTTGCATATCAGCGCTGCTATTTTGGTTGAGCGGGCAGGCCAAAAACGTATCATCATTGGAAATAAGGGCGAGCGAATCAAGCAGATTGGCAGCCAGGCTAGAGAAGATATGGAGCGCTTGTTTGATAGCAAGATAATGCTCAATTTGTGGGTGAAGGTGAAATCTGGCTGGTCTGATGATGAGCGGGCTCTGCGCAGTCTCGGTTATAGAGACGAGTAATCATCAGGGTAATTTCCCCTGAACCTATGAAAACGCCTCAACCGCCTCAACCCGCGTATATCCTCCATTCGCGGCCCTACAAAGACTCCAGCTTGATCCTGGAGCTTTTCACTCCCGATTACGGTCGACTGGGCTGTGTCGCCCGTGGGGCCCGCCGTGACAAGCAACGCCGCCAACAAGCGTTGCAGCCCTTCACCCCGTTGCTTGTCACATTGATGGGAGCGGGTTCACTTAAAACGCTCGGTCCAGTCGAAAATGTTGGTGTACCACTATGGCTCAAGAGCCGAGCGGTTTATGCGGGCCTTTATGCCAATGAATTGATGGTAAGGCTCCTTCCCGAGGGCGAGGCGCATTACACGCTGTTTGCAGCTTATCAGAGCCTGCTGGAATCTCTGTCTCAGCTGGAGGGACTCTCCAACGCTGAACTGGAAGGTCCGCTTCGTCGCTTTGAGTTACAACTGCTCCTGGAGCTCGGTACCTGCCCGTCCCTCAATATTAGCGGCCCGCGAGGAGACCCTGTAAGTGAAGATGGGGTTTATCGCCTGGATGATGAGTGGGGTTTAATTCCTGTTCACCGCTCCAAAGATGAGAGTCTGGGAGAGTGTTTTTTTTCAGGTGCCGAACTATTGGGGGTGGACAGCGCTATGAATGGGGGTGGCTGGTCAGGTGAGGCTTTAGCACCTGCAAAGCGTCTTACACGTTTATTGTTGAGGAAAGTATTGGGGGATAAGCCTTTGCAGAGCAGAGAGCTTTTTCGGCAGGTTTACGGAAAAAAATGATTGTTAGTATTGGCACCGATATTTGTAACTACGACCGTATCGAGGTGGCGTGGCAGCGCTTTGGTGATCGCTTTGTTGAGCGTGTTCTTAACAGTGCGGAGAGGAAGGACTTTTATGCTATGGCTAAGCCCATCCGCGCTGCATATCTGTGCAAGCGATTTGCGGCGAAGGAGGCTGTAGCCAAGGCCTTGGGCACTGGGATTGGTGAGGGGATTTCCTGGCAAGACATCGATGTCCGTCGCCGCAAGGGCGCTGCACCGCAGGTGGTGCTGGCGGGCGCAGCTGAGGAGAGGGCCGAAAAACTTGGTGTGGACAGAATCCACCTCAGCCTGTCTGATGAAAAAGACTCGGCCCTGGCATTCGTCGTATTTGAATCCTGCTAGGCAACTACCTCCAGGCCAAAGAGCGCATCCAAGTCCTGTTCAGAGGCCCACTCGCGCAGCGCCCGGATCTCCCTGAGAACAGCATTGAGTTTGCGCTGGTCAAAGGCTTGGGCATCGGAGCCTTGGATAGTGCGCAATGCCTCTTGTAACACGCAAGTTGATTCTCTCAAGCGTGAAACTCCGCAATAGCAGCAGCCACCGTGCATGCGATGAGTGAGTTCGAACATGCCCTTGTAATCCCCAAGGTTGTACAACCTTTCCAGTTCTCTCTCATCTGAACTGAGACCGTCAATCAACATGCGCAGCATGTCCCTGGCCAGCTTGGCATCGCCGTTGGCGAGGGTCAGGCATTCGCCAATGTCTACCAGGCGCATCTCCTCAATCTTCACTTTTTCTGCGGCCTGGGGAGTGATGATCTTAAGCCAGCGCTTGATCATATGGGAGAGCTGGGCCTCGCTAACAGGCTTGCTTAAGTAGTCGTCCAGTCCCGCAGACAGCAGGCGTGCTTTCTCTTCGGCGCCGGCGTGGGCGGTGAGGGCAATGATTGGAGTACGGCGGCCGGTCTCCTGCTCACGAATCAGGCGTGTAGCTTCGATACCATCCATCTCGGGCATTTGAATATCCATAAATACCAGGTCGAAAGCTCCCTGCTGCCAAAGCTGTAGAGCTTCTTCGCCGCTTGCTGCAATAACGACTTCTACATATTGTGCTCGCAGAAGTTCGCCGACCAGTCGGCGGTTTGCCGCGTGGTCATCCACTGCCAGCACACGCGGTGGTGCGGGCCACGGTAGCGCCTGTACCCCGCCACTAACCCGCTGTTGCCCCTGCTGTGGTACTGCTCGTTTCAGGGACCGCAGCAAATTGTCTCGGGTGACGGGTTTGCTAAGGAAAGTGAGAGTGCGGGTGCGCAGTTGGTCGTAGCAGCGACGCAATTCAGCGGGTGGGCCCAGTACGATCACGCGGCACTGATAGGTATCAACCAGCGACTGCACTTTGCTACTGAAATTATCAAAATCACCTTTGGCAGTAGCTGTATCGATAATAACCGCATCCGGTAAGGCATCGTGCCGCCACATTTGCTCGATTGCCGGTTGCAGAGTATCGGTATCGCCGAGTTCTATGGGCTCCACTTGCCATTGGCTGAGTAGCTGAGCTACCTGGGTCCGTGTAACTGGGTTGGGGTCTGCAAGTAAAATTCGGCAGCCAGGATATTGAATACGCGGATACATGCCTCGATTGCGTTCAGCCTGGAGGGAAATTTGCACCCAACAGGTGCTGCCGTCATTGGCTGTTTCTTCAATACCTGTGCAGCCGCTCATCCTCTCAACTAGGCTGCGGGCTATAGACATCCCTAAACCATTTGCGCTGATTTGTTGGGTGAGCTGTGGGGACTTGCTGGTGAGGATGTTCTCAATTTCACGGCGACCAGCCTCGTCTAGACGGTTACCCAGGCCGGTAACCGAAATACGGAGTACAAGTTCTGAGTTATTAATGCTATGTACTGACAAGCGCACGGGGATATTGCCATTTGCCGAGCTGCGCACCGCGTTACCCACCAAGTTTGTAAGTATTTGCTTTATTCGCAACGGGTCTCCGATTAAAGTGGGAGGGAGTTGAGAATCGATCAAGGGCACCAGTTCCAGATGGTGCTCATAGGCGTTTGGGGCCAGTATTTGCAGGGTCTCTTCAAGTAGTAAGCCAAGGTCCATAGGGATATGGTCAAGGACCAGGTTGCCGGACTCAATGCGGGAAAAGTCCAGGATGTCGTTGATGGTAGTCAACAGGTTTTCCGATGAACGTAAAATGGTTTGCAGGTAATCCTGCTGTAGCTCATCAATTCCAGTTTTTAACAACAGGTTGGTAAAACCGATAATTCCATTTAAAGGTGTGCGAATCTCGTGACTGGTATTGGCTAGGAACGTCGATTTAATCCTGCTTGCTTCCTGCGCCCTTTTACGTGCTAAGTCCAGCTCAATATTTTGTTCTTCCATACTGTCCAGGGATTGGCGCAGGTCATCCATAGACTGGAGCAAGTTGGCTTTGTATTCCTGTTGGTAACTGGACAGGTTTTCAGCCATCTCGTTAATTTGGTTTCCCAGTTGAGCGAGTTCTCGATTCTCCGTTTCATGGGTGCGTCGATCAAACTCACCTCTGCCAATCGCCTCCAGAGTATGTCCCATTCTAATCAGGCTGTGAGCAAAGCGCTCAGACATGATGACCGACCAGGCCAGCGCGGCTAGGGTACAGAGAATCAACCCCACCAAGCCTACGAGTAAAACTTGGTAAGTTCCCACCAGGAAATAGGGGCGATGTAGCTCAATACTTATCCAGCAGGTGGTGATATCGCCTTTCAATGGCTGTAAAACCTGAAGGGTCTCATCATCTTCAAAAATAAAGGGTTCGCGCTTGTTAAGGGTGTCTCTGCTAATGGGGGTGCGTGGACGCGGCCCGACACTGGCCAGCAAGCTGAGTCCGGTGCTGGGGTTGAGGGCTAGCTTGGGGCTGGGTTCGGTGGAGTAGACATGAACAGATCTGACCATATCTTTTTCTAGCATAAGCGCCAGCAAACTTTTACGCAGCCATTCCATTCTAAGTTCAGCTGGATGGCCCCCGCTCATCTCAATTAGTTCAGCTAGTTGTTCGGCGCTGGCTCGACCGTGGCTTAATAGCAATTGGCGACGATCGTGCATTTGCTGCAGGGTGAAAACGAGAGCGAGGAGCAAGGACAGAATTAGTGCGGGTGCTACAGTAAGGCGAAATACCAGGGTTCGTAAGGATCGAGGTTGCTCTGGTTCCTCGATTGAGAGAATAGGGTTGCCTGGGGCCATGTTAAGAGGGGCCTTGTACGATTATTTTTCCCTCATTTTACCGTTATGTACATCTGAGCGCACTCATTCACTTATCAGAAAACGCTTCTTTTTTGTCACAATATGCGCGTTTTAGAGGCTCAAAGATTCACCTTGCCAAGATTAGATAGCGCGGCATAGCCATCTGAATAATACCGCTTCAGGTATAACTCCCTTAATAACCTGGGTAGGGAGTAGACCAAAGTAGACGGTATTTAGTGCGTAGTACCGCTTGCTGTACACTTGGATCCCGCGAGATATTTCTGGAATTTATTGCATTATGGATTATCCAACAATTGCTGACTGCGTAGGCAATACCCCGCTGGTTAAACTACAGCGCCTGCCAGGTGATACCAGTAATACTGTTTTGCTCAAGCTGGAAGGCAATAACCCTGCGGGTTCGGTAAAAGACCGCCCGGCACTTTCAATGATCAACCATGCGGAAGCTGCAGGATATATTTCTCCAGGAGATACCCTGATTGAAGCCACCAGCGGTAATACGGGAATTGCCCTGGCAATGGCTGCAGCGATTAAGGGCTATCAAATGATATTGATTATGCCAGACAGTGCTACCGAGGAGCGCAAGGCTTCAATGACAGCTTATGGCGCTGAGTTGATATTGGTTAGCGCTGAAGAAGGTATGGAGGGTGCGCGGGACTTAGCTTTGCAAATGCAAGAGGATAAGAAAGGATTGGTACTGAACCAGTTTGCCAATAGCGATAATCCACTGGCCCACTATGAGGGAACCGGTCTGGAGATTTGGCAGCAGACCTCTGGAGCGGTGACTCACTTTGTCTCCTCAATGGGTACAACCGGTACCATTATGGGATGCGGGCGTTACTTGAAGGAGCAAAATCCCGATATTCAAATCGTTGGATTGCAGCCAACTGAAGGCTCCAGTATTCCGGGGATTCGCCGTTGGCCGGAGGCATACTTACCTAAGATTTTTGTTCCTGAGCAAGTGGATATGGTCATGGATATGGACCAGCGAGAAGCTGAGGATATGACTCGCAGGCTGGCGAAAGAAGAGGGTATCTTTTGTGGCGTTTCCTCTGGAGGAGCGGTAGCCGGTGCTTTAAGGCTGTCTGCGCAGCTAGAAAAAGCGACGATTGTTGCAATTGTCTGTGATCGTGGAGATCGTTATTTATCTTCAGGGCTTTTTGCCGCCCCAAAATAGTTCTTACTTTTATTCTCTAATTTATCTTATTTTATTGAACAATGCTGGAAATAAAGTACCTTAATTCCAGTATTGTTCCTGATATCTACTAGCAAAAACGTTGTGAGATTTGCAGCTTTGTAAAGTGATTTCCCAATCAATTTACAATCATCTCTTTTGCCCCTTTTTTTGGGGGGGGCCGCTAATCCTCTTGCTATATGTGCATTGCCAGTTAAAAAAAGCAATAACTAAGCTGGTAAATACAAAAAACTGATAGTTTGTAAAGTTCGGTAAAGTCTTGTTTTATGTTCACGTAGAGGTGGAGAAATTCACTTTTAAGTAATAGATGTAACCTGTCCACTTCTATCGATTTCCCCAATATCACAATTTTGGTTTTCTATAGGCATTGGTTTTGCAGGTTTACTGTTGGTTAAAAGGTCAACAAGCTGCACAAGACTTATACCCTCCCACTCAAATTGGTACGAAAAACTGCTGAATTTCGCGCAGCTTATTGAAATGTATACAGAAAATCATGGACTTTGGTGAGTTCAAACCTATGATAGAGAAGCGCTTAATCCAGCATGAGCACTGAGTAAATGTGCTGCTAAGCCAGGTAACGACAAAATTATGCCAATAACACAAATGACTCTTGTTAAAACATGGTTCAAGTAAGAAAGCATCATTCCTTTGGTGGAGAAGGTGAACTCGACCTTGAATCCTGGTTGCGCCATGTACAGAAACTCGCGGGCCTGGATGGTTCTGCGATAGTAACTTTGCGGCGCGCAGCTGAGGTGAGTGCCGAAGCAGAACAGCGCGCAATTGAGGCGGAAAATATCTGGGCTGAGGGCGCTAGCAGTTTTGCTACAGGCCTTGAGATGGCTGAGATTCTCGCCGACTTACAAATTGACTCAGAAGCACTTGTCGCGGCGGTGCTGTACCGTGCCGTACGTGAAAAACGCCTGCCACTACAAGCTGTGGAAAAAGAATTTGGTGAGCGAGTTGCCAAGCTGATTCGTGGTGTTTTGCGTATGGCTGCGATTCGCAGTCGCAGCGCAGATACCGGAGAAGAAAGCCCGAGTGGTGCGGTAGAGGAACATTCAGAGAATATCCGGCGTATGCTGGTGGCATTGGTCGACGACGTGCGAGTCGCTTTGATCAAACTCGCTGAGCGTACCTGTGCTATTCGTGCTGCAAAAAACTCAGAGCCGGCTAAACGCCAGAGAGTTGCTCGTGAAGTGGCCGATGTTTATGCACCCCTTGCCCACCGCCTGGGAATTGGTCATATCAAATGGGAATTGGAAGACCTATCATTTCGCTATCTTGAGCCGGAAGATTACAAGCAGATTGCTCGCTTGTTAGATGAGAAAAGACTGGCTCGGCAGCAGTATATCGACGAAGTATTGGAGCTATTGCGCTCTGAACTCGAGCGCGCGCATATCGAAGGTGATGTCTACGGGCGAGCAAAGCATATCTATAGTATCTGGCGGAAAATGCGCCGGAAAAATATCGGCTTCTCCCAGGTTTATGATATTCGCGCAGTACGTATTCTTGTCCCAACTGTAAGGGATTGCTATGCGGTTTTGGGTATAGTGCACAACCTCTGGCGCAACATACCGAATGAATTCGATGATTATATCGCCTCCCCCAAAGAAAACGGTTATCGCTCTCTGCACACGGCTGTAATTGGCCCTGAACGAAAGGTGCTCGAGGTTCAGATACGAACTTTTGCTATGCATGAAGAGGCGGAATACGGTGTTTGTGCTCACTGGCGTTACAAGGGCACTGATCTTAAGAGCGAGAGTAAAGATAGCTACGAGCAAAAAATATCCTGGTTGCGTCAGGTGCTCGATTGGCATGAAGAGGTGGGAGGTAACCCACTACAAGATGATTTGCGCTCCAGTGAGGCAGATTCACGTATTTATGTATTTACCCCCGGCGGTCATGTTGTAGACCTGCCTCGGGGTGCAACACCATTAGATTTTGCCTACAAGATCCATACAGAAATTGGTCACCGTTGTCGCGGGGCTAAAGTAGATGGCCGAATCGTGCCGCTCAACCACCGGTTGGAGACAGCCAATCAGGTTGAAATCCTCACAGGAAAACTCGAAGCGCCGAGTCGCGATTGGCTCTCTTCGGGCATGGCCTATATCACTACCTCCCGTGCCCGAGCCAAGATTATTCACTGGTTTAAGCAGCAGGCTCGGGATCAGAATATCGCCGATGGCCGCAGTATTCTCGACCGGGAATTTAAGCAGCTGGCGCTGAGTGATTTCGATTTCGATAAGTTGGCAGCCAAGCTCAACATGCATTCCCTAGAGGACCTCTATGCGGCAGTGGGTGCCGGTGATATAGGCGTGGGTCAGGTTCTCAACGCAGCCCAGCGAATGGTGAAGGTCGACAATGTGCCTCGGGTACCATCGCTGACGGCTCCAGTTGCCCGGGGAGAAGGCAAGGCAGATGTTTATATCGACGGAGTGGGTAATTTGCTCACCCACATTGCCGGCTGTTGTAACCCCGTTCCAGGCGATGAAATTATGGGATATATCACCCTTGGGCGCGGGGTTTCAATACATCGTAAAGACTGCGCAAATATGTTGCGTATGCAGGTTGAGGAGTCTGAAAGGGTACTCCAGGTAAGTTGGGCGGAAAAACCCCGCGAACTTTACGCCGTTGAAATTATGATCGAAGCCTACGATCGCCAGGGCCTGTTGCGGGATGTCACAGTGATGCTGGACAGTCAGAAAATTAATATTACCGCTATGCAAACCCGCTCTAATAAGAACAAGCATACGGTAGAAATGATCGTGACTGCTGAGATCCACAACTTTGAAGAGTTGAGCCAGGTTTTACATCGGATCAATCAACTGCCCAATGTGGCAGCGGCAAAGCGACGAATTCTGCGCTGAACGCTGAGTAAGGAATAACGTGGAAAATAATTATTCTGTGGAGGACCTCCTCCACTTGATGGCTCAGCTTCGCAGCCCTGAGGGCGGTTGCCCTTGGGACCTGAAACAGGACTTTGCCAGTATTGTCCCCTCTACGATTGAAGAGGCCTATGAGGTAGCAGAGGCTATTGAGCAGGAAGACTTTGAGCACCTGCACGAAGAGCTCGGAGATCTGCTCTTCCAAGTCATTTTTTATGCCCAGTTAGGGCGTGAGAAAGACCACTTTGATTTCCCCCAGATTGTTGACACTTTGGTACGCAAACTAGTGCGCAGGCATCCCCATGTCTTTCCAAGTGGAACCCTCTACGGCGACCGCTCTGCCGAAGCTCTTGATGAAGCTGAAGTAAAGAGGAATTGGGAGGCGATTAAAGAGGCCGAACGCACTGCCAAAGGGGATGCAGGAACCCTGGCAGGAGTAGCTGTGGGTCTTCCGGCTTTGACGCGTGCAGCCAAATTACAGAAGCGCGCCTCCCGTGTCGGTTTTGACTGGCCCAATATTGATGGTGTCCTCGATAAGATTGGGGAAGAGGTTGCAGAGTTGCGGGAGGCCGTGACAAATGGGGATACGGAGCATGCAAAGGAGGAGCTGGGGGATCTGCTTTTCTCTTGTGTGAATGCATCCCGCCACCTGAAGGTTGATCCTGAGGCAGCTTTGCGGGGGTGTAGCAGGAAATTTGAGCGGCGTTTTGGTTATGTTGAGTCCAGTTTACACAGTGAAGGTCGGCAAGTATCAGAGGCAACGCTGGAGGAACTGGACAGACTTTGGGACAAGGCCAAAGTTCAGCGGGAGCCCGGTGCTGATAGCTAGGGATCTTAACAGGCTTACATAGAGCGGAGCTTTAAGCCCCTTTTAGTACTCTGTGGTTTGTATGGATTGTGGGGGTATCGGTAGCAATCTTGCCCAATCTGAGGTGTGAGTGTAAGGTAGCGCTCTTTTAGCGCGGCGGCTTTTGGTTCGTCGATAGTATTGGAGGCTTACTGAACATGCGAATTATTCTCTTGGGCGCGCCGGGAGCCGGCAAGGGCACTCAGGCTCAATTCATAACAGAGAAGTTCGGCATTCCGCAGATCTCCACCGGCGATATGCTTCGCGCTGCGGTGAAGGCGGGTACCCCTCTTGGCCTACAGGCCAAGGATGTTATGGACGCGGGAAAATTGGTTTCTGACGACCTGATCATTGCGTTAGTTAAAGAGCGCATTGCCCAGGAAGACTGCGCTAAAGGGTTCCTGTTCGATGGTTTCCCTCGCACCATTCCTCAGGCTGAAGCCCTTCTGGAAGCCGATGTACATATCGATCATGTTCTGGAGATAGCTGTTGACGATGAAGAAATCGTAAAGCGTCTCTCGGGCCGCCGGGTTCATGAAAACTCTGGTCGCGTCTATCACATCGTATACAACCCGCCCAAGGCTGAGGGTGTCGATGATGTGACTGGCGAGGCACTGATCCAGCGTACAGATGATACTGAAGAAACTGTTCGCAACCGTTTGGCGGTTTATCACGAGCAGACGGCACCGCTGGTAGGCTTCTATCGCGAGCTGGAAGCACGCTCTCCTGAAGCGGCTCCCAAGTACAGCAAGGTAATGGGTGTTGGCGGTATGGATGAGATTCGCGAGAAAGTGTTGGAAGCTCTCAGCTGAGATCATCGCTAACATTTTTTAAAAGCCCCCACTTGGGGGCTTTTTTGTATCTCCAGAAGTGATATAGAGCGAGTTGATCACGGCGGTATTGGCCTGGCAGTATGCGCTCTTCCCTGCCCGATAACTGGCAGGATTTCTTGAAAGGATAAGATTTCTAACGGGGCGGTTTATGTCTACGGCAATAATTTTGATGAATTTAGGTACTCCAGCTGAGCCTACACCTACAGCAGTAAGAAGTTTTTTGCGGGAATTCCTTTCAGATCCGAGGGTTGTCGAGATACCGCGGCCAATCTGGCTGACCATATTGAACTGCTTGGTACTGCCTTTTCGTCCACAACGTATTGCCCCTGCCTATGCGGAAATATGGAATAGCAGTGCAGATGAAACAAAAGTGGAAGGATCGCCGCTTCTCTACTATACGCAGAAGCAAGCAGAGCTGTTGCAGCAGCGTTTAAAAGTAAAAGGTTGCGATGTCGCTGTTGAATATGCCATGACTTATGGTGAGCCCCGCCTCGACAACACCATAGAAACTCTGCGCAAGAAAGGTTTTGAGTCTTTTATAGTGCTTCCCCTATATCCCCAATATTCGGCTACCACAACTGCAGCAATTTATGATCAGGTGGCGCAAATTTTTCGCAATAGTCGCGATATTCCGGATATTTCTCTGATTCGAGATTATTACCAAAATCCCCTCTACATAAAATCCCTGGCCAATTCAGTAAAAGAACACTGGGAAAAAGCAGGGCCAGCGGAAAAATTGTTACTTTCATTTCACGGTATCCCAAAAGCCAATGTTGATAAGGGGGACCCCTATTATCGCCATTGCATGGAAACCGCACGGTTATTAGCGGATGAACTAGAAATCAGTGAGGATAAGTGGCAAGTCACATTTCAATCGCGCTTTGGTAAGGCAGAGTGGTTGCAGCCATACACCGATAAGACCCTTATTGAATGGGGTAAAACAGGAGTTAGTAGTGTCGATGTAATTTGCCCGGCTTTTTCTGCGGATTGCCTGGAAACATTGGAAGAAATTTCGGTAGAGAATCGCGCTAATTTTATTGATGCTGGGGGCAGTGACTACCGATATATTCCCGCATTAAATTTGCGTGAGGATCATATAGAGGCGCTTGCGGGAATTGTGCAAACTAAGCTCAATGGGACAAAATAATTTCTACCAAAGTGCTAAAACGGGACCCAAAAGTGAAAATTGATAAGAAAAATATACTTTTTTTATAAAAAGTTTCTCATTTTTCGCTTTTTTACTTGCAATGCCGGGTATTTTTATTAACTTTGATAAAGTTGTATCGAAATAGGCGGTGCGGCGCTCTGCATAAGTAATAAAAACGGCCGATTCCAGTTTTTATTCGATAGCTAAAAGGCAATGCTGCCGGCACACTTTTGGATGTACTTCTTCTTTCAGTGAGGAGACAAGGGATGGCAAGAGTAGTAAAAAAAGGTACACGCGCGAAACGAGCAACTAGTGCGACCGCAGCGTCGCCAGCGGTCGTGAAAGCGCAGAAGGCGGTAGATTCAGCGACCAAATCGCTGGATGCGCAAATGGACCGTGTTGCTAAGGCTAAGGCTCGAGCGCAGAAAAGTAATGCGGCAACAGCGAAAACTTCGCTGGCCAGTGCCAATAGTAAGGCAAAGGATTTACGCGCCAAGCTGGCAGCGGCAAAGATGGATCTTGCCAAAGCTAAGGCTATGGATGCCGTACATATGGCTGAAGCTGCTGCAAAAGAAAAGGTGGAAAGTCTCTCTAAGAGCCTCTCCAGCAAAGCAGATAAAGAGTTAGCTGCCGCACTCAAGGCATTTGAAACACGCTGGGTAAAAACCAAAGAAAAGGCTCATGCCAAGAAATTGAAGGCTGCTGAGAAGAAGGCTGAAGCTAAGGTTAAAGCAGCTGCAAAGAAAGCTGCCGCTAAAGTTAAAGAGTTAGAGAAGAAGGCTAAAGCCAAATTAAAAGCCGAAACTCAAAAGGCCAAGAAGAAACCTGCAGCCAAGGCCACAGCAGCGAAAAAGCCCGGACGCCCCAAGAAGGCCGCTACAGCGACGGCGAAAAAGCCGGCCGTCCAAAGAAGGCAACTTCAGCGGCTAAGCCAGCAAAAAGAGTCGGACGACCCAAGAAAGCGACTGCGACAGCAGCTGCTAAGAAGGCTCCAGCCCGTCGCGGCCGTCCACCGAAGGCTGGTGCTGCCCGTCGAGGTCGGCCACCGAAAAAGGCCGCCTAGGGTCATATATATGGGCTCAACGATGTGAACTTTGGCAGGCTCCTCATAAACCCCGGTTAGTCCGGGGTTTTTTAGTTGCGGGTTGCGATATTGGGCATGACTCCCCTCCGCTCCCGTGCCACAATTCCCTCCCTTTTTTATGACCAGGATTAAGAACGCTGTGAAAATACTTGCCCTGGATACAACGTCGGGCGCCTGTTCTGTTGCTCTCATATCTGATGGCCAGCTGATTGAGCGTTTTGTACAGGCAGAGCGCGATCACACTCGTCGCCTTTTGCCAATGGTGGATGACGTTCTCGCAGAAGCCGGCATAAAGCTGGCAGGCCTGGATGCTCTTGCTGTCAGCCGCGGGCCGGGGTCATTTACTGGTCTCCGTATAGCAATTAGTAGTGTGCAGGGGTTGGCTTATGCTGCAGATCTACCAGTGGTTCCGGTTTCCAGCCTCGCAGCCCTAGCACTTGGAGCTCGGCGATCGCACCCGGACTGGGGACAGTCACCGGTCGTGGCAATGCTGGATGCTCGTATGCAACAAGTATATTGGGGGGTTTACTCCAGTGACTCTCCCTGCGATAGCTTGATCCCGGAGGCGGTACAGAACCCGGAGGAGGTTCTGCTGTCTTTAGAGAAATCGGAGATTTGTACTCCGATCTATGGGGCGGGCCCGGGATTACATTATGAGGCTTTTGAAGGGGCGTTATTGGCTGCCGTTGATCAAGCCAGTCTCATTCACGCTCGGGATATAGCGCAGCTGGCAGTACCACTATGGGAGCAGGGTCATACAGTGACCGCTGAAGAGCTTGAGCCTGTTTATTTGCGCAATGAAGTGACTTGGAAGAAAAGACAAAAAATCCGATCTTAATAACACATGGAAACATTTCAGATTGTAATTTTGGCCCTGATACAGGGGCTGACAGAGTTTCTGCCCATCTCCAGTTCCGCGCACTTGATCTTACCTTCTGAGGTATTGGGTTGGCAGGACCAGGGGCTGGCCTTCGATGTTGCTGTTCATTTTGGCTCTTTACTGGCAGTAGTTTTCTATTTCCGCAAAGATATTTGGGTGCTGATTAGGGATGGTCTAGGAGGATTTACGGATAAACAATTTACCGATGAGGGGCGGCTGGCCTGGTTAATTGTTCTCGCCACTATACCTGTGGGACTGATAGGCCTGGTATTCAAAGGGTTCATAGAAACTTACCTGCGTTCAGCCGGTGTTATCGCTGCTACGACTATTGGCTTTGGTATTTTACTGTGGTGGGCTGATGCAAAGGGGCGCAGGGTCGAATCTCTAGCCCAGTTAAATTGGAAAAAAGCACTTCTGATTGGCTTATCACAGGTGTTGGCCCTAATCCCTGGCACCTCCCGCTCTGGTATCACAATGACTGCTGGTTTGATGCTTGGCATGAAGAGAGAGGCTGCAGCGCGCTTTTCGTTCCTGATGTCTATTCCTGTTATTGCCCTCAGCGCTATTTTGTTAACGATTGAATTACTTGCGCTGGAAAGTGTTCCATGGAATGACTTGCTGCTTGGTACCGTTTTATCTTGTATTAGTGCTTATTTGTGTATTCATTTTTTCCTTCAATTTATTAGCCGCATTGGGATGGCTCCATTCGCGATTTATCGCTTGGTTCTCGGTGTAATACTTATTTGGATGGTATGGGGGTAGAGGAAATGGCAACAGTTGCATTTATTGGCTTGGGGGTGATGGGATATCCCATGGCGGGGCATCTTTCTAATGCTGGCCACATGGTGCGAATTTACAATCGCACTGTTAGCCGTGCGGATCAATGGCTACAAGAATATGATGGAGAGAGCTTTGCAACGCCCGCTGAAGCCGCAAAGGGCGCGGAGGTTGTTTTTGCCTGTGTAGGCAATGACAACGATCTCCGCCAGGTGGTGACAGGAGAGCAGGGGGCATTCACGAGTATGGGTGACGGGGCTTTGTTTGTAGATCATACAACAGCCTCTGCCGATGTTGCTCGGGAATTGGCAGTTGCAGCTGGCGAAAAGGGAATCGGTTTTCTGGATGCCCCTGTCTCTGGAGGCCAGGCCGGCGCTGAGAATGGTGCTTTAACGGTTATGTTTGGGGGCGATAAGGCAGACTTTGATAAAGTGCAACCTCTTATCGACTGTTATGCGCGGGCGAGTAACCTGATGGGGCCAGTAGGTAGCGGCCAGCTGTGTAAAATGGTCAATCAAATTTGTATCGCGGGTGTCGTTCAGGGGCTTGCTGAAGGTTTACATTTTGCCAAGGCAGCTGGCCTCGATGGAGAGCAGGTTGTCAATGTGATATCCAAGGGGGCGGCACAGAGCTGGCAAATGGAAAACCGCTCAAAAACTATGTTAGCTGGCGAGTATGACCACGGTTTTGCTGTGGACTGGATGCGTAAGGATTTGGCTATAGTCCTTCAAGAGGCACAACATAACGGAGCTTTACTGCCCGTAACTGCCCTGGTAGACCAGTTTTATAGTGAGGTACAAGCTATTGGTGGTGCTCGTTGGGATACTTCCAGCTTGTTTGCACGATTAATGAATGTGCGCTCTTTCGATTAACCCCTCCGATCAATAGCTACCGGGGTTAAGTTTGATCCCGGTGCCGCTTCTTCTTGTTACTATTTAATGAAAGTTTTATTACTCTCCGCTTATGATGCGGACAGTCACAAGCGATGGCGTAAAGGGCTGGTAGCGGCATTTTCTGATTGGCAATGGACCGTACTAACCTTACCACCGCGATACTTTAGCTGGCGAATTCGCGGTAATAGCCTTTCCTGGGGCCGTGGGGAAACTGCGCAAATATTGAAGCAGCGTTGGGACCTTATTGTTACAACCTCAATGACCGATCTAAGTGCCTTGTGCGGTTTAGTTCCTGAAATCGTTAGGGTGCCTACAGTTGTATATTTTCATGAGAATCAATTTGCTTACCCAGTGAGCTCTGATGCGTTTCGATCGGTAGAACCCCAGTTGTTGAATATTTACACGGCCTTGTCCGGTGATCTGGTCTTGTTCAACTCTGAATACAACCGCAGTACCTTGTTAGGAGGAGTAAAGAAATTACTCAAGCGCTTTCCTGATTGTGTTCCTCCCGGAATTTGTGAGGAGATTGAGGAAAAGTCGCGAGTTCTTCCTGTGCCAATAGAAGACATCGTTTTTGATAGTGCGAAAACTGAAGAGGCCTTTTCCTGGAGCTCCTGCGCAGAGAGCATTTATGGGGGCGAGATAGGTCAAGATACTTTGATTATCAGTTGGGCGGCCCGTTGGGAATATGACAAAGGCGCGGACCGATTGCTGGATATCCTTCGGGGCTTGAAAGCCAGAAATGTTAAGTTTCTTGTTAATCTAATGGGGCAGTCATTTCGTAATAGCCCTGCTGAGTTTGCTCAAATACAAGAAGAGTTTGCCGACCATTTATTGGTACTCGGGTATCTCGAAAGCGCTAAAGACTATCGTCAAGTACTGCGACATAGCCATATATTCCTTTCTACGGCTTACCATGAATTCCAGGGGCTGGCGGTGATGGAAGCAGCTATTCTCGGTGCGACTCCACTGGTGCCAGATGAACAGTGCTACCCAGAGTTCTATTCCGAGAACTTCTGTTATTCAGACTGTAATGATGCAGTAAAAAAGCTGGAATCAATGTTTTTGTCAATTCTATCGGGTTCAAAATTAAAAAAAGTTGATTTAAGTAATTTCTCAGGGAAAGTGATTTGGGCAGAATATAGGAAGCAGTTATTAAATCTGGTTCAGAGTTAGGCCGGCTAATATAGAAGGCGGGTTTATAAAGGCTCCCAAAGTTATTGGTGAGTAAAAGCAGCGCCCTGAAAATTTTTAATCAGGGCCTGTTAAGCGAAATCCTAGCTAATTGGATACATGATCTATTGCTTTCAATAGCCCTTTATCTGGGATGTTACTGGGAAGAATACAAGAAGGAATATCTGAATGGCCAAGATTTTTACCATAAAGTAAGTTGCAAGCCATAATCTTGTGGCCCTCAGTTGTAGGGTGTACCGGGTCTCCAGTTGGGACAATATTTTCTTGGTCTGCTAAGAAAATATTTTTGGTATTGGAGGCCTCTGATAGTGACTTCCTGATTTTTTGATTATAAAAGTCCGTACAGTAATTTTTCGGATCTTGTCCGTCTAAATCACTTCGGCGAGGGATAGTTGAAATTACGAATGCAATTTTCTCTGTTGGAATATCTATGCTCTCAAAGTAATTTTGTATTCTATCTGTTATTGACATGCCTTGAATATTATTGGGTGATGATATTATCTTACTAACGACCATATTTAGCTTCTGGGCGGATTCACTATTTTCTTCTATAGGAAGGCTACAATCAATCGCATTATTCATGCTAAGGAAGGTGATGTCGTTAGTCCCGAGCTGTATAGGTATGACAACGCTATCCTCAGAGGTTATATCCCGCGTTAAATTGCAGGCTTGATTAGTGAGCCAGCCAGAACTAGTTTCGCCCTCCATGCACATTTCGCTGAGAAATTGATTGAAGTTCTTGATGGAATTGAGGCAGTTGGTGAAATTGTAGCCTGGGGTGATTTGATGGCCTATCGGATCAAGATAGCAAAGTAAATCGCTGGTTGTAGCTCCAGGTATCCCAGAGTGCCAGTAATTCTTGGTCTGTTGAGACATATCATCAGGGCCTGTTGGTCCAGTGATAGTGCCAATCGTTTCTAGTTGTTTTCCATTGTATTTTAGAATTAGCTGCTCACTGGTAGATTCTTGATCTATAGGAAAGATTGAGTTGCCATCGGCCGCTTTGGCAAGATAGCCCCAGATCTGGCTACGAAATCCGTTTGAATTATAAGGGAGTGTTGTCATGCCGTAAGTAATCGAATCACCAATAAACCATAGCTTAATACTGCTATTATCTGAATGTTCATTGGGCTGATTGGGGGGCTGACTAGGTTGTGAAGGTTCAGTTGTGAGTGTACCCGTGCAGTTGCCAATTATAATTGGTGGGATGTTTTCTCCAGAGTAATCTGCATTAAACCCAAAAGCCTGGGCCTCTCCTGGCGGAATAGATGATTCACTAGTAACAGTTATTGTCCCGTTACTTTCTGCGATTTGTGCATTCCAGAAGTGTGTGATTGATTGGTTACCTTGCCAGTTCCACTGTAGCTGCCATTTATCAAGAGAAGTCTTTCCTTTATTATAAATAACCACATTTGCCATAAAACCATTCCCCCAATCGTTTTGAACTGTATATTCCACATTACACTGGCCTGAAGGTTCACCGGGTTCTTCCGGTACAGTAGGGGGAGTGTCAGGTTTGGGCTGTGGTGGTGGGGTTTTCGATGATTCAAACCATTTTAAGGCATAGGCTCGAAATTCACTTTCTGACGGAAGGGAGGAGTTTTCCATATAATAGTTATCTAAGAATGCTCTCGCATCCTTATAGTACTCTTGGTGAGTCTTATAAATCTCCTTTTTATTACCATCCTTGTCAATCAGCCAGTAGCCAGTGAATTCACTGATCCAGCTATCATATTCATTGTCATACATTTGCCAGTACAAAATAAATGGAGCACCCCACTGGAGCGCCGTTTTTATTACATTGCGTGATAGCAAATCCTGGGCTTCGCCAGAGCGGGCTCCCCAATCCTTAAACCAGGACTCTCCGTAACCATATTCGCCAATGAAAACCCGCTTTTCAAATGGCAGCCCAGATTTTTTGGGAAGATTTGAGTTGATAAATTCTAGAGCTGAAGTCAACTCACTATGTAGAGTGGCAAAATCTGAATGCTTTTCTTTGGTAGTGAGATCGTAAGCTGAATAAGACACTAAATCTACATTAGTATGGGGAAGTACGGCATTGGTTATCCGTTCTTTGCCCTGTATTGCAGATTCAACCCTATTGACCTCAATATAGTGATATAAGTTAACGTCAGAGTGGGTGATATTTGCTTTGGCATCGTCAATGGCTTTTTGTCGAATATTGATCCAGTCAATTAGACCCTGTAAACGCTTAGGAGGGATAGTTTCCTGACTGTCATCTCTAGTACCATCAGTTTTTTGAACCAGGTTCCAATCGCCTTCCCAATGCCCGATCATGAATGTCTTACCGGAGCCGTTATATTCAGTTAGTAAATATTCAGCCAACGAATAAATTTTGTCATATTGCCAGTTTAGCTCTTCTTCACTCATTCCTTTGTTATCCATCCAGGAACCTGAGTCCTCAACCCAAAACATGTAGATGGAGAAATCCATTTCCAAGACTTGCTGAAATTCTGGTATTTCTTTCAGTATTCGCTTGAATTGATAGTCGAGTCCAGAGTTACTTAGCTCGCTATATAGGCTCGGAGAAAGGGCAATCTTGAGTAAGTTAGAGCCCATTGAGTAAATGGCTTCAGCACTTTCAACAAGTGATCCCTTATCTGTAAATGTATACCTAGGGTTTATCGTTTGAGTGCCTAAAATTAAATTGTATTGTGAAAGGGGGTCTAGCAGGTCTTGTGAAGGTGGGGTCGGATCTGGTTTATTGATGGTGTTGTTGCAACTAGCGTTAATATGAGTAGGCGTCTTTTCACCACCCGAGTAGCGAATATTAAAACCAAAAGATTGGGCTTGGCCAACGGGTACTCTTACATAGCCTTGTTTTCCAACTACAGAGATCAGGTTTTCATCCTGGGCTGAAGTAGCATTCCATATATGTGTGACTTCTTGGTCTGAGGGCCATTGCCATGAAAGTTCCCAGTCACTTATTGGCTCGGTACCTGTATTACGTACAACCACTGAAGCCATATATCCGTCTTCCCATTCGCTCTGTATCGTCATTTGTACATCGCACTTTTGACCGGCCAGGGATGGTAGGGATAAGAAGGTCAATATGGAAAAAACTGAGAGGGGGAGAAGTTTAGCGTGCATTATTTATGTATCTATATGGATTACTGCAGAGTAATCAGATATTGATAGCTACATAAAGTTCACATATTTATAGTCAGGGGCGTCAAATGCTAAAAGGGCCGATTATCAATGTTATCCAACTTCCACCTTATTTCCTGTCAAGACAACTTTGAATGTTAAGTACAGATGTTTGCCTAATTAATTGTTAATTTAATTGTTTTTGTGAACAAGAGGTCAATCTATAGAATATAATTGGAAACTGGTTGAGTGCTAATTTTGAATAACGAAAGTTTTTTACATTTCCTCTCTAAACGCAATTCAAATCCCCTAATCTATCCTTTCTTTACAGTCATTTTTAGATTGTGCTTGCTTAAATTGTAAATATTTAGGTTTGCTGTAGTTCAGAAAATCTTCGTATATTTAAAACTATTTTACTTTCGACTCTAAATTAACGGATTTATGGCGGGCAATTACTCTGTGGGTGCTACCAAATACAGCCAGTTAGGGTATTCTGAACATGCGTACTAGAGCTGTACTCTCAGTTTTAGTGTGCTGACAGCAGGGAGGTTATGGCTACTATGAGTATTTTTAAAATAATAAAGCCGCTTTTCAGGATGAGATAATAAAAGCCAAGATTACATTGGCTAACTATCTAGAGAGTCGCGTCCGAGTTGATCGGAAGTGGCTTATTCAGGTATCAACTTTCAACGAAAAGGATACGCCTTCACTTCTGTGAACTGGCGAATGTACTCCTGCGTGTATAGATTCTGGAGAAAAAATGAAAAAAATAATTAATGGTTACGTCATTGCTTTAATAGTATTTATTGGAGCTTCTTCCACTGTTAAAGCATCTGACTGGCGTGTTGGTGTTGGTAAGTATGATATAACTGGCCCGGCAGCAGATGTTGGAATGGTAGGATATGGAGAAACGGGGCAGACAACCAAGGGAATTCATACCCGTTTATGGTCCCGCGCATTCATAATTTCTGATAGCTCTGAAAATGAGCGTTTGGTATTCGTATCAGCAGATCTGCAAGGTATTCCGCAGGGCGTGAAGCAGGGTGTCGTTGATAAATTAAAAAATCTCTATGGTAATAGTAAGTACACCGAAAAGAATGTGATGCTGACTGCTACACATACCCATGTAGGTCCTGGCGGGTATGATCATTATGTCATGTTGAATATGAGTGCTCTCGGGTATGCGGAAGATAACTATGACGCTATTGTTGATGGTATTTTTCAGTCAATCGTTGAAGCAGATAGTGGACTAACTCCAGGTGATATCTTTATTGAGCAGGGGATACTACTCGATACCAGTATCAATCGAAACCCATACCCTTATTCAGAAAATACTGATGCAAGCGACTATCAATACGATACCAATAAAACCATGACCCAACTCAAGTTGGTTGATGCCAACAGCAAAGCACTGGGAGTTATTAATTGGTTTGCAGTACACAATGTCTCTTTAGGGACAGGGCAGCGGCAACTTAGCGGGGATAATAAGGGGGCGGCGAGTCAGTTGCTGGAGTCTTGGGCTGCCGAGCAGGGTGCTGCAAGTCAATTTACTGCGGCATTTGCCAATAGTAATTTAGGTGATGCGTCTCCGAATATTTGTGGCCCTAGGGATGGATGCGGAAATTCTGAGTATGAAAGTTTACTTTTATCTGCTGAAAAGCAAGTTGCAAAAGCTCAGTCTCTTTACCAATCAGCTACTGTGAAACTTGAAGGTGGATTAGATTATCGACATCAACATATCTATTTCCCTGGCTATACTGTAGCAGGTGAATTTACCGGTGAGGGGCAAATAGATATTTGTGAAGGTGCTGTTGGCTGGTCATTTACTGCAGGATCAAGTTGGGACGGTCCCAGCAATATTGATGGTATTTTTGAGGGAATGTCTGTTGAAAATGAGGGGGTGGATTGGGATAGAGATGTGGGACTATTCGAATCAGCGATTAATGGTTATCCACTTTTTGGCCTGATGAGTGCATTTTCTGCAGCCGCTGTATATGAGGATACTCAGGATGACCCCTGCCAGTACCCCAAACCTACATTTGTACAGCGTGAGGTAATAGGCCAAGCACTTTATACCCCTTACCTACCTTTCCAAATGTTTCGCATAGGCTCACTTGCTTTGGTCGCCGCGCCGGGTGAAATGACGACTATGGCAGGCCGACGTCTTGAAGCAGAAGTCTTGTCAGCTTTTGAAGGAAGCGGTGTAAACACTGTGGTGATTGCCGGTTTGGCAAATGCCTATTCCGGTTACATAACTACCCCTGAAGAGTTTGATAGGCAGCACTATGAGGGAGCACATACCATATACGGCCCCAATACCCTTGCAGCCTATAGACAGATTTATACCGAAATGACACATGCTATGGTCAATGGCGTAGATATTGCTGCAGGGCCTACTCCGAAAGATCTGTCTGATGACCAAATCATTAATGTAATTGGGGTTGTTTATGATGACAAACGCCTGTGGGAGTCTTTTGGTCAAGTCTGGGATGATGTAGGTACCAGCTACAGTGCTGGCGATACTGTATCTGTCACTTTCCGTTCTGGCCATCCCCGTAATGACCTGAAGACTGAGAGTACGTTCATTGAAGTACAGCGTAAAGTTAACGGTAGTTGGGAAACTTATCTTACCGATGATGATTTGGATACACGCTTTATTTGGACACGAGATACGGCTATTGATTGTATGGCCTGTTCATTTGCTGAAGGGCAGTGGATCATCGGAGAGGATACACCATCAGGCACTTACCGAATAAAGCACTTTGGTAACTGGAAGAGTGGTTGGACTGGGAAGATTTCCAGCTATTCAGGTAAGTCGAGTAGTTTTACTGTTAGCAATTAGTGCTCATTACGGATCGGTTGGATAATCCAGCCGATCTATTATGTCTATACCCATAACAGACGTACCTTTATATATAAATATTCGACTGCTGAATCGTTATCAATTTTGTATTATATTATTTGAGCGAATACTATAATTTACGCTGACAATTTAATGGGACTCAAGTGCTCTCTTTGAGATTAGTTTACCATCCATAACTTTAAACTATATTTAATGTCGCTAAATGGTGCTTTTTTGTCAGAATATGCTGTCATATATCGCTTGACTGTTATTTTCTTTCTTTGACCCTAGTCAAATTTAATTGCACTATATGCAGTGTACTCTCCTGTAATCGCTTTTTCCTATCGCAACAATACAAATTAAGTTAGCTTTCACCTAATTTCTAGTTACTCCGAAAGATGGTGGTATGTTAGGTATCTTGGAGGATTGGCTTAGTAGCTATTAGATAGGGATTATAACTATTTCGTTTAGATCATTTGAAAAGTCTTTAGATGTGGATGAATTATGGTTTTCCTATTGGTATAGCTTTTGATGTTGCTATTGTGACTTTTAGTATTTTGCTTGTGATAGTGAAGACTTGAATGTGAATCGAGAGCTTAGTGTTCCCGGCTTTGAAACACGGACTACTAAACTTCACACTCATTGTCAAAATTTTGGACGTAGAAACTGTTCTTGGTTCAGCCGATTTTTTAAAACCGATGTAAGAAGGCTGAAATATATTTCTTTGTCCTTTGAAAGAAAAATCGTCCCAGTAGAAATGATTATGTCGAAGTTGAGCACCTAGTTTAGGTGCTTTGAATGGATTCGTTTTTTGATGACCGCAGAATAGTCGGTCAGCGGTTGACAGGATTTAACTTTTGATACAGCTCTATATCGAAAACTCTCAGGGCTCTCGTTATGCGGTGCGGCCTGGATGGATATGCCAGACGGGTCCCTCTAGAAAGATTGATGCTGCTGAATTATTGAGGATGTTCGATACTAACACTCTTCAGTTAGTGTATGACCAGTACCTTGGCTTATACACAACCTTTGCGCCAGATATAGACCCTGAGCAAGAGCGTCCCCCATCTCAATCGCGATTAAGTAATGTGCCTGGCTATCTTAATGAGCGGGATAAAGCCATTTATCGGGCATTGGCTCAGAATCAACTGATTATTGAAGAGGCCCCATTGCCATATTCGGCATTGGGGGATCTACAAACAGAGTTGGTTGCTAAGATTCGTATGGGCTTGCAGAAAATTATTACGCAGGAAGTTGCAGATAAGGCTTTTATTAGCCAGCAAACTGATTGGAGTTGGGTGAAGCGTGTAACAACTGCAAAAAAGAAAGTAAAAGAAACTGACAGCTCTGTGTGGCGCTTATCGATTTGGTCAAAGAGTGCTGTTGATGTTGAGAAGATAGTAAGTCCAGCACGTCAATCATTTGAGTTTAGCTCTGCGGCAATCAATTATGTCTTATATGAAGAAACTCCAGAAGAAGAAGCTGATGAATGTGTAACCTCCCTGTATCGAGGTGTGATTGATGTACTAGGCTTTAATCCCAGTTCTGTTTCAAAAAAGCAGCTCCGCTTGAGTTTCAACATAGCCGAGGTCATTTATAGTGACCCAACTCTTCGGGGAGCAGTTTTCCATTTTGCCCAGGACTACATCAAAACACAACATAGCTTGCAGCACACAAACTTAACTGCAAGTGGTACTTTTGAGATCATTTTGACTATAGCACTTGCGGCATTGACTGAGGGAGATGTAGCTATAACATCCTTAACTAAGAATAAGCGCTTAGTGAAAGCTTTACGTAATATTGGCGATTTAATGTTTGATTTTGCCAGGACAAAAAAGCAAAGGAAAATACTTGCTAAAAATTCAGGATATCGGGCAGTAGGCAAAAGTACTGCTGTATCCGGAAAGAAAATCCCCAAAATAGCTGCACCCAGAAAAAATAGTCGAAATTTAGTGCAAATCAAAGTGGGTAACGAGTTGCGAGAAAATAAAAGGGGTAGTGAACAAGCTTTCACAGTGCCCCATGATGTAAAGTCTGGATTTTCTAAGATAAATTGTGTCAGGGATTATTCATATGATACTGATAACCACATTAGCGAAGTAGGTGAAAATTATAACTCCGATATATGTCAGAGCGATAATGTTACTGGTGAAGTAACTAGGTCTGTAAATCTAAAAACTGGAGAGGTTCAGTTTACTTTAGAAGATTTGGTATTGGAGGGGGCACTACCCTTATCGGTAACTCGTACCTATCGCAGTAGTAATTCAAGAAATTTTGGATTGGGTTGTGGCTGGACTCATACATTTAGCGAGCGCTTGGTTTGGCGTCCAGGCAAACCCATACTCTTCTTTGATTCTGAAGGTAGAATAATTAGCTTGCCAGTTCCCGGAAATAGCTCGCGCAGTCATAATATTTATGAGAGATTAACTCTCACGCGAGTAAACGATGAGCATTGGATAATTACGACATATGGAATTTCCAATGGAGTACAAAGACATTTTAAAGCTACTGGTGAAACTGGTGCGTTAAAGCTCGCTGAGATTCGGGATGATAACGATAACTTTTATTTATTCAACTACTCAGGGGAGTATTTAAGATCGGTCGAGAGTAGTTCTGGTGAAATTTTATACATTAGCTCGCTTGATGAATCTCCTGAAAGTCACCTTATAAATACTTTGACAAAAGAAAATAATTCGGGAAGTTCTGAAGTAGTAGCTCAATATGTCTTTGATAGTGAAAATAATCTGACTGAAGCTGTAGACAGTGTTGGCAATAATGAAAAGTATGTTTATCACAAAGGCCTTATTAAACAAAGAACTTTAAAAACTGGTTATAGTTTTTATTTTCAGTGGGATGCTGAGGGTAGTTCAGCGCATTGTATACGGCAGTGGGGGGACCCTATTGGCGAAAAAGCTGCTTACAGTTATCAATTTATCTGGGAGGAAAGTGGTCACGGAGCAACGATGTGTGACACGAGAGGGGGCGGCAACGTTTTCACTTCAATAATCGCGGATTACTCACGTTCCATCAAGATGCTGAAGGTGGAGAAACGTGGTATGAATACAGCGATCTAGGTCACGTTACAAAAGTACGGCTACCCAGTACTGATGGGACTATACGTGAGGAGTTATTCCGATATGACAATCAGGGTCGCTTGACCGAGAAGATAGATGTGGCCGGTAATAATTATCAAATTGAATATAACAATGAAGGTCTCGCCACAAAGTATACTGATCCATCAGATAGCAGTTGGCAGTATAGTTACAACAAAAAAAGACAGCTGGTGCTAGCTGAAGACCCGCTCGGCAACCAAGTGAAATATGACTATACCTCTGCTGGCATGATTAATTCTATTAGTGACTCATTAGGTAATGTTACGAGTTATCTGTGGGGAAGCAGCAATAAGCTATTAAGAATAAGTTGCCCCTTCGGACGATCTATTGATTGTAGATATGATGTTGATATTCGCACGGAATTGTTAACGCCTGCTGAGACGAAAGAGGCTTCTTGCAAGAATGAGGATCAGGGTCGGATCAATGTTAAGGTTGCTCAAAAAGATACAGATATTCAGTGCAGATTTAACCAGCATGGATTAGTTTCAGAAATATTAGATAAGGATGGGAATTATATGCGTTATTCTTATAACGCACTCCATCAAATAAAGAGCAAGACTAGTTCCAGTGGCAGTCAATTAGAATATCATTATGATGGAGAGGGCAATTTAATTTGCCTTATAAATGAAAAGGGTGAGTGTTATCGGCTGAAATATGATCTCAATAACCGGTTAATAGAAGAGGAGGATTTCTATGGTCGTGTTACCCACTATGCATATAATGCCGCTGGCCACTTAGTAAATTCTACGGAAGTAATTACTTCTCAATCAGGCATTGGTACCGATATCTACTTTGAACGTGATTTGCTGGGCCAGTTAATAAAAGAAACTACGCTAGAGGGCGTTAATAGCTTTAGATATAATTGCCTAGGGCAACTGATCGAAGCTAAAAATAATTACTGTAGTCTGAAGTGGGAATATGATGCTAGTGGTCGTATTGTAGCGGAATGGCAAGATGATAGTAAGCTCAGTTATAAGTATGATATTTTAGGTAATCTTACGGCAACTTCACTATCCAGAAAAGAAGATGTTAAATTTGTCTTTGATCATTCTGTGGAATCTGAGAATTCACCCTTCTCCTCAGTAAATGGAAATTTCAATTCTTTGTTGATAAAAACAACCGAAGGGTTGAAACCTCTGGACAATTATGATCCTCAGGTTTATGTGCAAGGCTTTATTGTCAGTAAGTTTGAAAGGCCAATTGATACAGTTACAAATATTTTGAATTTATTGCCGAATAGTAGCTGTTCACTTGCCAGAGTTAATCATTCCGGCAAGGTTAATAAAAATATCTTTAATATTCATAACTTCTGTAGGAGTAATTCAGATCAGTTTCTTGCCTTCTTAATTTATGATCCCGCTGATTGTCTTCTAGGTAAGCTTAACTCGACGAGTAAGCTTGATAGTCAGATTCCTGGCAAAGAAGTTATTGAGAATAGAATCGTTGATAATGGCAATATATCCCGTGGTTATACCTCTTCTACAGGTCGTGTTGAAGAAGTTGGAGGGGAGGGGTACAGAGGATTCGATACCATTATAATTGTCAGCAAAAGTTGATAAAAATAGAAAATCTAAAAGTAGAAAAAGGTGTAGAGAAATTTCAGGATGTGATTCGGTATCAATACGACCCCTTGGGGCGATGTGTAAGAAAGGAAAATTATGACGGTTGCGTCAGATTCTTTTGGTCTGGTGATACCCTTATCCAACAGCTTAAGAATGACGATCCAAGTAAATGAAGTATTATTTCGTAAAGGCTTATAAGTTGTCTGCGATATAGGGGATTAACTCGAAAGCTTGAATATATTCATTTGCGGAAGTTTTTACAGCAGTATTGCATTTTGAGATAAATCATATTCAGTACTTCTTTACATGAAGACAAGTTACTCTCCTTTTTAGCTTATATAAGTCTATGCGGGTTAAATTGCTAGATAGGGCTTTCGGCAACATAAAGGGCAATAGCTTTAGTGTGTTATTTTCCATAAATAATGAAAACTCACTTTCTGAAGTCTTGGCTATCCTGCCAAGGTTGTCGGTAGTCATTGCTTATCCGCCCTGGAAGTAGCAGATTACCATGCGTAGCCTGAAGCCTATCTATATTTAATAACCCTCGAAAGTCCCAGCTATGGGGCTCAGCACCCAACCGACTGTAACAATATGTTAGAGAGCTTACTAAGCCTGAGGTTATTTGAGTCGATAAATTATTTAAATTTCTATGAGATCATCAATATTTTGATGCTCATATGAGCGAATAAGTAAGTGGTACGGCGGTGCACTTCTTGCGGGCTTTTAGGTCGTTATACGATAGAGCGAAGGCTTTAGGCGATAAATGTGAGTTTCTTTTGTTTCTTGCCTTGAATCAATTCATATTAGCTGAGATGAATAGGACTTTAGATATTTACAGCTCCTTTTATTAGGAATGATTATCTTTTTTCTTTAATGGCGTTAGGTCTTTGAAGTGGCTCTTCTGTTGATGTGGCTGGGTAGTGTTTCTTTGTTGTAATTATTGGCCGCAATCAAAGTTTATTTGGCAGGATGCAGGGCTGTTTCATATACGACTATATATTCCGAAAAAAATATCGTTATTACTTTACAGAATAGAAAAAGCTGGTACCTTAGGGTCAGGATTGCTTAATTATACAGGATTAACAGTTTGTGATATTGGTTCTGAAGGTGCCTTATTAAATAGCATTTTTATGTATATGGATGATGAGAGTATGGCTGATGGATAGTGTGTTTGCCTGTAGTCTCTAATTGGGGTAAGAATCATCGTGTGATCAATTCTCACTATTGGGTAGTAGCCACCTGGTATATTACTCAGATCAAGTGAAGAATTAACTTATTAGTAGTGTTTCCAGTTAATCTGGATTTTATTTAGGTTTTATTCAGCTTCCGCTATGGCGTTTTTTCACCTTCCTCTGAGGTGGTTGGGCTACCCAAGATAGTATTCCTGAAGTTTCTTTTAATAAGTTAGTAATCCGCACAGTGATTTTTGAGTTTGGTATATAGTTTTACGCTTATTCTGCAATTTAAAATGAACTGTAAAAAGAAAGTATCTATCGTATTTTACCCTGGGGCACACTCATTAGATGTAATGGGGCCCGCAGAAGTGTTTTCGCTGGCAAATCAGCAGCTAAAGGATAGGGGCTTTAGTTGTGATGATCAGTATGAGGTTGAATTCTTAGCCGAAGATGGAGATACCAAGGAAATCTCATCAGGTTTAAGGATATGCTCAGATAGATGTTTTACTGATTCAAGAGGAATTCATACTCTCCTTGTGAGCGGTAATCTTAATGCTGCTGATGATTTGAATATCAGTGAATGTTTGAGTAGATGGCTTTCTCTTCAGTCTGGTTTAGTTAAGCGTATAGGCTCTATTGGCAATGGAGCTCTGATTCTCGCAAAAGTAGGTTTGCTAAATGGTCGGCGTGCCACTACCCATTGGAGATATATTGATCAGCTGAAGAGATTCCCAGAAGTGGATGTCGATTCAGAATCTGTATTTGTCAAAGATGATCATATATATACTTCTGCAGGTGTTAGTGCGGGGGTTGATATGGCTTTGGCAATGGTAGAGGATGATTTTGGTCGGGGTATTGCTTTAGCTGTTGCTCAATTAATGGTCTTATATCTCAAGAGAGATGGAGATCATAAACAAAGTAGCACTTATCTTATGAGCCAGTTAAAGAGTGATCGTTTTTTAGAGCTGGTACAATGGATTCATAGTAATTTGGATAAAACTTTATGCGTTAATAGTCTCGCGGAAAAGACATCTATGAGCCCGAGAAACTTTGCTCGCTGCTTTACTCGGGATATGGGGGTAACTCCAGGTCGATTCGTTGAGAAAATTCGCATTGAAAAGGTTTGCCAGCTTTTAGCAACTCAAGCGTTAACTCAGGAGCGTATAGCTACTATCTGTGGTTTTAAGTCTCAAGAACAGCTTAGAAGGGCATTTCGCCGAAATAAGGGTATGTTGCCGAGGGAATACCGTCGAAAGTTGTCGTGAGATAATTTATGGGACAGTCTATTCGGTAGGGCTGTCTCATTTTCAGAAAAGATATTTTTATCCTTGGATGTAAATATAAATAACATTTTCTGTTAGAGATTTTTGTTCTTCTTACCTAATTATTGCTTGTCTTTCCTTTTGTAGATGCCTCTACTAGATTTACATTTGGGAAAAAATCTTTTAGCTGGATTTTTATTCTTACTCGATAATTTACACAGCTTGATTCTCTCCATTATATAGCCTTGCTAGGGTTGATTGAGTCGCTCCCATGAATAGGAATTAATTTTTTATGTTAACTAGAAGCTCCAATTTTCACCGGTAGACTGCGAGCTTCTCGGTCTCTATTAGGACCAGGCCGGTAGCAATTGGTAAGTGATATAGCATAAAATCATATCCCGATATATATAGGTGTGGCGAAAAAATAGTGATAGATTTGCGGCTAAATAAAATTAGACCCATGAACGGAAGCCCTTTAGTGGAGTAGATATTCTGGGAATCTAATATTATTGGTGCGTTGTGGGAGTCGCGATCATACCCTTCGCAATATTAAATTTCTGACAAATTTATAATGTACCCTTAATTATGGTGGATATATTGAAAGTTAGATGTCTTAGAAATGAATAAAGCAGGTACCGCAGCGAGAAGTATAGTTAGAATTTAATCTAAGATTTTCTGGTCTGACAATTTTCGATATCTAATCTTCAGTATTAATTGACATATAACTAGCTACTCAATCTAAGCTTTTTTGTAAAAGATTGTCTGAGTGAATTTTTTGGACATCAAAAACAATCTTTCAAGGTGCGCAGTAGCGATTGCCATTTAGTATGCCTATCAGCTTGCAGATATACTTACTTTACCTATTAATGGATATGCTTTTAAGGAATACAAATTATTAGTTCTAGCCCTATTAGTTGCACTCGCTTATGAACCAAACCTCCTCTTGGGCATTTCTGCGCTTGGAATAGCCCATGTCAATAAAACTGATAGATCTGATTATCCTGGACTACCGGAAGTTGATATATAGTGGCCTAAATAGCTTAAGACCGCCCATATAGAGTGGCGGTTCGATGTATAGGATGGAGAGGTAAGATGGACTATCAATCTTCTAAAAGCCCAGTACTTAATCTTTGGGGGCGATTTGGCGGCTCGGCATTGGGCCGCTGGCTGGTGTCTAAATTAGTGGCACTTAAGGCACCGTATTTTCGTTCAATCAAGCCGCGTTTCCTGGAATTATCACCGGGTAAAGTGGAGGTTTTACTGAATAAGCGTTGGAGCGTGACAAATCATATCGGTACTGTACATGCTATCGCTATGTGTAACGCCGCTGAATTAGCTGGCGGTGTTTGTTTGGATGTGTCTTTGGATCGACGCTTTCGCTGGATACCAGTAGGGATGGAAGTCAAGTACTTAAAGATGGCGAAGACTAATCTACGAGCCGTTTGTGAGTATCCAGGATTTAAAACCATTGAGGCTGGCGATGTTGTTATGCCTGTGAGCGTTATTGATACTAATGGAGAGGAAGTATTTCATGCCGATATTACCATGCGTGTATCAGTGCGCCCTGACGCGAAGTAGTAGAGTTGTCATTTGAGGTCAACTCTTGGTGTATTTTCAAGGGGAATTGCCTTACTTTGAGCTTGAATATGGAGAAGAGTATGCAGGCTGGGAGGGGATGAAGTGTGCTCTACTCATAAATCTCGTAGAATATTTCTTTGTTCAGTCTTGATGTATTTGGAGGGTTTATGAGATTGGCTTGGCAGATAGAAAAGTCGACATGCCTCTTTGGTGGTGAAAATAAAACTGCTACGGAGCATGAGTTACACCGATCGGAAAGTACTGCCTTGGCGAATGATGATATTTATCAGGACCTTTCCGAGGTATTACAGCTCGCAATTTCCAAGCTTGATGAAAATGTAAGTGATACTTCTCTGTACTTCCTGATTAGTTGGGAGTCTGTATCTGCTTCTATGACGGTATCTGTAGTTGATGATAGCCGAAGCAATGACTCTAAAGTAGTTGTGCACTGTCACTTTGCTGGACTGGCTTCCCAATATGATGCTGAGCCGAAGAAGCAGCAGGCTTTGGTTAAATGGTCGGATGAACTTAGGTTTTGGTGTAAAGAGTATCTATCTACTGATCAAGGTTTTTCACAGTTTTCTCTGGTTGCATTGTTCGCGACAGGCTCCAGAGATACTGCTGTGATTCTTTAAAATGTAGCTGAAAACGATGCTTATATAGTGTGAACAACTAGGGCGGGAAGGCGAGGCTTAAAATACCCTCCCTGTACAAATAACATAGGAAATGGAGATTTCTTAGTGAGCTTAGGGCAGTCTTCTACCTGGGTTTGGTGGTTTGTTATTCTGCTGACCGCCTGTCGATTTCTTTTTGTTGCAGGCATCTTATTTCCCTCCACTATGGCAAAGCCTAACCCAATGCGCTTCTTGGGTGCTGTAGGCACTTATATCTTTGGATTGGGGCTTTGCTTGGCACTGGTGCAGCAAGCCCTGAGGTTTTGAGTTGGTTACAAGCGCTATCAAACCTTATATTGGTTGGTGCTTAAACTGATCAAAATCGATTGGTCTATCGATAGCTTTCAACTTTTTGCCAGTCGGCAAAAGCTGCTTACGGTCCTGTCTGTATAAAAAATAACCTAACAGGTTTCCCTGCAGGGCGGTTGACCGAATGCGACACTTGTCGCTCACTAGCCCTGACTGTCACACGGGAAGATAAAATGAAAAAGGTAAAACCGTCCCCATCAGAACTTGCGCTGTTGAAAGCCCTTTGGAGACAAGAACCGCTGAGTGCCAGAGAGTTACATGATCGGGTAGGACCTGAATTGGGTTGGTCATACTCGTCTACTCGAAAGACACTAGATCGGATGCGGGATAAGTCGTTTGTGGCTCAATCTGAGATCCATGGAATCCATGGAATCCATGTTTATAGCCCTGCGATTGAGAAGGTGGAAACTCTGGCGTCATATGCAAAAGATTTCGCTGAAAGAGTATTAGAGCTTGATGGTCCCCTTCCTGTGTCGATGTTTGCCGGCAGTAAGTTAATGAGTGATAAAGATATCGAGGAGCTTCAGGCAGTACTCGATTCCTGGCCTGACTCTGAGCCGGTCAGCAAGGATGGTGAATAGGCTATGGCCGAGATAGTCTCTACAGTTCTACCATTTGCACTGGATTTTCTAGCTACTTCTTTCTTCTCAATATTGTGGGCGGGGTTGGTTTTCATTGCTATTTGGCTGGCAACAGCTAGAAATAAAGACAGCTTTAATACGATATAACATTGGCGAAGTTTCTGGTTGTGTGCAATGGTTGCTGCCGGTTCCCCATTTTTTCTTGCGCAATTGAGCGACCAGTTAACGTTGGGTATTGCTCCGGATCTGAATTTTGAATTACCGCCAGCTTATGAGGCTACCTCTATATCACCAATTAACATAGTTCTGCATGAGTATGTATCGACCTCTTTGAGTTCTGTTGAATTACTGGCTTTTCTTTGGTTGCTTATATATCTGTGCGGGGTGTTTTTTACCTTATCTAAAGTGGTAGTGAGTCAGTTTTTCTATGGCAAGAAATTGCGTTTAATAGCAAATAATAAGCTTTCTGTTGTTAAATTTGACCAGTTTTTTACTTCATCTCAAAGTGATTTTCTAATCGGAAGTAAGACTCAGGTGTTTATAACACACTCAACGATTACACCATTTGTGATGCAGCTATTCAGTCGTAAATTGGTGCTTCCCTCCTATATTTTATCAATGAATGAAACGGAGCGTCATCTAATCATTGAGCATGAAATTATGCACTTGAAAAGGCTTGACCCCTTGTTGATTCTGATTGTGCATATATTTACTTGCATCCTATGGTTCAATCCCTTCTTAGGTTGGATGAAGTCTCGATTCAGCTGGGCGATAGAGTTGGGGTGCGATCGCGAAGTTCTAAAGTCATGTAAGCGAGAATTGCACCGTGTTTATGCACAAGCAATGATTGACACTCTTCGACGGAACTCTTCACAAAGAACAAGTGACTGGGTTGTAGCTTTCTCTTTCTCTGGTGGTACGAGTCAGGCTCCTTTTTTCCGACGCAGGCTTTTGAATATTATGGAAGCCTCAAGGGCGGGGGCTAATAATGGCGAATTAGGTGTCTATTTACGCGCTATGTTGTTCTGCAGTTTTTCAACCATTTTAATACTCGGAGGGCTACTGTTAAAACCGGGATTAACAATGGCTTCAGTGGAGATTACCAAATTGACAGTCCCGGTTGAGAGTGCCCGTATTAGTAGCCCTTTTGGTGATTTCAGTAAAATTCGCAAAAAAACCCATGAAGGTACTGACTTTGCGGCACCGATTGGCACTCCGGTGGTTTCAGCTGAAAGTGGTGTTGTAATAGTCTCTACTGATGATTATAAGCATAAAAATTATGGGAAAATCATAATTATTGATCATGGTAATAATACGAAAACTCTGTACTCCCATTTAAATGAGCGGGAGGTTGAGGCAGGGCAGTCAGTACGTGCCGGCCAGGCGATAGGAACTGTGGGTATATCAGGGCGTGTAACAGGGCCACATCTTCACTTTGAACTTATCAAAGAAGGCAAGCGAATCAACCCAGACACTTTGCTTGCGAAGTAAGGGGGAGTGTGATTTATTACTTAAGAAAAGTAGGGTTACCTGTGAGGCGATTAACTATTTTCTTTCTGATCGATATCTGGAGGATAGCTTTGTTGCTGGTTCTTTTATCGATTCAATCACTGGCGATAGCAGGGCCGTTATTGGAAAACCATTCCAATGTTAAATCGGTACAATATGATTTATCTTTTACATTGCCCCTACTCAATGATCTATCCTTGGTACATCAAGATGAAGGGATGCAGCGTAGGGAGGTGGCCCCTCCATATAGAGTTGAGGAAGAATATCTAGAGCGCACAAAAAAAGTTCAACTAGCTAAAAACCAAGGGGTTTTATCACTATTGGTGGATAGTGGAGTCGATCGTGCAGAAGCGTATAAAATAATTCAGGCTTTGTCGGAACATGTCAATGTCAGTATCCTACCAGTTGGTAAGGAATTTAACTTAACAATAGATACCACTGGAAAGCTTAATAAGCTTACCTTGGTTGTTGGCTTTGCAGAGAGTTTGGAGTTGGTTAGACATGGAGACAATTATAGAACTAATCAATTTGAATCTCCTGTCGATGCCAGGAAATACTACGTTAAAGGTGAAATTTCGGGCAGTTTATACCAAAGTGGAAAAGAGTCTGGCCTATCTAATTCTGTGCTCACAAAACTAAATGAAATATTTAGTTATTCCGTAGATTTTCAACGGCAGATTCGAGCAGGTGATCAATTCTCTGTTTTCTATGATACCTTATTCAATAGCCAAGCTGGAAAGGAAAAACTAAATAGAATTTTATTTGCTGAGCTTATTCTTAGTGGAGAAAAGATAAGTTTATATCGGTTTTCTACTGAGGGACCTCAGGGGGTGGATTATTTTTACCCTGATGGCCAAGGCTCTAGAGGGTTTCTAATGCGTACTCCGTTAGAGAATGCAAGGTTGTCATCTTATTTTGGGCGCCGCAAGCACCCAGTCCTAGGGTATACCCGAGTACATAAAGGTTTGGACTTTGGAGCCCCTTTGGGCACGCCGATATTGGCTGCAGGTGATGGTATTATTGAGCGAGCTTCTTATTTTGGTAGTTTCGGCAACTATATTCGTATTCGCCATGGCTCCGGGATAAAGACTATTTATGCGCACCTTAAGGGGTACGCGAAAGGAATTAGTAAAGGGGGAAGAGTAAAACAAGGGCAGGTAATCGGTTACCTTGGCGCTACAGGTCGTGTGCAGGGGCGTCACTTGCA
The DNA here is from genome assembly GCA_032615215.1 of Microbulbifer sp. MKSA007. Classification (NCBI taxonomy): domain Bacteria; kingdom Pseudomonadati; phylum Pseudomonadota; class Gammaproteobacteria; order Cellvibrionales; family Microbulbiferaceae; genus Microbulbifer; species Microbulbifer sp. MKSA007. Next base: position 3,743,940 of record CP128433.1, on the reverse strand, counting down.
CTATGAGATTCATAAAAATGGTACGGCTGTTGATCCATTAAGGCTTGACCTCCCTATTAGTAAGGGGCTGGTAGGAGATTCTTTAAATCAATTTTCTCAACAGGTTCAAAAGATTCAAGATGAATTGATAAAGTACGCTCAACCAAATCAGTTTGATTTATAATTAAGCTTTTTTATCTTTTTTATTTCTCTCTCACCTTATTATATTCAGGGTTTAACTGACTTACATTTTTGTTGGTAGCGAATTTTTTCTTAAAGCAATATTGAGTATAAAATTAAACTAGGTTAAATATGATTAAAGCTATTCTGCTGATAGCCATTCTGGTGCTGTCTAATTCACTAATTGCAAAGCCCCTCATTACCAAGGTTTCTGAATCTTTTGAGTTAAGTGGATCTAAAATATACACAGTTGACTCTGATATTCTCAAACGCAAATACGACTTGTACGTGAAGTTACCATCAGGTTACTCGAACGATGATAATAAAAATAAGACCTACCCGATAATTTACCTTAATGATGGGCCTCATACATTTAAGGTTGCCTCGGGTGTTACACACTTTAAGGATATGGATAAAGCCATCGTAGTTGCTATTTCATTCGCTCACGGAGAAAACGGGCAGTATAGTCGAGTTCGAGATCTCACGCCCGTAGTCGATAGTGGGTGGAAGCGTTATACAACTGGTGGAGCCAGTAAGTACTTACAGTTTATTGAAAAAGAAGTAATGCCCTTTATTGAGGGGAGCTTTAGGGGGGATCCCACACGTAGGATTCTTTCAGGTCATTCATTGGGTGGATCTTTTGGTGCTTGAGTATTACTTACCAATCCACAGTTGTTTTCCACTTATATCCTGACAAGTCCTTCTCTTTGGTTTAAGGATGAAATGATCTTTGATTTGGAGAATAAATATGCAAGCCATAACAACACACTGCCTGTAAACGTCTATATTGCCACTGGCGCTTTGGAGACAATACAAAAGAGCCACATGCGTAATGATATGGTAGATGGGCATAAGAAATTTCTTGCTAAATTACAGTCGCGTAATTATCGTGGATTAAAGCTTAGTGGAGAGGTGGTGAGCGGTACGGACCACTATTCCACTTTCCCGGTGGGGTTGGCAAAAGGTTTAAGGTGGGTATATCAGGATTTGTGGGCAATATAATAATTTTCGCGGTAAAAGAAGAGCTATAGCTGCCCGCGACAAATGGTAGATCTGTTATGCTATTGGAATTATGCGCGTTTGCCACTTTGTCCGGTCATTACTGCCGCGCCAATCATATGGGCTAAACGTAGAGCTTCAGGGACATACCCAGTGTCGGTGGCTTGTTCTAACACCTGGGCGGCAATCTCCGGTTCACATCCCTGCACTTGAAAATGGAAGTTATTGTAGTTATGGATACTCCCAGCTTTCATCAGGGTCTCTTTACGCAGTAGATAGTCAGGAAAATTTTGCAGCGCTTTATCAATGGCTTGAATGTCTGGTGGTTTTCGCATTAACGCGATACAAGGGCGCTGTAAGATATCGGCCAGCTTGGGCAGATCAATAATATTGAAACCACCCACTGCTACTCCATCGGTCAATACGACATTTACCTGGCTGTAGAATTTACTTTCTTTCAGCAGTGTGGCAAGAGTTTCTGTAGCTTCCATCCCATCTTTGCTTACCTGCCCCCAAAGCATTCCCTCAAAGCGAGTTTTGGTGCAGATAATACCGCTTACTTTTACCGGCGCGCCCCTTCGTTTTTCAAAAGGGGCGTCATCAAAACCGATAACTCGGATCTGCTTCCTTAATCGTAATAATTCTGCCAGAGGCTTCATTATTTCTTGTTGCCCTGAAGAAATAAGTAGGGAAATAACTTTAGTTTTTCCTCATGGCTTAATGATTCCATACGACGGATATTATTTTCTGGAATACTCTCTGGATCTGGATATAGATCAATCATTTTTTCCAGGTTCTCTTCTCTCAGCAGGTGTAAGATAGGATAGGGTGCGCGATTAGTTAGGTTTTCCGCATCGGCGGCTGCAGTGCCAGCAAATTGATAATCTGGGTGGAAGCTGGCTAATTGATAGGTTCCTACATAGTCGTTGCGTTCCAGTAACCACTCTGCTAAATCCAGGAACTGGTTGTAGTCGCTGAATTTCCCTAGGTGATTAGGGATAATCAATAAGGTGGTAAGCAATTCAGATTCCGAAGTGGTATCGAGCCGACGTAATTCCGACAATAGATCACTGAGTAGCGCCTCGTCTCCTGTGGCAGGACTCACCTTGAGTCGAATTTGCCCTGCACGCAGAGGTTTGCGTGCGAAAGGGCAGAGGTTGAGACCGACAACCACATCAGTAAGCCATTGTTCTACCGCCTGAGTAACAGCTTTTTCCATTTGACTGCTTACCACATAAGATCATCGGGGATCTGAAAGTCTGCATAGGGATCATCTTCATCTACCACTGCTGAACTTTCAGCAGGCCTGATTACGATATCGCTATTGCGCTCCGCAATTTTCTCGGCAATAACCCGTGGAACCAACTCAAATTGTTCTCCCTGGACAACAATCATCAGGCGCCCCGCAATCAAGTGATCCCTTAAATCTTCGCTGACATAGATGGTTTTGATTTTTTTGTCGAAAGTGAAGTTATAAGTAATTTCACCAGAATAAGGTTGGCGATTTTTTTCCACCAATTGCTTGATTTGCGCGGCAATAGCTTTCTGCTGTGCAGCCGCATCGCGCTCAGCATTGAGGGCGCGATCACGAGCGGCTTTCTCTGCTTGAGCCTTTTGTGCTGCTAGCTTTGTTTCATCAATCTGGGGTTGTGAAGACTTCTTCGCAACTTTCTGTTGCTTCCGTTTATCTTTGCTGATTTGTTTGGCTTTCTTTTTATCGACAAGTCCTGCTTGGAGTAGTTGGTCTTGCAATGAGGCCATAGTCTCTTCCCCGTGAAAGTCTAAAGTTTCGGCAGCCTTTACAGGTATGCCTGATCAAATTTTCACCAACCATATGGGTTGATAGTTTGTGAGGGTATTTTACCTGAAGATGGTCCAACTACCGCTAAAGATTTTTATGGTGTCCAAGGCTTACCGGAGGTAGCAGTTGCGATGATTTCATCGGGTTCCTTGCCGTCACTCAGCATTTGAGCGCCCCCTGGAATTACCAGGGCTGAGCCAGTAGCAATAGCCACCCGCTTGCCACTGGGAGTATCAATGTTGCAAGAGGATACTCTCAGCTGCCGGCCGCGGTGGAGTACCTGCGCCTCCAGAATCAAGTCGCCACTGTTGAGCTTGGCTGGGCGAGCAAAGCGGATATGCATGTCCAGAGTAGCGAATATAGATCCTGCAGGCAGTGTGGAGTAGACCGCGCCTCCCATGGTGAAATCTGCGGCCCATGCCAAAAGTCCACCATATATAGAAAGGGTCCCATTGGAGAACCAGGGAGAGGAGGGCATAGTCGAGATACAGCGACCATTTTCAACCTCTATTGCGCGGTAACCTGTGAGCATCCAGATAGGGTGAGTTCGCCCCTCACTAATCGTGGTTCTCTGCAGTTCGATAGGGACTTGCTCCGGTAAGTGTGCCATGTCGCAAAAGAACGTTTTTGGAGGAGGGCGAAGATAAGGGTCAGGTGTATCTGTTGGTCCTAGGTCGGGAATTGGAAGCTCCTGATCTGGGTTGACTGGAAAGTCGGCAATAAGGCAGCGAGTGCTACCGAAAGCGAGGGTTCTCCCCTCCTGATCGTTAATCTGAATACTTGAGAGCCCCACCTGGTTGCCTGAATGAACGGTCGTAGCTCTACCAACAATATTTTGTGTACTGCTAGTGATGGGTCGAATAAAGCACATATTTAATTCTGATGTGCTCAAGACTTTACCAGCTGGCAAGGTTGTCCATATTGCGGAGGCCAAGGGGGCGTCTGCAAACATCGCATAGATACCCCCCCAATAGATCCCGGTCCCATCAGCTAGCCACGGCGTAATAGGCATAGAATAGGTGGCCTTACCAAGGCCGGCCTCGGTGGGAGTCATACCCGTTAGTCGCCAAAAAGGGGGCCCGGGTAAGCTGCCGCGAATGTAACGTTTAAAGGTGTCGAGACCAGGTTGCTGCAACGCCCTGAGGTCACAGATGGCACCACGATGGACTTCGTCGGTGATATTGGTCATCCCCCAGCCTCCAGTTGCTTCTAGGACAAGGGTAATGTGAGGGTTTGTTGGATGCGAGAAAGGGAGAAAGCTGCGGAAGAGTCTTTTACCCTAACAGCGCAGCTATCGATCGGCGGATACTGGTTATGGAGCTAAGTTGGGTAGTTTGGCTACGATATGGGTATTCGGGATAGGCTGCCCCTCCATAAATAGATTTATCGCATCCTGGACTTCAGGAGAAGCCATTAATAAATTATGCCCTGCATTTTCGACTGTTACTTTAGTGGCGTTTTTGAACCCTGAAATGGCTTCATATTGACCTTCCAGATAAGTTCTTCCGTCCAAGGTCCCGCTAAATAGTAATACCGGAATATTGCTGACTGGCTTTTCTCGAAATTTATCCCCAAGGTCTAACTCTGGCGCCAAATTATCGTAGTGCAGAGAGAAATTTAGGTAGTCTTTCAGTAGAGATTTTTGTGCCTGCTCAACAACCTGTGCTTTACGCTTCATATCAATTCCAGAGGCTATATCCATCGCCGTAGGCATCGGGCGCAGGGATATGGGTATGCCTGGTTGCAGAAATTCATCGGGGAAGTAACGTCTGGGCACCATGTCGAAACTTAATGTAGCTCCTTGGTCCAAATCGCGATAAAACCTGAGTAGATGGCTGACACTTTTAGGGTCCGCAATGAATGCCGAGGCTAGTTGTTGCATATCCCTACGCTGTAGGAGGGATTCGACTTCCCTGCCATCCCGTTGAGGGATTTTAATTTTCAATGGTTGTGACTCAAGTTTTTTATGGACTCGGCTTATAAGTGCTTTAATATCTGGATAGGCTTTTTTTGCTGCGGGTTGCTGATTGACTGCCTGTTGTAGACGGTTTAGATAGTAATCTGTTCGGGCGGGCAGCTTGATGGTTTGGTCCAAACCCTCTGCACTGGATAAAATTAGCTTATCAATAGAACCTTCGATCTCCTTTACCGCTGCCAAAGAGAGATGGCTTCCATAAGATGTTCCCCACAATACTATTTTCTCTGCACCCAAATGGCTCCGTATGGCATCAAGATCTCGGGCATTTTCGAGAGTATTATAGGCATTTAGGTTTACACCAGTAAGCTCCCAAAAATGTAAGCACTCTTTTAGGGCTTCGCGGTGGTAGTTGATATACTGGGTATCGGTGATTGGTTCAAGGGAAGGTACAATTTGCTTGGATTCACAATTGGGAAGGTCATTGGAGCGGCCGCTACCACGTTGATCTAATGCGATAACATCACCAAATTGTCGCAACGCCATAAACATATCAAAGCGATAGTTAACGGCCGTAATTCCTGAGCCACCAGGGCCGCCTGCCAGGTAGATTATTGGTGGGCCCACTTTCTTTCCTGTTGCAGGAAACCTTACATATTGGAGGGTGATATTACGGCTATCTTTCTTAGTGCGATCTTCTGGTACCTCAATAAAGCCTTGATAGCCCTCTGCAGTTTGTTTGCTCCATGTAGTAAAGGTGTGCGGTTTTTCATTGTTAATGGACTTTGCTGATCCGCTGACAGGGCTCAGTGATAGCATTATTATTAGCGGAGCGAAAAGATGTGCTTTTTTGGCATTATTTTTCATTGTTTCGATACTTCCTTATTGTCGAACTTAGGCGAATGTTATTTTTTTAGATTGGGCTCTTATTTTCAAGTGGATAAATAGTTTATTCGAGAGCTCATGGGGCTTTTCTCGATATAGATACCCCGTGAATATCGGTAATATAAGCTATTAACCTCTCACTAGGGGTTTCGATTTAATTAGTCTGTCAGACAGAAGTCCGGAAAATAGTAGGTGGATGTTTAAACCCCAGTACTAATGGGCTTATAGGGTCCGTGCAAGGTTATAATCAATGATAGGCAATATTGCTACTCTATGAAAGCTAGCTTTCCTTAAATTCACTATATAGCAATTAAGCTCTTGCTCTAAAATAACTAAAAAATGGTTCTACGCCTGGGGTGGCAAGTGTTCAGGTATTATGGGTTGTTATATAAAATCATTATGCTCAGATTCATGGGGCGCCTCTGATGTAGATATTTTACCTGAAGCAGGGTGTCTGAGAGAGGATCGTATGGCGATTTGAAGTTTATCATCCCTAGATAATAGCTTTGGTAAAGTGAGGCTATAGTGTCAATGAAAAAATGCCAGCTATAACAATAAGGATAGCCTTTTTATCTTTGGTTTGTTCATCACACCTATGAGATTTTTATAAATTTTAGTGGTTGTATATCGTTGATATAAAAGACCTTTGTATTGATAAAACTGTCATCTAGTAGCTCATATTTTTATTGCTCTTACATTCTCGTTCTGTATAGCAAGCCAAGTCCTAAATGGCAGTAGTTGGAAATGAAGTGCCATGATTTGCTTCTGGAATAATGAGCAGTCGGGGGCTTATCTCTAGCCTTCTTCAATGACTAATTTTCTTTGGGGCTGCCTCGCTCCCCTTACCATGTCGTTGCGAATTTGGCTTTTTTCTGGAGTTTCTATAGCACCAAATCCAATAAACACCTTTCGGTAATTAGAGCTGAAAGTAGCTTTCATATTAAAGATTCTTGCACGATCGTGCCACACCGATATCCTGCTGAGGATATAGTCATCAAAGCCGCTTAGCCTGGTAAGCAACATATATGTGCCAAATAGCCCGCCTAGAGAGTGCGCTATAAAGGTGTGTCCGATGTCAGATAGGCTATGTGATCTTGCTAGGAGGGGCAAAATGACGTCATGAATAAAAGTGGCATGCGCATAGGCCTTGCCAGTTAAATATTTCCAGTTTTTATCGCTGATGGGGGTAAAGTCCCGAAGACGGCTGGCATGATTTTTGACCCTTTTGAGTAAGATAGTCCAACTAAAATGACTTCCTGCAGTTTGCCAAAATCCATCGGCACTTGAGTTGTACCTGAAGTGGCCTGAAAGGCTGAGTCTGCATCTGTCATAAGCACTAAAGGATATCGTTAGTCGAGGGTACTTTCGTAACTCTTAGGTAACTTAACGTAAAGTGAATAGGACCTAGTACTGATAGGATCTTTAACTCCAGGCTGCTGCTTCGAGGAATTTGGAACGGTGAGATGTCTGCGTTCAATGAAAGTGAAGGGGCTGAACAAAGGCTGAGAGTGCAAAACAAGGTTGCTTAGGGCCCTCTCATGGCTTTAGCACGGATAAAACGCTTGTACTTTTTGTATAGTGGCTTGACAGGCTCTATAAACGAAAGTGTCATTTTCTTTCCCAGTTGCGACTATGCCGGCGTGAACAAAAAGTCAGGAAAGTACTCTAGCATATAGAAATGATTCATCTTGAAAACTGTTCGCATAAGATTTATTCAAAAGATAGCAATTTTTTTGTAATAAGATAAAGAGTATGAAGCTCTCAATGTTTCTGTGGAAGTGTAAAAATCTACTTTACTACTACAAAAACGGAAGAAGTAAGTAATTCTATTTTTATATTTCGTAATGTAACTTTTTCATATCTACAATTATCCAAGTACTTGTTCCATTTTCCCCTCTTTTATTTTCCCTCCTTTTGAAGGTTAATAGTCTACGATTTGATTAGCCTTTAGGCGCTGAAGTTCATAGTAATACCTCTCTATGCTTGTAATTTAGGCGTTACTTTTTTCCAGTCACTGGAGGTGGTCGTTTATCGTATGTTTTTTGTCTACTCTCTGTGTTTTTAGGGGAAGTTAACTTTAGTAAAACTAAAGACTTATATCGGTTTAGCTAGTTGATACTCGATTTTGAAAAGAAGGCTGGTTTTGTACTACAAAAATAATTTGACCAAAAAATAATTGATCGATGGTTTGTTTTGTTCATTGTCTCTAGAGAGCCTCTGTAAGTTGTACTAAGTATTGCAAAATTTTCCAGAAGCTCAGGGAAACCGGTCGGTCACGCGAGATGGTTTACTAGAAAAATGGAAAACTTTTATCAGGATGATGTGACGCAGTGGGTTGGTGAGTATGGATTGGATTTGAAACGTTACTTTTCTTCCCGAGTTAATCTATCTGATGTTGATGATCTAGTTCAGGAGGTTTTTATTCAGTTATATATTCGTATCAAAAAGTATGGAGGGCAAATCGAAAACCCAAGAATTTACATTTATGCCATGGCAAGAAATCTTTTGATTAGTCATGGTAGGCGTCAAAAGTCTAGGTGTGGAGGGTTACATGACTCTATTGATCACAAAGTCGATATCCCTTACATGATTAGTCCGGAACGGACGGTGATGGGAATACAGGCTTATACCCGAGTTCTGGAAGCTATTTTAGGATTGCCGCCAAGAGCTGGTACAGCTTTTCGCTATCATCGCTTTGAGGGAATGACTTATCAAGCAATTGCGGAGCAAATGGGAATCTCTAAGGATTCGGTTAAAGAATTAATACAGCGTGCTTTGACCAAGGTTAGGCAGGTGGCAGAGGAAGCTCCTTGATGGCGCAAAATAGGTCATATTGTGCTGTAGGTTGTGACCTTTTTTCGAGTAGATGTCTAACGGGACAACAAGTTCAACTAGAAATTTTTTGGTGAGTGATTCTGCTAGCGCTACGCCAGAGGTTTGGCTTTTTAGTTCTAACTGTTGCAGCTTTCTAAATATTTAGTTAATAATTCTGCTTTAGCCCGCCAAAAATAAAGTTTATTTTTTATCCCCCTTTCTTTTAGCTCTCGCGTCTTAAATGTTGTTGAGCCTGAAATAGGTTTATATCAGGTCAATAACCCAATAATACCGACAATAAAGAGAGACGTAGTGTGATGATGAAACCTGTCAAAAAGAAAACATTGATTGCACAAGCGATTTATCAATCTGGACATTCATGCCAAATTACTCCCTGGTACAGCTCCATTGTTGCCTCTTTGGCATTTGCAGTTGTTCCTACCATTTCCAGTGCCCAGGAGAGTGAAGAAGGTAAACACCCAAGACAGGTGATTGAGGAGATCACGGTTACTGCGCAGAAGATTGAAGAGAGTATTCAAGATGTGCCCATTGCAGTATCTGCACTCAGTGGTGACAGTATGGATGACCTTAAAATTGAGCGGGGGGAAGAGTTGCTACGAGCTGTCCCAAATGCCAATTTTTCTAAATCCAACTTCAGCACCTATAACTTCTCTATTCGCGGTATAGGCACTAAAGCTGTTTCTGCTGCTTCAGACCCGGCGGTTGCTGTGAGCTTCAACAATACTCCTTTAATTCGCAATCGATTATTTGAGCAAGAGTTCTTTGATGTGCAACGGGTTGAAGTCTTGCGTGGCCCCCAAGGTACACTTTATGGCCGCAACGCGACAGCTGGCGTAGTTAATATGTTGCCAATTATGCCTGGAGATGAGTTTGCCTCTGAGATCAAGGCGGAGGTGGGCAGTTATAACACCAAGCGCGCCAGCGGAATGTTTAATATGCCATTGGGGGAGACCATGGCGTTGCGTTTCTCCGGGGCCATGACTAAGCGTGATGGTTTTGATTACAACACTTATACCGGTAACGATGTTAATGACCGCGATCTATATTCTACTCGTGCAATCTTTGAGTGGGAGCCCAGTGAATCCTTTAGTGCCAATTTAATATGGCAACACTTTGAAGAAGATGATCGGCGCTCACGCACGGGCAAGCAACTTTGTACAAAAGATCCAGGCCGAACACATATTGGTGATACTGAACTAACAGGCTTTACGCCAGTGTTTTTTAGTCAGGGTTGTCTGCCTAGCTCGATTTATAGTGATGACGCTTACAGCGCACCCAATGCCCAGGGTTTTGCAAGCGTTTTGGCTACCGGGTTAATTGTCACGAGCTATGGCCAGGTTATTGACTGGTTTACTGACCCTTATGCGAATTCAACGCAGTCACGTGATCTTCGTAAAATTGAAACCAGTTATGATCCGGTATTCCGCGCAGAGAATGACTTAGTGCAACTGAACTTCGAATGGGGCCTGACAGACTCTCTTACATTTTACTCTCAGTCGACTTATGCTAAGGACGATTACTATTCATCCCAAGATTATAATCGTTATGTTTCAGATCCCATCTTTAATGATGGGGGTAATTTAGAACCTACACCGGGGGAGTTTTTACTGATCCACAGTTGGGACCCTCTGAAGGACTGTTGGCAGTTGATATTAGTCGATCAGATAATAAACAGTGGAGCCAGGAATTCCGATTGCAGACATCTTTCGATGGTCCTTGGAATTTTTCAGTGGGCACAAACTATTTAGACTTTAAAACCCAAGATGACTATTTTGTATTCAATAATATATTTAGTATGGTGGCGCAATATCTATATAATGCCGACCGCGATGAAAATTTCAACTTAGTATTTCAAAACTGTACTGATCCAGAAGTAAATGTTGGTTCAGATTGTATTTATGTTGACCCTAATTCGATAGAAAACATTGATGAGGAAGGACATAACTATTTCTTGAGCCGAAATTTGGTGGAAGTTAATTCTTGGGCATTATTTGGTGAAACTTATTGGCAAATTAATGATGATGTAAAGCTAACTACCGGCCTTCGCTATACAAATGATCGCAAGCGCTCTACTCCAGTACCCAGTCAGCTGTTGTTAGGTACTTTTTATGATCCGGTAACGGGGGAAGTCTCCTCCGGTGAAGTCTCCGGGGGCTTGTCCATCGAGGCTATCCGGAAGGTGATCCGGCTACTCAGAACTGGAAGGAGTACACCGGGCGTGCAGTTTTGGACTGGAGAACGGATCTGCCCTTTACGGATGAAACTATGCTCTATATGTCCTTTGCGCACGGCTATAAAGGTGGTGGTACTAACCCTCCCCGAGCCGAGGTTGATCCAGCAATAGTACAGTTTCAGCCCCTGGAAGATTCTTTTGAGCCGGAGTTTGTCAACGCAATTGAGTTTGGCAGTAAGAACATTCTTTTCGATGGTAGCTTATCGCTTAATGCTAGTGCCTTTTACTACGATTATACCGACTATCAAGTCTCTCAAATTGTTGACAGAATTTCTCTCAATGAGAATTTTGATGCGGAAACTATGGGGCTTGAGCTTGAGCTGGCTTGGCAGCTTACAGATGCAACACGAATAGATATGAATTTAGGGTACCTAAAAACCCGAATTGCAGACGGAGAGGAATCTGTTGACGTGATGGATCGTACTCAGGGCAATGAAGATTGGGTACTGGTTCGTCCTAGCATCCAGGTGCCGTCTAACTGTATTGCACCTGTGGATTTAGTTGAAGCGGTTATGGCTGCGCCTAATATTTTCGCTATTTGGTCGCTTTGTGCGGGTTCCGCCCAGTATGGTTCATTCTCTCCAGAAATCGAAGTCTCGGATGCATTGCGCCATGATATCAATTATGGAGTTGATCCCTACAACCCGCTAACCGATGCACCTAATGGGGGGCGTGGTTTTGCTGCTGATTTAAGTGGAAATGAGTTGCCCAACGCACCACGTTTCACCGTTAATTTCGGAGTGGAACATACGATTCCTATTGAGAATTGGGATTTAACTCTACGAGCAGATTACTACCGCCAGTCGGAAAGTTATGCTCGTGTATATAACACTGAGTATGATCGTTTGAAGGCTTGGAGTAATCTCAATGCTTCAGTTAGCCTCAGCAATCCTGACTCTGATCTATATATGCAGCTCTACGTGAAGAATATTTTTGATGATGCGCCTATCACTGATATGTTCACTAATAGTGATGATTCAGGTCTTACTACTAATGTGTTTACATTAGAGCCTCGTATTGTTGGCTTAAGTGTTAGTAAAGGGTTTTGATTAATCCGGTGAAATCTGTGATTCATTGTTTAGATTTGATTGAATGAATATGTAGGTTGGTGAGGGGATTTCTTGCCAACCTATTTTTGCATTTTTATAGATGTCTTCTGAAGTCTAGCGGTCTTGGCTTTAGGGGGCGCTGCCAGTTTTCGTGCTGCATATGAGTTTTGGGTTACAAAAATAGTCATTGATTATTGTTGGCAGGTATATAAATTAACTGTTTCCGTAATGCTAGTGTTGTTAGCATCTAGGGCTATTAATTAAGGCGGGATAGACTTAGAGGCTGTATAGCTGAAATGAGAGCTTGTTGAAATTACACTATTAATTTTCCTTTAGCTGTCTGAACCTGCGCTGGGAGTTTTGGCGCTGTTGAAGATAGTTTTTCCATTGGCTGATTCAATGATCTTATGAGGTCTCCAGCATATTCACCGACTGTCGTCTTAATAAGTCTATTTTTAATGAACATGGTATTGCTCATGCACTTATAGGATAAATCGTGAGGTTCCATCTTGCTGAAAAAATCAATTTATTTTCATCATTTACTTCTTGCTTTCAGTAAGGTTAAGAGCTTTTATTTTGCGCTTTGCTGTAGTGAAGCGAATGTTGAAATTCCAGTATCGAGGTATCGGCGATAAATCCTGGAAGGCCAAATAATGGATTGATTGTATTTTATGGTTTATTTTATTGTTGGCTTTCATTTGTTAGTAAGCTCAGTTAAGTAGGGTGTCCAAGGTCATCCCTCTCAGTCAAATTTCCAAAGAATATGGGTTTTGCTTTATTAAAATTCACATGCCTTGATTTAGTTAAAAATTCAATTTAATCGATAAAATGGATTTATAGGCAGATTAAGTAGTTGTGATGGAGGATTATGGGTTAGTAATGATAGTGCCACTTACGGTACATGGGGAAACCGGCTGCGTTATCGTTAGGAAACTCAGCCTCATCGGAAGCGATTTCCCCAATTAGCGTATTGGGCGGATATGTCCTTGCTCTTACAGTTCGTTATCAGCTTTTCTTATAAAGCGTCATAGACTTGAAATAACTTATGGAGCTCTGGTGTCGGGGCAATTGAATTGCCGGTTGGCACCAAAAGATAAGGTGCGCCAGGTCGGGAGTATTTGCCCATAGCGGACCACCTGCTATCGGCTTCTACACCTTGTAGGCTGTATTTGCTGCCCTCTGGGCAATTTTGTTTGGTTTTTGCTCTCCCTGCTCCAGATTCATATTGCTATACTCCACGCCCTTGAAAGCCCCCTGTCTTTATATGGAGAACTTGATGTCTGATTCACAGTGCGATATTGGCTTTATCGGCGCCGGTGTGATGGGTAAGAACCTGATCCTGAACCTGGCCGACAATGGCTATAGGGTCTGTGCCTTTGATTTGGATCACAACCGGCTGAATGCGCTGCTGGAGCAGGACAAGAAAGAGCGTGGAGACCTGCCTGCGCGTGTTGAAGCCTGCAACTCTTACACAGAGCTGTTGGCGAAGGTTAAAGCCCCGCACTTGATTATTCTCTCGGTTCCGGCTGGAGACCCCGTTGATGATGTATGCAGCAAGTTGCTCGATGCGGGCTTAAAGGCTGACGATATCGTTGTTGATACTGGTAATAGCCTGTGGACCGACTCTGTGGAGCGGGCTAAACGGTATGAAGGCAAATTGATCTTCTTCACCACCGCAGTATCCGGTGGCGAAGTGGGAGCTCGTTTTGGGCCATCCCTGATGCCCAGCGGCGACCGTTATGCCTGGAGTCGTATTGAGCCAGTTTGGCATGCTATTGCCGCCAAAGTGGATAAAGCCAGCGGCCAGCCGATTGAACGCTTTGAGCCTGGCAATCCGGTTCGCGAAGGTGAGCCCTGTGCGGCTTATATCGGCCCGATAGGCTCAGGCCACTATGTGAAGATGGTGCATAACGGTATTGAGTATGCCGATATGCAGATGATCTGTGAGGCCTACCATGTGATGCGCACGGCGATGGGTATGGCCCCAGAGGAAATTGCAGAAGTATTCCGCGAGTGGAACCGAGGCCCGCTGAACAGCTATCTGATCAATATCAGTGCAGAAGTGCTTTCTACCTTGGACTCCGTGACAGAACAGCCGCTGGTAGACGTTATCCTCGACCGTGCAGGCCAAAAAGGTACTGGTCTGTGGACAGCCATGAGCAGCCTGGAAGTGGGCTGTCCGGCCCCGAGTATTGCCGAAGCGGTTTACGCCCGTTCATTATCTACCCGGAAGGTATTGCGTACCCGCGCAGCGAAGAAACTGCAAGGGCCTGAGTTGACACCAGTGGCTCCAGAGCAACGGGAAGAAGTGATTGCACAGCTGCACGACGCTCTCTACTGCGCAAAGATCTGTGTTTACGCTCAGGGCTTCGATTTGATGAAGCTGGCTGCGCGGGAGCAGGGATGGCAGTTGAACTTCTCTGAAATTGCCAGAATTTGGCGTGCAGGTTGCATCATTCGAGCAGTGTTCCTGCAATCTATCAGCGATGCTTACGATCGAGATTCCAAGCTTTCCAACTTGCTACTGGATGATTTCTTCACCCAGCAGATTGCCGATCACCAGGCCAACTGGCGCCAAGCGGTGGCGAGCGCCACTCTGAATGGTATTCCGGTGCCGGCCCTGTCATCGGCGCTCAATTACTACGATGCCTTCCGCACCGAGTCGCTGCCGGCGAACCTGCTACAAGGACAGCGTGATTTCTTTGGAGCCCATACCTTTGCGCGTGTGGACCAGCCTGAGCAGCGCAAGTATCACGTCCAGTGGACCGAACCTGGCCGCCCAATGGTTGAGATCTGATTGGTGGGGTAGGGGGCAGGTGATACGTGCCTTTCAGGTACGCATCATAATGTGAGTTCCCTAAAGAACGACCTCTTCTACCTCTTTGGCCAGGGCCTCCGCTTCTTGGCGGCTGGCTTTGGCGACCAGTTCCTCAACGCTAGCCGACTCGGTGTTGACGCCACCGAAGGCGGAGAGCAAGTCTTTGGTCAGGGCTGAGATCTCCAGAGTCATCACCGCAAAATCTGCATCAAATCTCTGGGCTGCACTTTCTGCATCGGCACTATCGGCCTTCTCCAGAAGCTCGTCACTGAACTTGATACGCTTTAGGGACAGCTGATCATCTACCAGGAATTCAACGCCCCCACGCCAGGTCAGCCCCAGCTTGTGCACTTGTAGTCCCGCCACCAAGTGATTGTGAATTTCCTCTGCACAGAGGTCCAGGTTTTTACAGCGGATAACACTGCCGCTGTCTTTGGGATCGCGCAACTCGCATTCGTGGCCAAAATCAAACTGATGCGGTGCTTCAGGGGCACTGAGCCAGTGGGTCATCGTTTGCTGTGGCAGGTTCTTAACGGAGAGTGGTACCACGGCAAGGCTACTGATAGCCTCGCGGAGGTTCTCCAGCAGTTCCTCGGCGGCGGAGGCAGAAGAGGCGTCAACCACTACCCAACCATCCTGAGGTGCAATATAGGCATATTGCAGACGGGAGCGAGCGAATGCCTTGGGGCGCATTTCAAGGAGAATCTCGTCTTTAAGGTTTTGCCGCTCCTTGCGACCTACCTGCCTGGCTTCTTTTTCAGAAATAGCTTGTGCCAGCTCTTCAACTTTCTCATTGACTACCGCAGCAGGAATCACTTTTTCTTGCTTCTTAGCACAGACCATTAGGTAGCCATTCGTTGCGTGCACCAACTGGCTGCCGTGGCGCCCTAGTGGAGGCACCCACCCATAGCGAGTGCTGTCCTGACTGCCACAGGGAACAAATGCATGGGGCTCCAGCAATTCGTTCAATTTTTCAGCATCCAGGGAAAATTCTTTCGTCAAACGATAAATACGGAGGTTTTTAAACCACATACATCAGGCCATCTGTTTTCAGTTGCGAGTGCGGCCTGCATTATGCGGAAACCGGGGCGGGGCAGCTAGAGCCTGTTAACACTTAATTGATGGGTTCTTTAAGTTGTTATCAAGCTCCAGAATATTACTGGTCCAAGGCGGTGAAAATTTGTTCAGCCGAACTTGTCAGGCCTGGCTGAACAAAGGTTTATTTGAGAATACTGTCTATTGCTTTGCCACTATCCTGCGAGAACTCTTCTGACTTATGGCCGAGCAGTTGTAGTGCGGTTGCGGCTATCTGATCCTGAAAAATGGCTTCTCCCCTGGATACTTCTCCCAAGGCTTTAATGTCTGGGCCCAGTGCGGCAATCCAGATTTCATTGGAGCCGGGTATACCCGCTTTGTGGGGGTGGTCTTCTTTACCGAAGTATTGGGTCAGGGCTGGGCCACTGGCGTGGTGGGGCCAGGATTCAGCGGTGTTGCCGCGCCCGTGGTCAACGGTAATGAGTAGATTGGTATTGTCTCGGTATTGATCAAGAGATTGCAGTGTCTGCCAGAGTTTGGCGAGTATCATGTCGCTCCGATGTGCGGAGTGGAGATACTGGTGATATTCCTCATCGTGGGCAAAATCGTCGGTTTCACCCAGGGCAATGTACATTACCTTGGGCTTTTTGCTAATTAAGTACTCTTTTGCAAATCCATAGGTAAATGCATCGGGCCGCACGTTTTCCCAGAAAACCGGCAGTTGCCGCTGCAAATCATTGAGAAACCCTGCTCTTTGGCTCAATTTTGGCCAATCGGCAGCTTCCAGCCCCGCGTTAATGTAAATACCACTGCGATCACGATTAAGTATCGAGGAGAATACCCCCCAGCTACCGAATGCAGCGATTTGGCCTTTGTACTCAGATTTGCTGTTTAGCCACTCGAGAAAGGTAGTATTGGCATTGGGGGTTGGGTCATTACTATTGATTTTGGGGTCGGCGGAGCCGGTTAAAATCTCATTGTAACCGGGATAGGAAAACCACCAGCTATTGGTAACTTGTGCTTTAGACCCCTTGTCGCGATTGCCAATTAAAACCCCTTCTTTAGCCACTGTTTGCCAGATAAAAGGCAATAATTTTTGACGTTTTTCGATGAGTGAATCGCCGTGAAAGTGATTGATAAGGTCTTGTTTATTTTCAGTGAACTCTGTGTGGTTGAGAAGTTCAGGGTCATAACCGGAGAACACTTCCTGCCAGCGCAAGCCGTCGATAGTAACTAATACGAGGTTGTCTGCGGCAAGGGATTGAGTAGAAAGAAACAGGGTCAGGGTTGCTGTAGTCAATCTGTTCATTGAAAGAGCTCTTTGCATATTTTTGGATCATTTATATTTGTCGCAAATAATCAAAATTATTTTTCGACTATATTTATTATTTATTGCACTTTGTTTTTGAATCTACTGCTTGACTAAACATACGCACAATCGGCTGGCATTTCCAGCCGATTGTGTGGCTGCCAAAAAAATCTTAAAAATCAATAGTTGCAGAGAGTGAGGCTGTCCGTGGAGCACCAATCCAGGCACCGCCAGAAACGACAGTTCCTAAGTAATCCTCATCCAGTAAATTATTTATCACTAAATTCAGGTTGGCTCCCCGTAGTGCCGGGCTAAATTCTCCCAGATTCATGCCCAGGTAGGCATCGACAACTACATAGGAGTCAGCTGTCCAGCTATTGTCTAAGTCGACAAAGCGATCTCCGGTAAACTTACTGGAGATGCCACCGTAAAATATTTCAGAATTCCAATCCAGGCCAATCACATAGAGTTGATCAGCTATTCCGACTACGTCATTCCCTGGTGTTATTCCTTGAGTTTCATCTACTGCTGAGTTTCCTGAGCCAATATAAGTAGTGTCCAGCAGGGTATAGGATGTATAGAGATTTAGAGTTTCTGATAAATCGTAGTCCAGGAAAAGTTCCAGACCATCAGATTCGATTCCGCCGGCATTAAAATAGGTCCCATTGGTACCTATCAAATAGTTATTACCTGCGGAAGTATTGTTATCCAGGAAAATGATCCGGTTTTCAAAATCATTTTGAAAGTAGGTGGCAGTTGCCGAGAAATTATCGGCGGTATAGCGAAGCCCTAGCTCTGTGGTCTCTGAGGTTTCCGGTTCGATATTGTCGAGATCTGAATCGGGCCGCTCTAATACGCTGTCTCCAATCGCCTTAAAGTTTTCAGCGTAGCCTGCGAACAGCTCTGCACCTTCCAGGGGTGTTTCCCAAATCAAACCGGCGGAGAGCAGGATATCTGAATCAGAGTCAACACTTGCATCGGAAGACTCCTGAAACAGATCTTCCCTTTCAACATCGACAAAGAACTGCTTGGCGCCCAGTGTCAAAGTGAGAGTGTCGATGGTCAGGAGTTCTGTAAATACCACTTTGTGCTGGTGGAGGGGTAACTGCGGTCGTATTGCACCCAATAGGGTGTTGAATTGAAACTGGCACCTTGAGTTGCATCAATGATTTTGTGCCAATCGCGGTGTTCGTCACGGGTGGAGTCTTCATACCAGAGGCCGCCTCGCAGCTCATTGTCTAACCCGGCGATGGTGGTAGCATATGTAAAGTCTAGAGTCAGTCCGGCACGCTCTTTCTCATAATGAGTGTGCCGATAAGACATCGTGGGTATGGCGCCCTCTGCATAGCAATCTGGATTGTAGGCCGGTCCTGAATCGCCATAGATATTGGTGACTGACGCTGTACATGTTTCATCATAAGTAAGGGCATTGCCATTGGCGTCAACAAAATAAATGATGCCCGACTGGCTACCGCCGTAGGCAGTTGAGCCGCCGAGGAACTCGGACTCGCCCTGTTCACTGTCATCTGTAATATCAACCAGGTAAGGG
This sequence comes from Microbulbifer sp. MKSA007, assembly GCA_032615215.1. Lineage (NCBI taxonomy): Bacteria > Pseudomonadati > Pseudomonadota > Gammaproteobacteria > Cellvibrionales > Microbulbiferaceae > Microbulbifer > Microbulbifer sp. MKSA007. The sequence goes on along the minus strand of CP128433.1, from coordinate 3,725,353 downwards.
GGCACCCAGTCCCCGCGGCCTTCGTTGCTATGGTAATAGAGTCCGGCCTGTAGATTGAATGAATCTGTCAGGTCAAAATCGAACTGGGTGTAGGCCAGCAGGTTCTCACGCAAGGTAGACCAGCCACGGCGATAAAGTTGATCGATATAAGGAATACCGGACCAGTTGCCGGTAAGGAAATCGTTTTCAGGGTACTCTTCAAATTGGGCGTCCGAATAGACTCGTTGATAGTTATCTTCGTGGATATCGTCGTAAGATAGGTAGGCCTTGATGGTACCAGCTTCCAAGCTGGTCACTAGTTTTGCCGCGATGTGCTCTCGTTCATTCTCAGCAGTTTCAGTAATCCAGTCGGTCGCTTCCTGGTTAGAGTATGAGATCCAGGCTTTGCTGTTCCCGGCAAAAATACCAGTGTCATAGCGAAAATATACTCTCTGTGCATCAAATTCGCCTGTGGACAGTTCTATTCGACTGCGCTGTGTGTCCAAAGGATCATCAGTGCGATAATCAATAGTGCCTCCCAGGGCTTCGTGGGAACGTGAAGCGATATCTGAAGTACCCTGTGATACTTCTACTGAACCGATATTACCCGGATCAACAAAGCGGTTTGCTTTTGAGCCTCCACCGTAATTCGAACCGCCATTGGGAATACCATCGATGGTGGTGCCAATTTGCTGTTCATCTAAGCTGTTAGTAAATCCGCGAATACTGATATTGGTTGACCAGTCGTCAAAGCCGTAAGTATCTCCTTCATTGACTGAGACACCGGGGAGGTTATCGATCAATGCATTAACGCTGGTGATAGAGGACTGTTGCTTGCGCATTGCCTCAGATACTTCGCTGCTGTTAAAAGTGCTACCGGAGCCCAGAACCATTACTTCTTCAATTTGTGCGTTGCTGAGGTCTTCAGCGGTCACGGGACTGGCACTCATTATTGTGGCCACCGAAATGGCGGCTGCCAGGTAGGTCTTTTTAGTATTCATCGGGATACCCCAGTTTGTAGTGATTCAGCAAGTGTTAACCAGCCTGGTAAGCGGCTTGAGTTATTTGCGCGCGTACATTGACGCGTCTTGATGAATAATTCTTTACAGGGGGGTTAAACTCTTTTTACCCGTTGGTGAATGCTCAATAAATCCTGAGAGCCAGAAACATGAGCTGTTTCAGACTGACTGAATAGTGTCCTTGGTAGTGGGGGTGATCTGGTGAGTAATCTTGATTGAGTGTAGGGGGAGGGCTGAGTTACCCCAGCCCAATTTAAATAGAAATCAGATAGCAGCTTTCAAGGAAATGCCGGTGCAAGCTTCAATTGTTCCCCAGAGAACTCCCAAAACTGCATTCCAGACTTTCTCAATGGTGACTAACAGGAGTCCACGTAAAGTGTTGGCGAAGTTCTTGGCCATATCCTCCAGGGAGTCGAGAAAGTAATCTTGCAGATCGCCAGATATTTCATCAGATGCAATTGCTTTAGCAATCATTTTTGTTTGCTGAGCCATTGCGGATAACTGGCGCTCGGAAAATCCCCTGAGTTCAGAAATATCACTGTTAATTACCGCAGAAGCTGCCCCTTTGATATCTGCAACGAGTTGGTTAACGTCAATAGACATAGTAATTTCCTCAGCGATTCAGAAAAGACTCATAAGTGAGTGCTTGGTCCATGGAAACAACAATTTCATTTTTGAATAGAGAAACAGCGGTTGCGTTTAGGCCCTTATCTTCATCTACCGTGCGCATCATGTTCAAACTCTCTGAAATTTTCTCCAATGACGCAACACTGGGGGTTCCCGCTCAAAGCTAATATTCCTGCCAGAGGATTCCAAATAGTTGTTAATCTTTTTGAGTAGTTTACTTTCAGGCGCAGGGCGGGTTTTCGATTGCATTGCCAGCGCATCTACTTTGCCGATCAATGCATGGTATCTCTCATCTCTTTTGGAGTAAGAATCTTTGTTGGTTCCACTGGAAACTGAAGAGAAAAATTCCATTATCTCTACATTGACAGTGGTTAAATCGGAGTATAGCGCGGCATCATAGCGCGGCGTCATTTGTGAGCATCCGCTAACTAGAATGGTAAGAAAGGCTAAAACTGCAAAGATTGCTATTGGCTGCCTTATCATGATCGCTCCCTCTTTAATTTTCATTTTAATAGTCCTGCTCGGCCCTCTCCAGTCGCCGGAAGGGGGCTGAGGTATAGATACATTTATTTCTGATTTGGTCGTCTGGGTACCCCTTTATACCGGTTCCAAAATCTCGTGCGAGGTTGGCGAAATACTGGGATCATTTTGCTTTTCAAAGTAAGTCAGCAGTAAGCGAACAGCCTCCTGATTATCGAAATATCGGGAGTGAACTCGAGCTGCCAATTTGTCCGGAAAAGTACCGTAAGACCCGATAATTCGCTCATAACAGTGGTGGCGTGCTGGGACCGCAGAACCACTGGCAAACCAGTCTGAGTGAGACTTGATATCAATCCACTCGATTAGATCTTTTCTTTGTGACAGTTGCTCTACTTCATTCTGCAGCCAAGGAGCCTGCTTACCCAGAACTTCGATTAGGGACCCCATTGTTAGGATACGGATTGGTTTACCGATTGGCGGAAGATCGGCAAAAAGGTCTACAGTAACAACACTGCCAAAACTATGTCCGACAATAGTTACGGAATCGTAGTCGTAAAGTTTAATACTGTTTTCGAGCTGTTCTCTGACCCGTCGGATAATCTCAAAGCGGACTGCAGGCTTGCCCTTGGCCGCCGGCTCATTGGTGAGATAGCGCTTACAAAAGTCAGAAATATCTACTAGTAAGGCAACCGGCATAACGGCAACAACGGCAGTAGCAATCAGCCAGATCCGCCAGCCCCCTATATACTCAACACCTTGCTTGAGCTGTTGTACTGCGGGATAAAACGGGCTGTCACTGGTGGGCTCAACAGCTTCGACAAACAAAATGATGGTACCAATGTACCAAACAATAAAGGCTAATGCTGAAAGGGTTAGACCAAATGTCAGGTACTTTCGTTTAAGCACCCCTTTCCAAATATGGAGGTTGGCCAGCCAGAACCAGATTAGGGAGAAGCCTCGGGCTAAGCGGACTTTCAGGCTCTGCTGGGTAATGCTAGGAACCAAGTCGTTCCAGTAAGCTTCAACCAGATCAAGCTCCTGCTTATCGTTGACCCTCAGGCGGTTGATGCCGGCAGGGACGGTAGGATCAGAAATCTGAGTGAGAGGCATACGCTCACTGGCTGCGATCATTCCCTCGGTGAACTCTGACAGTTGGGCGGTGCTGGTGACTCGTGTCAGTCCGGGCACCAGCATAATTAAGCTTCTTCTCATTGTTATTCCAATTGGCTCTATTCTGGAGATATAACCTTCTGCCAAGGTTTGCTCCTGCCTTTGTTTTTTCTGTGTGAAAATCGTTTCAGTAAGTGAGTATTTCCATATATAAGTACGCTAGCCAGTAGCTAGCTACGGTGTATCTCAGTGGTGAAATTTTGTGCGATGGCCAGCTCTATACTAACCGAAGGACATTGGATATAGGTGCATGTCAACTGAATGTTACTCGATTTATATGTGATACAAAACGAGATGTAAATATAGAAAAGAAAAAGATTTATTGATTGGGAGAGGAAAAGCCGCTTCGTACTTCTTTTCTTAAATTACTTGTCGGAAGTTATTTCATCGCGGTTAAGGGGGTAGACTAGCGAAGGTGAAGATCTGTCGCTGCTTACACCGCACTCTATGGGGGAATCAGAAGCGACAGGTTAAAATTTAATCTACGGTTTCTTTTTGTAGTTCAACTAAAATAAATTCGTTGCCGTAGAGATCTTCAAAGTGGGCAAACTCTGCACCCCCTTCAGAAGTGGGTGGCTTGCTGAAGTGAACGCCATTTTTTGCAAGTTTTTTATATTCTCTGTCAAAATTATCTGTATAAATAACGGCACAAGGCTGCCCTGCAGTTTGTGCTCCCACTTTCTTTTGCTGGCTTTCAGAAGTTGCCTGAAATAACCATATACCCATATCTTTTTGTGCCGGAAGTCGAATATGAACAAATCGATGTGGTGCTGCTTGAGAGTCAATAAATACTTCAAACCCCAATTTGTCACGATAAAAGGCAATAGCTTCTTCATAGTTGTTGACTAGGATTACCAGTCTGCCAATTGAGTTCATTAGGGGCTCCGTGATTGGCCTTATTGCTACTTCGATAAGAGGGGGCATTTCTTTCTGGTTAATAGGTGTACAGTTTTTCAAATAGTTTTTATTTGAGTGGCCTATACCAAAATGAATGCTTTTAGCGTGAAGCTGATAAGCTGTAAAAGTTTACTGAAGTTACAAGATATTTGAACTGTAAATGTTGAAAGCGGTGTCAGTTTCTGGACCTTTACGCCAAGGTTGCCAAGTATTGGAATGAAAGACAGTCTCACCATTGTTGGCCATCTATGATGGAAACCGGACTTTCTATTGTTTATAGCCGATTATAGTGACTGTAAACGATCAGTATATTAATTAATGATTTCGAGGGATGGTTGGCAAAGTGAAAAGGATTTCATGTTTTTCTAAAGCTATAAACTCCGTTATGGTTTTTGTTGTTGTAGTGCTGTGCCTACTCGAGCCCAGGTCTTCGATTGCTTGTACCCGAATACTCTATGAAACTGGTGATAAGACCTATATTACTGCCCGTAGCATGGACTGGAGTGATACCGATGCAGCTATGGCATTTTGGGTTTTTCCTCAGGGGATGGAGCGCAATGGTGGCTTGGGCCCAAAATCTATTACTTGGACATCGAAGTTTGGCTCAATTGTTATCAGTATTTACGATGCGGCTACAACTGATGGGCTCAATGAAAAGGGCCTCGTAGGCAACCTTTTATACTTGGCTGAGGCAGATTATGGGAGTGCTGCCGATAGGGATAAGCCGACTATCTCTGTTGGGGCCTGGTTGCAATACATCCTGGATAACTACGCAACGGTTGATGCTGCGGTAAAGGGGTTAAAGAGTGACCCATTCACTGTGGTTGGCGCAGACCTTCCCAATGGGAGACCGGCAAGTACACATATTGCAATTTCAGACCCCAGTGGTGATTCCGCTATTTTTGAATATCTTGATGGTGTGCTAAAGATCCATCACGGTAAGCAGTTTACGGTAATGACTAATTCTCCTCCTTATGATCAGCAACTGGCAATCAATTCCTATTGGAATTCAATTGGAGGCCAAAACTTTCTACCGGGTACAATTAGTGCGGCGGACAGGTTTGTACGGGCGAGTTATGCTTTAAAAACATCACCAGAATATAAAAAGTATCGCGATGCATTAGCATCCGCATTCTCCCAAATTCGTGCTGTCAGCGTGCCGCTGGGAATGGATGATCCAGATAAACCCAATATAGCCTCAACATTGTGGCGGTCGGTTATTGATCAAAAAAGTAGCCGCTACTATTTCGACTCTGTTATTAATCCATCAGTAATTTGGTTGGATATGGATAGTGTTTCTATTGAGCCGGGATCTAAAGTAATGACAATGAAATTAGATACTCCAATGGATACTGGTGGGGAAGTGGCATCTAAGTTGAGTCCTTCAGAACCCTTTAAGTTCCTCGCTCCAGGTAGCTGAATAAATACGATAACGAGAAGAGTCTAAGTCAATGCATGAATCATTTACTGTTCGGGAGATGACACGTAAAGAAGTGGGTTTACTGGTTGACTGGGCTGCACTTGAAGGCTGGAATCCGGGGTTGCACGATGCAGAAATTTTCTGGAAAACAGATCCAGAAGCTTACATTGCGGCGGAAGTTCGGGGTGACTTGATTGGAGGAGGGGCAATTACTGCGTACGGTGATGATTTCGGTTTTATGGGATTCTTTATCGTTAGGCCTGAATTCAGAGGTCATGGGTTTGGTAATAGACTTTGGTATATTCGACGGGACCGCTTAAAAACCCGGTTGAGGCCTGATGCAAGCATCGGTATGGATGGGGTATTTGCGATGCAGGATTACTATGCCCGCGGCGGTTTTAACTTCTCCCATCGGAATCTCCGTTATCGAGTCGAGCTTTCTGCTTTTGAGGGTGTGAGTACTCAATGCCCTGATGAAGTTATCCAGCTTAGTGAAGTTTCTTTCGATCAAATAATTGCTTACGACAGGACCTGCTTTCCCGCAAGTAGACGGGTATTTCTGAAAGCATGGATTTCCCAGCCAGAGGCTCTGAGTTTGGGCTATGTCCAATTTGGAAGTCTTTGTGGCTATGGTGTAATCAGGCGTTGCCGCAATGGATGTAAAGTCGGTCCTCTGTTTGCAAATAGCTATAAAGTGGCAGATACGTTGCTGAAGCGACTGGTCTCATTTGCAGATGATGGGCCTATCTTTCTGGATGTGCCGGAAAATAATCCTGCGGCTATGTCGCTGGCCAAGCACTATGGAATGGAGGAAGTTTTTGGCTGCGCAAGGATGTACCTGGGGCCAATGCCAGATATTGCGCGGGACCGAATTTTTGGTGTAACGACATTTGAGCTGGGTTGATGCACAAGAGAAATCTGGAGGGTTACGCTGGGCGTCCGCCTCATCCCCGCTGGCCTGATCAGGCCCGCATTGCAATTCAGTTTGTCTTGAATTTAGAGGAGGGGTCAGAATCCACCAAGTTAAACGGCGATACCCAATCTGAATCTTACCTGCATGAACTTCCTGGCAGGCCTGCACGGGTTGGAGGGCGGGATTTCAGTGTAGAGAGTATGTATGAGTATGGTTCTCGCGCTGGTGTCTGGCGGCTTCTCGATATCTTTAATACTTACAACGTACCTTTAACAGTTTTTGCTACCGGTCAGGCGTTAGAGCTTAATCCGATTTTAGCGCTAGCCCTGGTTGAAGCGGGACATGAGATTGCTGGCCATGGATACCGGTGGATTGATTATAAAGATACTCCTAAGGGTCGAGAAAAACACGATATTCAGCTCACTGTTAAGATAATCGAGCAGTTAACCGCTAGGCCTCCGTTTGGGTGGTATACAGGCCGGGTAAGCTCCCATACTAAATCATTGGTACGAGAAATTGATGGATTACTGTATACGTCAGATTCCTACAGTGATGATTTGCCATTCTGGGAACAGAAATCAGATTCATTGGTGGTGATTCCCTACACCTTGGTGAATAACGATATTCAGTACCTGCTGCCCAGTGGGTGCACGACTGCCGATGATTTCTTTTTATTGCTAAAAGGCGCTTTCGATCAGCTTTGGCGGGAAGGGAGCGTGAGCCCTAAGTTGATGAGTGTTGGACTACATGGGCGAGTCAGCGGCCACCCTGCCAGGGCTGCTGGAGTTTATCGTTTCTTGAAATATATCCAGCGATTTGAACCCATTTGGATTTGTCGCCGCAACGAGGTAGCGCAACATTGGATCTCCAATTTCTCTACCGCTAGATAACTTGGGCGGTAGCTTTCCAAAGCGTTTGTGTGTGGAAAGTGTATGCGGTAACTATACCGGCCTCTTGTTGTGCAGATTTCCATTCTTCAGGGGTGATTTTGCTCTGTGCAATTAACTCTGCGGATACAGGCTCTATAAGTCCAATGATATTTTCCAGTAAGTTTTTACACCTAATCCCGTCACTTTTTCCATTGGCATTGATCACATGGGGTGAAACTACAACTTCGCTGATCTTTAGGGAGGATAGTACTGGAAAAAGATTAACGGCTATTTCAGGAGAACCGCGCCCATTGCCGTAGGCCAGCGTATTACGTGCACGGAAGCATTTCATTAGGTTGAACTTGTCGGGGCCAGTGTAATAGGTTGCGTCGTAAGGCTCGTGAATAATAAGTCTGCCACCGGGGCGTACAACGCGAATCATTTCTTGCAGCATGGTTTTTGGGTTTGGAAGATGTATCAAAACCAAGCGTACAAAAGCTGCATCTACCGATGAATCTGCTAACCCTGATTTTTCTGCGTTACAGAGCTTAAATTCTGTGTTGCAAAGCCCCAACATTTGGGCCGTTTGCTCGGCTTTGTTTAACTGGGCAGACTGTATGTCGAGGCCAATATAACTACCAGCGGATACCTCTTGCGCAATCCAGAGATTGGCGCCTGCACCACAACCAAACTCTGCTACTTGATAGTTTGAAGGAAAATGTATGTCTTCTGTATCCCCGTAGATTTTCCTCTGTAACAGCAGGCGTTTCTGCTCTGAGGCTTTTGCACCAAGTGAATAACTCTCCTTCATTTTCCCGGGGCACCTGTGGAGTTAAGAAATATTAAAATAGTCCAGTGGCTCTCTAACAATAGCTAGAAAGCAGTTTTTAGTGTGGTTGATGCGTTGGATGTAGTAATTGGAGGGCGGCGTGGAAAGGCAAGGTGTCGGGCCTCGGGGTAACCCGAGGCCCGATTGGGCGATTAGTCGCGAGTGGGAATTGCCTGGACCACTTTAATAAAGTAATCCCAGAAATTGGCGACACTCTGGATATGAACCTTCTCTTCAGGAGAGTGAGCGCGGCGAATGGTTGGGCCAAAGGAAACCATATCCCAGTTGGGGTAGGGTTTGGCCAGCAATCCGCATTCCAGGCCGGCGTGAATGACTTTTACTTCAGCTTCCTCGCCAGTCATATCTTTATAGACATCCTTCATCATCGCCAGCAGCGGAGAATCGGGATTTGGTGTCCAGCCAGGGTAGTCGTTGTCCAGTGTTGTTTCTGCACCTGCCAGCTGGAAGGTGGCGGCGACATTGAGGCCGTGTTGGTCGCGGGCACTGTCAGAGAGGCTGCGTACAAGACATTGGATTTTTACTCGATGCTCACCGTTTTCCTCCATTGTTACAACACGGGCCAGATTGTTGGATGATTCAGCAATGCCTTCGAGAGCAGTGCTCATTCGCTCAACACCATTGGGGCAGCAGCGGATTGCGCGAATAAGGGTCAATTGGCTATCTGCGTCCAGGGTGTTGACTGGAGTTTCGGTAGCTTCCAGGGTGATGTCCAGTGCCGCTTCATTGTCCAGTTCACGGGCAATTTGAGCGCTTTCGCTTTTTACAATTTCCTGTACTTTATCGACCGCTACTGAAGGCACGACCAGGGTTGTGAAGGATTCGCGGGGAATCGCATTGCGCAGGCTACCGCCATCCAGACTGGCAATACGCAGCTCAGGGACCTGGGTTAGAGCGGCGTGGATAATGCGGTTTGCGATCTTGTTGGCATTGCCTCGGCCTTTGTCGATATCCAAGCCTGAATGCCCGCCACGGAGGCCGCGAACAGAGAGTTTTACTGCTTCGGCACTGGGCAGGACCGCTTCTGGCGTATAGGGCAGGCTGACATTGACGTCGACACCGCCGGCACAGCCGATATACAGCTCGCCTTCATCTTCAGTATCCAGATTGAGGAGCAGGTCAGCTTCAAAATAGCCAGGCTTAAGATTCTTGGCGCCGGTCATGCCCGCTTCTTCGTCAATTGTCAGCAGAGCTTCCAAGGCGGGGTGGGGAATATCAGTAGATTCCATCAGGGCCAGGATTGCGGCAACACCAATACCATTGTCTGCGCCGAGCGTGGTGCCTTCCGCAGTTACCCAGTCTCCATCCACGTAGGGTTTGATTGAGTCAGTGAGAAAGTCGTGCTCAGTGTCGGCATTCTTCTGCGGCACCATATCCACATGGCTCTGCAGAGCCAGTGTCTTGCGGTTTTCCATACCAGGAGTGGCCGGCTTCTTGATAACAATATTGCCGATTTCATCCAGCTGAACGCCTAGGCCGCGTGCTTTAGCGAAGTTAACGATATGCTCCACTACGCGGTCTTCATGCTTGGATGGGCGTGGAATTTCACAGAGCTTGGAAAAGTGTGCCCACAGTGGAGTTGGGTTCAATTCAGCAATATTGCTCATGAGTGGCCTCGATTTATTCTATTGGTGCCGGAGCTATAAGCTAGCTGGCCGATCAAAGGTGGTGGGCTTTGGCCCCCGGCAGGAAAGCCCGGCGAGCGCCGGGCTTGGGTAAATGTGCAGGAATTTATTTTTGAGCCGCGTCGGCAGCCTCAGTTTTTTCAGCGTTCAGTTCAAAGGCGATGCGTCGTTTGTCTACATCGACAGACGCTACTTTAACTGAAACTTCCTGTTCTAGGTGGAAGCGTTTTTCATTGTGCGTAAGAACCAGGTGCTTGCCATCGAAGGCGGGCAGATTCTTCTTATCGCCATTCATGCGCACAAAGCCGTCAATACCAAAGTCGTCGAGTCGCACGCCGATGCCTGCGCCGTTTACCAGGGTAATTTTCCCTGTAAATTCCTGGCCAACTTTTTTCTCGATAAATTGAGCGTAGAGCCATTGCTCCAGAGCTCGGTTGGCCTGGCGACCGCGAATCAGGCTTTCCTGCAGGGATTCAATTTTATCATCGGCCAGGGTGGAGGCTTTCTCTCCCTGCGCAGCAGCGCGCAGAACGCGGTGGTTGTGCAGGTCGTTGTACTTGCGAATCGGAGAGGTGACGGTGGCGTAGGCCTCGAGGCCCAGTCCCAGGTGAGCCCCTACCTTGTTATCGAGCTGGCCCGGGCGCAGCATACGCTTGAGCACGGCGAGCAGGTTGTTCATCTGTGGCTCTTCATGGTTTTCCAGGTGCTTAACCAGTGCAAGGTAATGCTCCAGTTGCCCCAGATCGGCCTCTGCATGCTCAGGCAGCAGTTCTTTCAGTAGGCTGCGAACTTCTCCCATGCGCTCTTCGCGGAAGCCCAAGTGAACTGAGAAGCAACCCTGCTCAATCTCAGCAAGTTTGCCACCCATGCTGATATTGGTAGCGAGCATGGCTTCCTCGACCATTCGCTGAGCGATATTGCGTTCCTGCTTTTCGATACGCTCGATCTTGCGCTGATCGTTCAAGCGGATTTCATAGTCCGGGCGATCTTCCATTGCCAGTGAGTGGCTGGCACGGTATGCGGCGCGCGCTTCGTAGATTGCCGCCAAATTACGCAGACTGTCCTGTTGCTCCTGGGGCACGGCGGAGTCGTCACCCTCAATAAAGCGGCTGACTTGTTCATAGCTCAGTTTGTGCTGGGAGCGAATAGCGGCAAATTCATAGCGGCTATTGCCAATGGTTCCATCGCTATCGATATCGATATGGATAACCAGGGCGGGGCGCAGCTCGCCGGGAACCAGGGAGAACAGGTTCTCACACAGGTTGCGGGGCAGCATGGGTAGGGTTTCGCCCGGTAAATACTGGCTGTGGGCCCGATTAAACGCCTCTTTATCCAGGGGGCTGTTCTCATCAATTAGCGACGATGGGTCTGCAATAGCAATGTGCAGGGTCCAGCCCCCGTCACGGCTGCTTACGGCCAGAGCGTCGTCCATATCGCGAGTGGTTTCTGCATCGATAGTTGCGAAGCCCAGCTCGGAAAGTTCGGTGCGCTCACCGGTAACTGTTGTCAGTTTCTCCGCAATTGTGTCCGCCTGCTTTTGTGCAGCGGCACCAAATTGCTCGGGCAGCTTGAATTGGGCGACAACATAGGCGTGTTCGATACCGGGCATATCGGGCTTGCCGATAACGGTTTCCACCTTGGCCTGGGCTCTGCCGTCTTTAAATGGATGGCGGTTTACTTTGCAGGCAATAAACTCTCCCGGTTGGGCCTTGCCGCGAGCCTTGGGAGGGAGAAAAATCCAGCGGGACAGGCCATTTTGCGTGGGCTGGATAAAGTGGCCCTGGCCGCGCTGTACATACTGGCCAACAAGGTAGTCGAGCTGGCTGTCGATCAATGCATCGAGCTCTGCTGCGAGTTTACCCTTGTTCTCTTCGGAGAGACTTACTCGAACCCGGTCACCGGGAAATACACGCTCCATTTCATTGGGAGGCAGGAAGGCTTCCCTCCCGTCATCCAACTCAACGAAGCCAAACTTGCCGTTACTGCCGCGAACCCGGCCTTCGGCAAACTCCTTACTGGAGCGAATATCTGTTTTCAGTTGCGAAAGTTGTTTTAGAGCGTCGGCATTCAGCATCGAGTTTATCTCTATGGGTCGATTTGGGCGCGGATTCTACCAGACCATGCGCAGAGGATGTAACGCGCTTAGGCGGTGGAAATGATCTTAGTCGCCAGTGTTGTGAGATTTTCAAAAATTTTTGAAAAAGTAGGCATATTAAGGAAGGCTTCAAAAGGAGGTTCTTTGCCAGAAGATTTATACAGGAATCGTGTTCTCTTGAGGGGCAGTTATAGGAAATTTATAAGAGAGCCGCCAGCGGTAGGAGAGGGCCCGGTATTCAATGCCAATTAATGGAGAAATAAGAGCGTAGAGCTAGCCGCCTAGATTAATGACTGGGCGGCCCAAGTTATTCTGGGGCAAACGAATATCCTAAAAATGATATTTTGGTGTGATGTTTTAGCTATTCTAATGCTCATGTGTGCAAAATATGCAAACTTTGTCTGTGGGAGCTGGATATAATCTTATTCCAGATAAAAACAGATAAGGGCTGTGGTTGTTCCCCAGCTGTAGAACCGGCCTTCCGGAGAGGAACAGTTAATGAGTATTTTTTCCCATTCCGCCTACGATAAACACGAACAAGTGGCGTTTTACCAAGATGCAAAGAGTGGCTTGAAGGCCATTATCGCGGTACACAATACGAATTTGGGTCCTTCACTGGGTGGCTGCCGCATGTGGCCCTACGCCGACGATGGCGAGGCCCTGAATGATGTTCTTCGCCTTTCCCGTGGTATGACTTATAAGTCTGCGATGGCTGGTCTCAAGTTGGGTGGTGGCAAAGCCGTAATTATTGGTGATCCGCGCAAGGAAAAGACCCCTGAGTTACTGCGCGCTATGGGTGAGTTTATTAATACCCTGGGCGGCCGTTATATCACTGCTGAAGATTCCGGCACAAGTGTGTCTGATATGAGTGTTATCGGTGAGACAACCGAGTTTGTTTCCGGCCTGTTTGCGGGCTCCGAGTATGGTGGTGATCCTTCCCCTTCGACTGCTTACGGTGTGTTTGTCGGCCTGAAAGCTGCGGTAGAGCACCGCTGGGGCAAGACTGACCTGACCGGCTTAAAAGTGTCTATTCAGGGTGTGGGCAACGTTGGTTTCCGCCTGGGTAAACTATTGAAAGATGCCGGTGCGGAACTGTTTGTCACCGATATTTTCCAAGACAACATCGATCGCGCGGTTACCGAGCTGGGTGCCATAGCCGTAACTGCCGATGAGATTTTTGACCTGGACGTAGATCTGTTTGCCCCCTGTGCGATGGGAGCAATTCTCAACGATGACACCATCAGCCGCTTGAAAGTGCAGGCTATTGCTGGTGCGGCCAACAACCAGTTGGCGGAAGAGCGCCATGCTGAAGTGCTTCGCGAGAAAGGTATTTTGTACGCACCGGACTATGTCATTAATGCTGGCGGTATTATCGATGTTTACTACCAGCAAAAAGGTGATTACGACGCTGCAGAAGTGCGCGCTCATATCGAAGAGATTGGCAGCACGATGAAAGAAGTGTTCGAGCGTGCCGATGAAACCGGCCAGACCACCGCTCACGTAGCGGACCGGGTTGCCGAGGAGCGCTTTGGTCACCATACGGTTGTAGGCGAGGCCGAAGACAAGTCTGGTACTGTGGCAGCGTAATGTTTTCAGCGCAGGAGTAGAGCTGGTGACCTGATTCCTTGGGCGATTGTCATCTCGCTTCTCTCTGTGATGTATTGATTTGGGCACTTCGGTGCCCATTTTTTTGTCTGGAATATTTGCTAAATTGCGGTTGGTAAAAGGTTTTGCTGACACTCTGGAGGAAAGCTGGCCTAAACTTGCCATCCTGAAATTGCGGTTTTTAAAAGGGAGTGACAATATGGACTTGCGTCCGCTACTTATCAGCGTTGCCATCGCTATTACTGGCCTTACCGCTTGCGGAAAGTCTACCGATGATACGCCTCATGCGCTTTCGGTGGATAAGGAAGCAGCAGCCAGTAGTAAGGCTGCTGCATCCGATAAAGAGGCGTATGTCCCGCCACCCAAGTTGGAGATTCCTTTCCATAAGGAAGTATTGCCCAATGGCCTGACGGTGATTGTGCATGAAGATCACAAAGCCCCCGTTGTTTCTACCAATCTTTGGTACAAAGTTGGCTCTAAGGACGAGCCGCCAGGTAAAACCGGATTTGCTCATTTATTTGAGCACTTGATGTTTAACGGTAGCGAAAACTTCCCAGGGGAATATTTCGAACCCTTCCAGCGCTCTGGGGCCACCGATATGAATGGCACCACCAGCAATGACCGCACCAATTATTTTGTCACTGTGCCCAAAGGCGCCCTGGATATGGCGCTGTGGATGGAGTCCGACCGAATGGGGCATTTTAAAGGTGCAATTACCCAGGAGGTTTTGGATGAGCAGCGCGGTGTTGTAAAGAATGAAAAGCGCCAGGGGGAGAATGCACCTTATGGCAAAGCGTTCGATATTATTGCCAAGAGCACCTTCCCCAAAGGACACCCCTATTCGTGGACGCCGATTGGCTCGATGGAGGACCTGGACAACGCCAGTCTTGAAGATGTCAAAAAATGGTTTGAGGACCATTATCAGCCCGCTAATGCAGTTTTGGTAATAGCGGGTGATGTTACGGTCAAAGATGCGATGGCCAAGGTGCGCAAATATTTTGGTGATATCCCGAGCACAGGGGTGCAACCGCGCATTAAGAATTGGGAACTACCCACCCAAGTGAAAAAGAGGGAGGTGGTTTACGACCAAGTGCCTCAAACGCGAATTTACAAGGTTTGGAATGTGCCCGCAGTGGGTAGCGAAGTGGAAGACGCGCTGGAATTAATGACTTCCCTTCTCGCCAATAGAAAAAACTCTCTTCTTTACCGCCGTTTGGTTCGTGATGAGCAAGTGGCTACCAGCGTCAGCGCTTTTTATTACGGCCGTCAGCTTGCAGGGCAGTTGATGATTATCGTCGACGTGAAACCGGGGCAGTCTGTAGAAAAAGTTGAAGACTTACTGAATAAAGAATTAAAGCAATTCGCAAAAAATGGTGTGAATGCGGATGAGCTGCGCCGGGTTAAACAGAGTGAGTTTGCCGGGCTGGTAAAGGGGTTGGAAAAAACCGGTGGTTTTGGTGGTAAGAGTGACATCCTTGCCCAGTCGGAGTTTTATTTTGGCGATCCCGGAGCCTTGATCGAAGGCGTGGAGGATTATGCAAAAGTATCCGCTCTCGAAGTTCAAGAAGTGGCTGAGCAGTGGTTGAAAGAGGACTCCTACACCTTAATTATGGAGCCGAAGCAGAAGTATACGGCAGCGGCGGAGGGTGCTGACCGCAGCAAGCTCCCCGAGGTAGACAAAAATGTAGAGCTGGAACTGCCAAAACAAAAAGAATTTACCCTCAAAAATGGATTAAAGGTTGTTCTGGCCGAACGCCACGATACTCCCGTGGTACTGATGAATCTGCAATTTCGCAGTGGCGCCTCCGCAGATAAAAATAAGCCGGGTCTGGCTTCAGTTGCGGCGCAAATGCTGAACGAAGGTGCGGGTGATCTGGATAGCCTGGAATTTAGCTCTCGCTCAGAAGAGCTTGGTGTAAATATTGGTGGTGGTAGCGGCCTTGATTATAACAATATCAGCATGAGTGCCCTTAAGACGCAGCTGGAGCCATCGCTGGAGCTATTTGAGAAGGTGGTTACTGAACCTCGTTTCCCCGAGTCCGACCTGGAGCGGGTTAAGTCCAATCGCCTGGATGCAATAGCCCAGGAAAAAGCCCAGCCTCAGGGCTTGGCTATGCGTGAACTGCCGCCGCTGCTATTTGGAGAAAACCACCCTTATGGCTCTCCCTTGACGGGATCGGGTACTCCTGAGGGAATTAAGTCCATAACCCGTGAGGATCTGGTTAATTTCCAAAAGACCTGGGTGCGTCCGGATAATGCAACCCTGACGATCGTGGGGGATGTTACTGAAAAAGAAATAGAGCCTCTGCTGAATGAAACACTCGGAAAGTGGATTGCTCCTAAATCAGAGCTTCCCAAAATTGAAGTTGCCAAGGTGCCCCGTCCGGAAAAGGCTCGAGTTTATTTGCTCGACCGCCCCGGCGCACAACAGAGTTATATCATGGCGGGTTTGCTGATGCCGCCTTGGCAGCCGCAGGGAGCTGAAGCTTTTGATGCGATGACAAATATTATTGCCGGAAAGTTCACTTCCCGAGTCAATATGAATCTTCGTGAGAACAAGCATTGGTCCTATGGTGCCCGCGCGGTTTCCCTCGATACAGAAGGGCAGCGTCCTTATATCCTCTTTGCTCCTGTGCAAACTGATAAAACAGCTCCAGCCATTAAGGAATTGGTAAAAGAGTATGAGGAATACTTAGGAGAGCGTCCTATCACTGCAAAAGAGCTTGAGGACTACCAGAATGATGAAGTCCTGAAGCAAAGTGCTCGATTCCAGACCAAAGGGCAATTGCTTTCCAGTATTAATTGGCAGGTGGAGAAGGGGCTTCCAGAGGAATACATTGCCGAATATCCACAGCGGGTTTCAGCACTGAATAAGGAAAAAGTGGAGGCCTCCGCGAAGGAGTATCTTGCGCCAGATCAATTCACCTGGGTGATTGTTGGGGATCTGAGTAAGATTAAAGGCGAGGTTGAAGCCTTGGATATTGGCCCCGTTGAGGTGCTTCCTGCAAAGGACTGATTGAAATTATTTCCCCGCCCTGTTTGGGCGGGGAAATAGGGTTTAAGCTTTAAAACTGGGGCGCTCTTTAAGTTGTTCACGCCACCTGATTAGGTGAGAGTGCTTGGACGGATCGGGTCGAAGGTTTTGCACTTTGCCGAAATCCAGTCCGCAAACCATGCTGATATCGGCCACTGAAAAATAGTCACCAACCAGGTATTCATGGTCTGAAAAATGATTGTCGAGGGTATCCATAAACTTCAGGGCTCGTTTGCCTGAATCCTCACCAAAATCGGGGTAAACATTCATCCGGTCCTTAAAGAAACCGGAAACGTGCTGGAAACACATCCCGACAGGAAACATAAGGTTGAAGTCGGCACGGCGATTCCACATTTCCACCAGTGCTTTTTCCTTGGGGGTGCGGCCGAAGAGTGGTGGCTCTGGGTGTAGCTCCTCAAAATAACGCTGAATGGCCACTGATTCCGCAATGTAAGTACCGTCATCCAGCTCCATTACGGGTACTTTTTTATTGATATCTTTGCTTCGAAACTCTGAGCTAAGATTTTCCCCTTTTGTAATATCTATTCCGACATATTCTGCATCTAACCCCTTTTCTGCCATAAACATGCGAACACGTCGACAGTTTGGTGCTGCTGCGAACTCATAGATTTTCATAGAGGCTTCCTCTCGCCTGGGTAATTGCGTAGATTGTGCGATCTTGGTAAAGGACGTTAAGAATCTAAAAGAGATCTACTGGGGACGACAATGACAACAAAGACCAACCGAAGCTACTTTGTCAACCGCGCAGCCGCCGTAGCTTTGTCGGTATTTGCCGGGCTTTTTAGTTTACAGGCTGGGGCGGAGAGCATCGCAATTTACGCTGGCAAATTATTTGATAGCAGTAATGGAAAATTATTGGAAGACCGCACCATTCATATTGTCGACGGACGGGTTGAGTCCGTGCAGAAAGGGTTTGCCAAGCGCGATCGAGAGCGCTTAGTCGACTTGAGAGAATATACGGTATTGCCAGGTTTGATGGACATGCACAGCCATCTCACTTACGAGTTTGGGCCACGTGCTTATATGGAGTCTTTCAGCTGGAATACTGCCGATTTTACCTTGCGCGGCGTGGATGCTGCACATCGCACTCTACAGGCTGGATTCACCACGATTCGAAATCTTGGTGATCACGACAACGTGACTGTGAGTTTACGTAATGCAATCAACAAAGGCCTGGTGGAAGGTCCGCGTATTTATACGGCGGCAAAGACAATCGCAACTACCGGTGGGCACGCTGACCCCACCAATGGGCTAAGGCAGGACTTGATGGGGAACCCTGGCCCGGTGGATGGTGTTATTGATGGGCCGATCAGCGCGCGCAAAGCGATTCGTCAGCGCTATAAGGACGGCGCTGACCTGATCAAGATCACCGCGACAGGTGGGGTCTTGAGTGTAGCAAAGAGCGGCCAGAACCCTCAATTTATGCAGGATGAGCTGGAGGCAATTGTTGAGGCTGCTAAGGACTATGGTTTCACAGTTGCAGTACATGCCCACGGTAAGGAGGGAATGATTCGCGCAATTCGTGCTGGAGTGGACTCCATTGAACACGGCACCTATATGGATAATGAAGTGATGGACCTGATGCGCCGTAACAACACCTGGTTTGTGCCGACTCTAATGGCTGGTGAGTGGGTGACAGAAAAATCGGCGATTGAAGGCTTCCTGCCAGACCTGGTGCGCCCGAAAGCCGCGACTATGGGGCCTTTAATGCAGGATACTTTTAGCCGCGCTCACAAGCGCGGAGTAAAAATTGCATTTGGAACCGATACAGGTGTTACCCGTCACGGCGATAATGCCCGTGAATTTTTACTGATGGTGCAGGGTGGAATGAGCCCGGCCGATGCATTGCGTTCAGCGACTTGGAATGCGGCCCAGTTGCTGCAAGTACAGGATGAACTGGGCAGCATTAGCGAGGGCAAGATAGCTGATATTATCGCTGTGGCTGGAAATCCCCTGGAAGATATTTCGGAAATGCAACGGGTTCTGTTTGTAATGAAAGAAGGCGTTATTTACAAAGAGTCCAGCGAGTTGCCAAGTGATGTGTTTCTTGAGCAAGATATCAGCGGTTAGTCGGTAGAGAAGAATGGCAGTGAAACAGCAAGGCTGTTGTGCTGTTTCACTGCTGGCAAGACATTAGCTACTACGGGGCAGCAGGGAAGAATCGAAATACGCTGTGAATATATTCAAGCCCTGAATGGCCCCAAGCACCGTGTATCCTTCCTGCCTCCGTATGTGAGTAGCTATTGCTCCGTATTAGTCCTCGAGTTCGTATACCAGATCCAGATTGACGGTAAGAGTGGTTTCTCCCGGCGATATAGGGGTGGAAGCGCTGTCTGCCATCTTGGCCCTTTCAGTGAACATCATGGGGCGTGGCATACCGCCGTTGCCATTTTCTGAAATACTGACAATGCGACGCACTTTTGTACCCAGCGCTTTGGCGTACATTTCTGCACGTTCCTGGGCGTCTTCAAGGGCTTTTTCCCGGGCTTTGGCTTGAACTGGAGCAGGTTCACCAATTTCGAAGCTCGGACCGTTGATCTGGTTGGCTCCAGCGGCAGTAAGATTGTCCAAGATCTTGCCGAGTTCATCCAGTTTGCGAACCTTCACGCTGACGGTATTTCGCGCAGTGTAACCAGTGATTCGGGGTTTTTTGTTTTGCTGGTACTGGTAGCGCGGAGACAGGTTAACGCCTGTGGTTTGAATATCTTTCTTGTTGATACCCGATTTTTTGATGGCGGCCATTAAAGACTCCATCTGATTGGCGTTATCGCGCATTGCCTGTTTGCTGTCCTCTGACTCGGTTACCACTCCAACAGAAATTTTTGCGATATCAGGAACCTGACTTGCCTCCCCCGTGCAGCGATGGATACCATGGTCCCCCGGTCTTCTGGAGCCCGCTCGTTACCACAGGCGGTGGCGAGCAGGGCGAGAAGGGAAATTACTGAAATTTTTACTGCTTTCATAACGCTTCCTTATCCATTGAGTGCTGATTGTTGCGACGAAAATGGCGCCATTATTTTATAGATTGAATCCTGAACCGCAGCTGAGCCGGTGTGCCTTTTAGGTGTGAAATATGCTCTAGCGGCGGTGGTAAAAATCACTTTGTCCTCTTTGCTCTGAAGCTTTAAGAGTTAAAAACCTGCTGGTAAGTTTCATCCTTATCGTGATAGATGGCGAATCCCACCCTGAGAAACTGTTGTCGCCGATCACACAGAACTGCTCGAGCCTTGAGCTCTTCCTGAACCCTCTGTGAGATTTCTGGTTGTGAGCAGTTAAATGTGAAAAAGTGGCCGTGACCTTCTTCCAGATCATGACAAATCAAGTTGTTGCGATTCAAGATGGGATGGTCTGAGTTATCCATGCTATTCAGGAATCGGGTTTGCGCATTGAGAACATAGCTGTGTATTTTCTCGATGGTAATGCCTTCGCGATGGAATAAATCGAAAATAGCCAGGGCTTTGTAGAGTGTTGAATAGTCCATGGTCGCTCCGGCAAAGCGCAGCCAATTGTCGCTATATCCGACTTCTCCCGAGCGATTCTCCAGCTCAGCCATTTCTGCGAACCAGCCGGTATTTACAGGGCGTAGTGTACAGTTCGCAGGAATTGTCATAAAACACAGGCCTTCACCGGCGCCTAGGTACTTATATGATCCTGCCGTAAAAAAACCTTGTCTGCAACGGTTGAAAGATCGATTGGGCGGGCAAAAAAACCGTGATATCCATCGATAACGAATTGTGTGTCATGCGGTTTCTGTGCCGCAACCTCCAGCAGCCGGGGAAATACCACACCAGAGTCAAAAAATACCAGGCTGGCATAGGCCAGATGGTATTCATTTTTATGTAGTTCAGTCTCAAATCTTTCCGCCAGGGTGGCGTAGGGTTCTTTGGCAACTCTCGTTACCTCTACTTGAGGAAGCTCTTCCAGACGTTGTAATTGGCGAGTAAAACTGTAGAACTCTCCGTCTGTAGTGAGAATGCGCAATGGTTTACTGGGATCGAATGAACTCAGTAGCCGATACACTAGTTCATGGGTATTTGGGGCTATAGCGATCAAGTCTGCCCTGGGTAGGTTGAGGGATTTTGCGATCGCCGCTTGCCATGAGGGTATCTTCTCCTCAAAAATTGGCCCCCATTTTTCATCGGCCAGAAGTGCTGAATCGCGCCAGTACTGCTGTACTGCATCAAGGGTAACATCGGGCCAGTAGTGGTGGGAGTGGCAAGCCATGTGCAGCATGGAAGAGGGACTGCCACTGGGCGCCTGAAGGAACTCGCGATAGAATTTTTTATACATATGCGTTTAGCTTTAAAAAGCCGATTTATTTGTTATGGGCTGATTGTAGAGCTTGGCAACAAGAAGGAGTAGAGGGTGAAGTACTTACACACGATGGTTCGCGTAACCAATCTGGATGAATCTCTGGCGTTTTACTGTGAAAAGCTGGGCCTGCAGGTCGTTAGTCGAAATGATTATGATAAAGGGCGTTTCACCCTAGTGTATCTCGCAGCTCCCGAGGATCTTGAAGCGGCCAGGGAGAATAAGGCCCCGACATTGGAACTCACTTACAATTGGGACCCGGAAAGCTACACTGGCGGGCGGAATTTCGGACACCTGGCATATCGGGTAAATGATATTTACGGGGTGTGCCAACGCATGATGGATCAGGGGGTGGTCATCAATAGGCCTCCGAGAGACGGCCATATGGCATTTCTTCGCTCCCCAGATGGGATTTCCATTGAGTTGCTGCAAAGTGGAGAGCCCCTCCCACCCCAGGAGCCCTGGATGTCTATGGATAATCAGGGTGAGTGGTAGCCCGGGATAGTTGAAGCCTGAGATAAATTCTGACGGCCAAGAAAAAGAGAAAGTGAGTGAAAAATACCAATTGTATTCTACTGGCCGGAGAGACGGCTGCGCGGCGCATACGTGAAGAGGGGTTGTCCCAGAGACAATTTTCGACGCTGGTCGGCGCTTCCGGCGGTCCCAAGTGGCTGGTGATTAGCCAGTTGGATCGGGTATTGATGGGGGAGTTCTTCAAGGCGCGGAGCGAGCCAATTGTCACCTTGGGATCATCTATCGGTAGTTTTCGCAACATGTGTTACGCAATGGCAGAGCCGCTATCAGCACTTGAACGATTAGAGCATCACTACATCTACCAAGCCTATTCTGACAAGCCCTCCCCTGAAGAGATTACTGCCGGCGGTCGCAAGATGCTGCAGGCAGTGTTGGGTGCTGAAGGTGCGCGCGAGGTAGTGGAAAATCCCATTTGGCACAGCCACTTTGTGGCGGTCAGGGGTAGGGGGCCACTGGCCAGTGAAAACAAGGCGCTGTTGGCGCCGGCATTACTCGCCTCGGCACTGGCAAATGCTGTATCTCGCAACAGCCTGAGCGCTTTTTGGGAGCGGGTGGTTTTTCATTCGCAAGAGTCGGCAGGCATCCACTTCCAGAACCTGAGCACCGAAAATATTCCGCTGACTGAGCAGAATACCTGTGCTGCTGTACTGGCCAGTGGCTGTATCCCTTTGGTAATGACAGGGGTGCAGACACCGGAGGGAGCTCCACAGGGTAATTATCGCGATGGCGGTATCACCGATTACCACTTTGATCTGCGCTTCCGCCACCCCCAGGGCCTAGTGCTCTACCCGCACTTTTTCCCCTATATGGTGCCCGGCTGGTTTGATAAAGGGCTCTCTTGGCGACGGGTTCGCGGAGATGCCATGCAATCCACTCTGGTTGTGGCTCCTTCGCCCAAATTTGTTGCCTCCTTGCCCTATGGAAAAATTCCAGACCGCAATGATTTCTACAAGCTCGACCGTGAAGACCGTTTGAAGTACTGGGGGCGGGTGGTTGATCTCAGTCGCCGGGTGGCAGATGATTTTTATGAAATTTGGCAAAGTGGCCGGGCGGCTGAACATTTAATTGAGGTGGGTGCGGAGGATGTCCCTCATATGTTGGAGCAGGTCAGGGCAGCATAGGTATGGTGCAGGAATTTAACAGTCCCCAGGAAGAGTACCGCACAACCCAGGAGAGGGTTTATTTTCAGGTGCGGGATGCCATTCTGCGGGGAAAGTTTTTGCCGGGTAGGGCGATTACTATCCGGGGTCTGGCCTCGGAGCTTAATTGCAGTCCAATGCCGGTTCGCGAAGCGTTGCGTCGCCTGACCTCGGAGCGGGCCTTGGAGCTGTCAGATACCCGCCGGGTCAGGGTGCCGACAATGACCCCGGAAAAACTGGCAGAGATTTGTGCCGCTCGTGTGGCCCTGGAGTGTCAGGCCGCTGAACAGGCCCTGCCATTGGTCGGGGATGCAGAATTAGCGCAACTTCGGGAGCTGGATGAGCGTGTAACAGAAGCTCTCGCTCAGAAAGACATCGAGCGCTATGTAACCACTAATCTGGAATTTCACTTTACCCTTTATCGCCTGGGGCAGCCCCATATCATCCTATCCCTGATCGAGAGCCTGTGGCTACAGACAGCTCCCCTCCAGCACTTGGTTTTCCAGCGCTTTGGCGTGCAGGAGTTGCCAGACCGGCATCAAGATCTGCTCGAAGCTATTGCCAGTAAAGATGAGTTGAAGGTGCGCAAAGCCATTCAGCAGGATATTGAAGAGGGGCTCGGCTCTATCTCTGCAGAGGAGCTGCTGTAGCGGCTCCTTTCCCCCCAGTTGACTATTTAGTTCCCTTTTTCTCCTCGCACTGGCGCGATTCGACCTTATGTTTTCGGTAAGGGCAGATAGACCTTGCGCTTCTGTCGATGGCCCCACTAGAATGTGATCACAAATTAGTGGTAACGATTTGGCCTTTTGAGCCCGATTGGTGGGCGCTGAGCAAGGCCTGTGAAAGCCAGGAGAGAAATATGAACAAGACTGAGCTGCAGCAACACGACCGTGAGCACCTGCTACACCCATTTACTGACTTCCATGACTTGGGCCAGCAGGGGACCCGTGTGATTACCAGCGCCGAGGGCGCTTACATCACCGATATTGATGGCAACAAAATGCTTGATGGCATGTCAGGCCTCTGGTGTTGCAACCTCGGCTACAGCCGCAAAGAAATCAGCAATGCGATCTACGAGCAGCTGAATACCCTGCCTTTCTATAACAGCTTCTTCCAGTGCACTACGGTGCCCTCGATTGAACTGGCCGACGCCTTGGCTGAAGTGACCCCGGCGCATATGAACAATGTGTTCTTCACGGGTTCCGGTTCCGAGGCAAATGATACTAACCTGCGCCTGATCCGCCGTTTCTGGGATATCCAGGAAAAGCCGGAGAAGCGCATCGTTATTTCCCGTAAGAATGGCTATCACGGCTCTACCATTGCCGGTGCCAGCCTGGGTGGTATGAGTGGTATGCACAAGCAATTCCAGCCGCTCGACTACATTGAGTACGTACAGCAGCCCTACTGGTTTGGTGAGGGCGGCGATATGTCTCCAGAGGAGTTTGGTATCCAAGCGGCTCGCAGCCTGGATGAGAAAATCCAGGAGTTGGGCCCGGATAATGTTGCGGCGTTTATCGCTGAGCCAATCCAGGGTGCTGGCGGCGTAATTATCCCGCCGGAAACTTACTGGCCGGAAGTCAAGAAGGTGCTGGACCAGTACGACATCCTGTTGGTGATGGATGAAGTGATTTTTGGTTTCGGTCGTACCGGTGAGTGGTTCGGTGCCGACTATTACGGCATGAAGCCCGACCTGATGACTTTCGCCAAAGCAGTAACCAACGGTTACTTCCCCCTGGGCGGTACCATGGTGAGTGATCGTGTCGCTGAGGTGATCAAAACCAAAGGTGGCGAGTTTACCCACGGTTACACCTACTCCGCGCATCCGGCTGCCTGTATGGCAGGTCTGGCAACTATCAATATTCTGCGCAACGAGAAGATTATCGAGAATGTCCGCGATGTAACCGGCCCCTACCTGTCCAAGCGTTGGGCTGAACTGGCGGAGCATCCGATCGTTGGCGAAACCCGCAGTTTGGGTATGGTCGGTGCCTTGGAGCTGGTAAAAGATAAGGCCAGCCGCGCTCGTTTTGATGATGACTGCACCGCTGGTGCGGTATGTCGTGACCTGAGTATCAAGCACGGTTTGGTGATGCGCGCCGTTGGCGATGCCATGGTTATCGCACCACCGCTGATTATGACCACTGAACAGGTCGATGAGCTGGTAGAAAAAGCGCACCGCGCCCTGGACGACACTGCTAAAGCACTGGCGTAACATAGCGGCAAGATACTCTGTTGCAGAGGCGGTCTGATACCCCGTTTTCCATAGTTTGAATGGAAAAGCGGTGTTGGGCCGTCTCTGCGTTTAGATTGGATCACCCCAGGCACCTTATGTCTCAAGAAAAAGAATTCACTGCCCAGCCCGATCTGCTGGAGCAGTCGCAAAAATTCCTGGCAGAGCACTCGGACCTAAAGTGGATCGAAGGCTTTATGTTCGATATCAATGGCGTGCCGCGAGGGAAGTGGTTGCCGGCAGAAGCTGCGGAGAAATTGCTCAAGGGCAGTCTGCAAATGCCGCGTAGCGCGGTCAGTCTCGATATCTGGGGGCGGGATATTGAAGACAGCCCGCTGGTATTTGCCAGTGGAGACAGCGATGGCGTTTGTCTGCCGGTTTCGCCTATTAGCCTGGCGCCCTGGCATCGCGAGTCCACCGCCCAGCTGCATATGCAGTTGCATGAGGCAGATGGCTCCTCTCTCTATGCCGATCCCCGCAGCCAGTTGCAATGCGTGGTAGAGCGTCTCGGTAAACTGGGTTATACCGCCGTGTGTGCGACCGAGCTGGAATTCTATCTGCTCCGCGATGAGGTGGATCATCTGGCGCGTCCGCGCCCGGTTAGCGATAACGACGCCGAGCTGGTGCCTTCCACCGACGTATACGATCTGTCCGAGCTCAATGCACAGCGACACTTCTTTGCCGATGTGCGAGCTGCCTGCGAGGCACAGGGTATTCCCGCAGATTCAGTATTGTCGGAGTGTGCGCCGGGACAGTTTGAAATCAATCTGTTGCACAGTGCCGATCCCGTTAAAGTGGCAGACCAAACATTACTGTTTAAGCGCTTGTTAAAAGGAGTGGCGCGCAGTCACGGCTTCCGCGTGAGTACCATGGCCAAGCCTTTCGGGGATCAGGCGGGTAACGGAATGCACGTGCATATGAGTTTGATCGACGCCAATGGAAAGAACGTTTTTGATGACGGTTCTGACACTGGCTCCGATTTACTGCGTTATGCCGCAGCAGGAATGCTGGCGACTGCCAACGATGCGATGGCGTTTTTCGCACCTCACAGCAATTCCTATCGCCGCTTCCAGGAGAGCTCTCACGCACCGTTGAATCTCTGCTGGGGCTACGATAATCGCACTACAACTTTGCGTGTGCCCGCCAGCGATCCTGTGGCGCGGCGTATCGAGCACCGCATTGCCGGGGCGGATGTTAACCCCTATCTGGTGTTAGCTGCGATTCTCACTGGTGTGTGTCATGGCATTGAGAACCAGATGGAAGCGCCTGCACCTGTGGAAGGCGATGCTTATCAGGTGGAGAGTGAGAAGTTGATCAATACCTGGAGTGGCGCACTGGAGCGCTTTGAGCAGAGCCCCTTGTGGCGCGAGTATCTTGATCCGCGCTTTGTGGAATTGTTCTCTCTGTTGAAAAGACAGGAGCAAGCAGAGATAGCTGCCCGCGTTACCGATGTTGAATACCAGAGTTATCTGCATCGGGTATAAACATTGGCGGTGTGCTTTAGCGCCGATTGCCGTTTTAGTGAACGGCTTTCACGACAGGAGAGTTAGTGGGGGTATTTCCTCTGCTATACCTAAATTTAAGTGCGTAATGTGCTTGAAACTCTCCTCCTGAAAGTGTGTTCGAGAAATCTGGCCCGCCTTTTGGCGGGCATTTTTTTATTCTCGATTGACTTATTTCCACTTCCTGTTCGCATTAATCCCTTCTTTTAAAGTCGCCATGGCTTGAGTGTATCGAATGACACGGTGTGCGGTTGCTGGGCTTTTGTTGCTATTTTGGCTTGCGAGTACACATCCTTGGGCCAGGATACCAAGAGTGTGGACCGCTTCCGCCTAGCAGTCATTTCTCCGCCAGTGTATTCTTCCGCTTTACCAGCGAGACACCCCAGACGGTCGGCTCTTAGACGTTGGCATTCGCAGAATGTCTGTGCGAGAGCGGATAATGTTATGGGGTATAAGAATATTGCAGATGGGGAAACTATGACCGCCTTGGGAAATTGTGCAGACGGTCCAACGGCTGGCGAGACGCAGCCACTAAAAATATGCCTTTTGGGGTATCGCAGCAATCCACATAGTGGTGGTCAGGGCATCTACCTGCGCTACCTGAGTAAAGCACTGGTTGATGCTGGTCACTCCGTGGATGTTATTTCTGGCCAGCCCTATCCAGAACTCGATGAGCGCGTAAAACTCATCAAAATGCCAGGGTTGAATCTCTATGAAGTTGAGCGTCCAGCGCGGGCCTTGAAACCTCGCCACCTGCTCTCGTGGGCGGATTTTTTTGAATGGTGGAGTAAGCTTACCGGCGGTTTTGCCGAGCCTTATACCTTTGGCCGTCGGGTAAATAAATACCTGCGCAAGCACGGCAAACAATACGACATTGTTCACGATAACCAATCACTGTGTTACGGCTTGCTGGATATCGAGAAAAATGGATTGCCTGTTGTCGCGACAATTCATCACCCCATTACCCGGGATCGTCAACTGGCATTAGATGCCGCCCCCGATTGGCGTTTTCGTTTGCTGGTACGTCGTTGGCATAATTTTTTGAATATGCAGATCAAGGTATCGCGGAAGCTTCGCCATATCGTGACCGTTTCCAGGCAATCTGAGCGGGATATTATCGAGCAGTTTGGCGTAGCTCCCGAGCAGATTCACCTGATTTACAACGGTATTGATACCGAATTATTCAACCCAGGGGCAGAGAATAAGCGCTTGCCTCTGCGAATTATGACCACTGCATCGGCAGACCAGCCGCTTAAAGGTCTGCGCTTTTTATTACAGGCGTTGGCGGAATTACGCCAGGAATATGAAAACATAGAGTTGTTGGTGGTTGGCAAATTACGCGAAGGTGGCGCCACGGAACACTTGCTTCACGATCTGGATCTTCAGGATAGGGTTCAGTTTGTCTCCGGTATTTCTAACGAAGAACTGGTCGATAATTACCGCAAGGCTACAGCGGTAGTTTGCCCATCGCTCTACGAAGGATTTGGTTTACCTGCCGGAGAGGCAATGGCATGTGGTGCTCCGGTAGTATCCAGTGACGGGGGTGCTTTGCCTGAGGTGGTTGGGGATGCAGGAATCGTGGTCCCTGCAGGAAATCACGAAGCTTTGGCCAATGCCCTACGCCAGGTTTTATCCAGCGAAGCGCTGCGAATAGAACTCAGTGAGAAAGGTCGCCAGCGCATTGAAAGTAAATTTTCCTGGAAAATCGCTGCAGAGAGTTTGGTGAAATATTACCGGGAAATTCTCGGACATACATTGGCGGAACAGCCCAGTAGTCATGAAATAGAAACTCCGAATATGCGCAGTGCGGAGGCGGCTTGATGATTACTGTAGATCCCCAGCATTTAAATCTTCGCCCTGGCCAAAAAGTCCTCGACTTGGGGTGCGGTGAAGGGCGCCATTCCATTCACTTGATGATCACCGATGAGGTTGATGTTTACGGCATTGACCTGTGTTTTGATGATGTGCGCACTGCCAGTGAGCGAGCGGAACCTTTCCGCTCTCCCGAGCATTCAAAGGGTCG
The DNA here is from genome assembly GCA_032615215.1 of Microbulbifer sp. MKSA007. Taxonomy (NCBI): domain Bacteria; kingdom Pseudomonadati; phylum Pseudomonadota; class Gammaproteobacteria; order Cellvibrionales; family Microbulbiferaceae; genus Microbulbifer; species Microbulbifer sp. MKSA007. The sequence continues at coordinate 3,697,016 of CP128433.1, read as the reverse complement.
CTTGCAGTTCGGAGTTGCCAATGGCTTGCAACTACCATTTGCCGATGGGAGTTTTGATGTGGTTATCTGCTCAGAGGTACTTGAGCATATCCCCGATTACAAGTCTGTCCTGGCTGAGATTAACCGGGTATTAAAACCCTCTGGTATTTTTGCCGCGACAGTACCGGCATTTTTTCCCGAGTGGGTGTGCTGGAAACTCAGCGATGAATACCATCAGGTTGAGGGTGGGCATATCCGAATATTCCGCGAGCGCGAGCTGCGAGAGGATATTGAAAGGTTGGGACACCACTATTTTGCCCGGCATAAGGCCCATGCGTTACATGCACCTTACTGGTGGTTAAAGTGTTTGTTTTGGGACAAGCCCGATTCCCGTTTGGTCTCTGCCTATCACCGCCTGCTGGTGTGGGATCTGATGAAGAAACCAGCCTTTACCCGGATTCTCGAAAAACTATTGAACCCGCTGTTGGGAAAAAGTATCGCTCTCTATTTTGTGAAACCTGCCGGGTCGACACAACGAGTGGATGCGGCCCTCTCCCTGCCTGAGGGAGTTGAAGCATGAGTAAAATTTCTGTGCCGGCAAAAGCTTCTGGTCTTTTCCCTGAAGGATTTATCCTGGATAGCGCCGCCTATATTCTCTCCCAGCAGCTCCCCGATGGTTCAATTCCCTGGTTTAAAGGGGGCTATGCCGACCCCTGGGATCATGTTGAGGCCGCTATGGGGCTCGCCATTGCCGGAGAGTTCAGTGCTGCTGAAAACGCTTATTGCTGGCTGGCTGAGATTCAGCTGGAAGACGGCAGCTGGTGGGCCGCTTATAAAGATGGCGATATAGACAACCGGGAGCGCCGTGAAACCAATTTTGTTGCCTATGTGGCAACAGGAATTTGGCAATACTTTCTGGTTAGTAGAGACGCGCTGTTTTTACAGCGCTATTGGCCGATGGTGGAGCGTGCAATCGAGTTTGTATTGCGCTTGCAAACGGAATTTGGCGAAATTCATTGGGCGGTAGATTCAGAGGGCGCCCCTATGAAAGATGCCCTGATCACCGGTTGTTCTTCCATTTATAAAAGTCTGGAATGCGCAATTAATATTGCCCACCAGCTAGGGGTTGCTCGCCCTCAATGGATACTTGCCCGGGAAGCTTTGGGCGATGCGCTGCGCAATAAACCGGAGCGCTTTGATCGCACCTGGGAAAGCAAGGCGCGCTTTTCAATGGACTGGTTTTATCCCGTATTAACCGGTGCCTTTTCTGGTGAGGCAGCGCAGTTGCGTCTTCAGCAGCGCTGGGATGAGTTTGTCGTGGCTGGTTTGGGTTGTCGTTGCGTCAGTGATGAGCCCTGGGTGACGGTGGCTGAATCCTGCGAACTCACTATGTCCCTAATCGCTGCTGGCCAGCGTTCGCGGGCGGAAATTTTGTATCGCGGCTTGCACCGCTGGCAGGATAAAGATGGGGGCTACTGGACCGGTTATGTCTACCGGGATGAGGCCATCTGGCCGGAGGAAAAAACCACCTGGACTGTAGGGGCCATGCTTCTGGCTGCCGATGCGCTCGCCGGATTAACGCCAGCGAGCGAGCTGTTTACATCGGTGCGCCTGCCCCTAAATGCGGCGCAGGATTCCCAGGGTGTCGACAGTTTCGACGAGCTCGAATTGAGCGGAAGCCAGGGCTAGTTTGTAAATATCGTAGGGCGCCTGGCCGCCATCGGCGGGGTCCGGGAAAATGTCGTGGATCGCCAGGTAGCCACCGGGCACGATATGGCGGGACCAGCTGCGATAATCGGTCATGGCCGCTTCCAGGGAGTGGCCGCCGTCAATAAATACGAGACCCAAAGGGGTATTCCAGCAGCGTGCAGCTGTTGCGGAGGGGGCGACGACGGGAACAACCCAGTCATCCAATTCAGCCGCGCGAATATTCGCGCGGAAAGTGCGAAAACTGTCCATTAAATTGGCCTGGCCATCAAACAGTTCGGGATCGTGATACTCCTCTCCGGGCTGGTGCTCTTCAGATCCTCGATGGTGGTCCACGGCGAACAGGACGTTATCGGTCAGCTTACAGGCACTGGCCAGGTAAATTGATGATTTGCCGCAGTAGCTGCCCACTTCAAGACAGGGACCCAGTGAGCTGGCTTCAGCTGCCAGGTGGTAGAGAGCTTCCCCTTCATGGGCGGCGAGGAAACCTTTAATTGCTCGAATATCAATAGGTAGATTTAGGGACATGGGTAAACGCTTGCTATTTTTCGTGGCCGAAACACTAAACTGCCACTAATACAAAAGCAATTGGGTTTTTACTCAGGGCTCCGTAAATCCCATAAAATATAAGTAGAAATTAAAATATGCGTAAGGATCACAGGCCCTATTGGCTCAAGCGACTGCAGCTGCGTTGGCGAAAATGGCGAACAGAGTATTTCCTTCTGCCACAATTCGATGCGGTTGGGGTTGAGCCGGAAGTAATGGACCCGGGTTCTGTCCATGTTTTTGGCGGAAATGTTCGGCTCGGAAATTATCCTCACTTAATCTCCAACAACGAGAAGTGTATTCGCTTTACCACTTTTGGGCACAAGGGGGGAGAGGCATTTATTACTATTGGGGATTTCGTATTGATCTCTCCAGGGGTACGTATTTCTGCGGCTCAATCTATTGAGATTGGCGACGCCTGTATGATCGCAGCCAATGTGTATATTTCCGATTCTGATTGGCATGGGCTCTACAATCGCACGCGGCCCTTCCGTTGTACCTCCCCGGTGCGCCTGGGTAACAATGTTTGGATTGGAGATAGTGCAACCATCTGCAAAGGTGTCACTATCGGTGATAATTCTGTAGTGGGAGCCGGCAGTATCGTCACCAAGGATGTCCCTGCAAATACGGTTGTCGCCGGTAATCCGGCAAAACCCATTAAATCAATTAATCCCAAGCGGCGAATGATTACCCGGGAGGCATTATTTGCCGATGCCTTTCGCCAAGCGCATAATCTGGATGAATTGGATAAGATGATGTTGGGTGGGAACACCTTATTGGGTTGGTTGCGCTCGGTATTCTTTCCCCGCCGTAGCGATTGAATGTGCAAGTGTTAATAAAATGAAAAAAAGAAAAAGTATTGTCCTGATTGGAATGCCCGGCGCCGGTAAAAGTACGCTGGGGGTGTTGTTGGCAAAGGAGCTGGCACTGGGGTTTACAGATACTGATGTTCTGATCCAGTCCAGAGAGGGCAAGACTTTGCAGCAAATTATGGCTGAAAGTGATTATCTTAATCTCCGCGCCATTGAAGGGGAGGTTTTAGCTGAGGCCACCCTCCCCAGTGATGTTATTGCCACTGGAGGAAGCGCAGTCTATAGCGATGAGGGTATGGCGAATCTACGCAGTCAGGGTGTGGTAGTGTTTCTTCAGTGTTCAGCGGAGGAATTGCGTCGGCGTATCCATAATTATGAAAGCCGTGGCATTGCGAAGGCGCCCGGGCAGTCTTTTGCGGACTTATTTGAAGAGCGACAGGCCCTTTACCGGCAATATGCAGAAATAACGGTGGATTGTGACAGTAAATCACTGCAGGAAACGCTTGATCATTTACTTAATGCGCTGCGGGAGCTTGCAGAGTAACCGAAATTTTCTCAGTAAGCCCCATGCGTTAAAGCAAGGGGCTTTACTTTTCACACTTTTGGCTTAAAGTGGCAGCTGGGTGGTGTACTTCACCTGCTTGAGGGCAAAGGTGGAGTTGACTGAGGCCACGTTTGGCAGGTGTACCAGAGAGCGCTTCAGTAATTGCTCATAGTGTTCCACACTATCCACTACAACGCGCAGGACATAGTCTTTGTCTCCGCTGGTGGAATAGCACTCTACTACCTCCTGGACATCCTGAACTGCTGATTCAAAGTTGTTCAGGGATTCCTCATCGTGATTGTGGATGGTAACGTAGCAGTATACGGTGACACCCAGATCCAATTTGCGTGGGTCCAGCAAGGTAACACGGCCACGGATAATACCTTCGGCTTCCAATCGCTTGATTCTGCGCCAGCAGGGAGTGTGCGAAAGACCGACTTTATCGCCCAGCTCTGCCATGGAGTAATCTGCGTTCTCCTGCAGCGCTCGCAGAATCTTACGGTCAAAATCATCCAGGTCTGTCGAACGCTTCATAAAGACTCCTATCCTATAAAAATTATCTATATCGAAATTTCTATCACAAATTTACGCATATTTGCGTGAATAAAGCAATGCTCTATTGCGCTTAACGAACTAGTATGACCTGACTAAACCGTTTCGGGATAGGTGCAGTGTGCCCTCAGCTGCTCTGGGACTTTGCGGCAAATATAAAAACAGGCGCATCTGACCACAGAAAACGGACTATTCGGAAGAATAATGACTAATAACTCGAACCGGGTTTCGAGAAGAATAATTAACCGGAAGTAGGTGTATGACTGAAAAAGTAACCAGTCCTCAAAGTACGGCGGATTCCCAAGTAAAAAAACAGGTTTCATTGGACGACCGCTACACCATGCTCAAGGGCCGTGTGCTCCTTTCTGGTATCCAGGCCCTTGTGCGCTTACCCATAGACCAGATGCGAATGGACCGGGATCGCGGCCTCAATACCGCGACTTTTATCTCCGGTTATCGGGGGTCTCCCTTAGGTGGCTACGACCTGCAGTTATCCAGGGCGAAAAAACTGCTGGGAGAGTACAACATCCGTTTCCAGCCTGGCGTCAATGAAGAGTTGGCGGCTACGGCAGTTTGGGGTTCCCAGCAGGTGGGCTTGTTCCAGGGTGCAGAAGTGGATGGCGTCTGCGGGATTTGGTATGGCAAGACACCGGGTGTCGACCGCTCCTGCGATGCATTTCGCCATGCCAACGCCGCTGGCTCCTCTCCCAAAGGTGGCGCACTGATCGTTGCTGGCGATGACCACGGTTGTAAGTCATCCTCCTATCCAGGGCAGTCTGAATTTGCCTTTGTGGATATGCATATTCCAGTACTTAACCCCGCCACCGTGCAGGAAGTGTTGGATTATGGTCACTATGGGCTGGAGCTGTCTCGCTTTAGCGGCTGCTGGGTGGCAATGATCACCCTGGCAGAAAATATGGATAGCTCTGCGACCGTGGAAGTGGACCCTGAGCGGGTCAAATTCCACTACCCGGATATTGAACGTCCCGAGGGCGGCCTGAATATTCGCAAGCAGGACAACCCTCTCGAGCAGGAAGAGCGCCTGTGGCGCTACAAGCGCCCTGCTGCGCTGGCTTTTGCCCGCGCCAATAAACTCAACAAGGTTGTACTGGAAAATCCTGAGGCGAGCCTCGGCATCGTCACTACCGGTAAGGCCCATCTGGACTTGATGCAGGCCTTCGAAGATATGGGTATCGATGAGCAGAAGGCCAAGCAGCTCGGTATCCGAATCCTTAAAGTGGGTATGACCTACCCGTTGGATGTGCCGGGTATCCAGGAGTTTGCCCGTGGCTTGGATACGCTGCTGGTGCTTGAGGAAAAACGCAGTTTGATGGAAGTACAGCTGAAAGAGGAACTGTACAACGTCCACGTGAAGGACCCGAATTTCCCGCGTATTCTCGGTAAAGTGGACGATTGTGATCAGCCGCTGATGCCCGCTTATGGCGAGCTGTCGCCAGCGATTATTGCCCAGGTATTGGGTTTTGTTTTGGGTGAGGACAAGTTGGATGAAGGCGGCAAGCACCGCTTGATGCGTCTCAATGCGCTGGCTGAACGTATTTCCCAGCAGACTGGCTCAAGTGTGTCTCGCTTGCCTATGTTCTGTGCCGGCTGCCCTCACAACCGTTCCACCAAGGTGCCAGAAGGAAGCCGAGCCTTAGCAGGTATTGGTTGTCACTATATGGCCCAGTGGCTCGACCGGGAGACTTATACCTTCACCCAAATGGGTGCCGAAGGGGTCAACTGGGTAGGGCAGGCGCCGTTTACTACTGAAAAGCATGTCTTTGTAAACCTGGGTGATGGTACCTATTTCCACTCCGGTATTTTGGCGATTCGCGCTTCCGTGGCTGCCAAGGTCAATATCACTTACAAGATCCTGTTTAATGATGCGGTCGCCATGACCGGCGGCCAGCCCCACGATGGTGAGTTGGCTCCGGATATGATCTGTCGCCAAGTTTTGGCAGAAGGGGTGCAGAAAGTTGTCCTGGTGATGGATAACCCGGATAAATACAAGGGTGCGCTGTCCTTCCCCAGTGAAGTTGAAATTCGTCACCGGGATTACTTGCCCGTTGTAATGGATGAGCTGCGTGAGGTTGAAGGTTGTACCGTTATTATTTACGACCAGACCTGTGCCACCGAACTGCGCCGCAAGCGCAAGCGCGGGCTACTGCCTAAAGCCGAGGGGCGCCCCTTCATCAACGAGCTGGTGTGTGAAGGCTGTGGGGACTGCGTCCAGCAGTCGAGCTGTATCGCTGTTGAGAAAGTGGAAACGGCGCTGGGCGATAAACGCAGGGTGAACCAAACCGGCTGTAATCAGGATATGTCCTGCGTTAACGGCTTCTGCCCCTCATTTGTCACTGTGAAGGGTGGCAATATTGCCAAGGGCGCCGGGGTAGGTGACGTGTTGCGAACTGAAGCGGCCAAGTTGCCCTCGCCACAGCTTCCGGGCTTACAGCAGCCGTATAATTTCCTGGTTACCGGCGTTGGCGGTACGGGTGTAGTGACCATTGGCGCCTTGCTAGCGATGGCGGCACATATCGAGGACAAAGCGTGCAGCACCCTTGATCAGACCGGATTGGCTCAGAAGGGCGGAGCGGTTTACTCCCATATTCGCTTTGCGGCTGCGCCCGAGTCTTTGCAGGCGGTACGTATTTCTGACGGTCGTGCCGATGCCCTAATGGCCTGTGACCTGATTGCAGCCGGCAATGTGGCAGCTTGTTTGGTTAAACTGGATAAATCGCACAGTCGCGCGGTAGTGAATACCCACTTGAGCCCAACTGCGGCAACGGTTCTCGGGCGTGAGGATGTCCATTCACCGCAAGCGGTATTGGATACGGTGAGTGGCGCGGTTAATGAGCTCAGTTCTGTGGAAGCGCATCGCCTGACCAAAGCAGCTCTGGGTGATACGCTCGCCGCCAACATTTTCATGCTCGGCTACGCCTGGCAGAAAGGGCTGATTCCGCTAACTGAAGCCTCCCTGCTGGAAGCGATCCGCTTAAACGGTGTCGCTGTGGAAGGAAATCTGCAGGGATTTGCTGCAGGTCGATTGGCGGCAGAAAATCGCAACGCTCTGGACAAACTGTTAATCCACGAAAAAGTTGCAGTAGAGGTACCACAAACTCTTGAAGCGATTGTGGCTCACCGGGTGGAGCACCTCACCGGTTATCAAAATACGGACCTCGCCGAGCGTTACCGCAGTTTGGTCGATACGGTGAAATCTGCTGAGATTTTAAAAGTGCCCGGGAATGTCCAGTTGGCCGAGGTGGTTGCGCGCAATTACGCAAAATTGCTTGCCTATAAGGATGAGTACGAGGTGGCCCGCCTATACACCGATAGCCGCTTTACCGAATCGCTAAAAGAAAACTTCAGTGGTGACTTTACGCTGGAGTTCAATTTGGCTCCCCCATTACTGGCGCGCTTCGATAAAGGCTTGGGGCGTCCCCGCAAAATGAAATTTGGCGGTTGGATGTACAAGGCATTTGGTGTTTTGGCGAAGCTGAAATTCTTGCGCGGATCGGCGCTTGATATTTTTGGCTATACAGCAGAGCGAAAAATGGAGAGGGCACTGATTAGCGAATATGAAGAGTTGGTTAAGAAAGTTCTGGGCCAATTAAATTCGCAGAATCACGCTGCTGCAGTTGAGCTACTTCAATATCCGGATATCATCCGGGGCTACGGCCCGGTGAAGGAGGCCAATATTGAGAAAGCAAAAGAACAGCGAAATATCGCATTAAATCGATTTGAAAACCCGGTTCGGGATATAAAACTTTCAGCGGAAGTTGAGGTTTTTGACCCAGCTAAGGCACAGCAAGTAGGTTAATTGCCTGTTTGATAAAGTGGCTCGAGGACTGTCTTGAGTCACTTTATACCCCCTACCAAACCCCTTGTAATCGTATGGCGAATTGGTTGGTTTTATCTCCAGTAAAATCGTCATCGCCGAGGGTGATGTTCATCATTACCCGGACTTTTGGGTTGAAATAGTAATTGACCCCAAGTGTAAAATTACTGGCTCGTAGCTGGCGAAAATCCCGATTCTCTATAGCGGTATATCTTGCGGCAACTTCCCAGGCACCCTCTGGAGGAGATGGTTTGATAGATTTAAATACTCCGATCTTGGAGTCGTAGGGTTTATGTTGGCCGGTAATTGCCCAGCTTCCCATAATGTACCAGGCGTGAACATCCTGCCCCCCAATAAAGCATCCGCTTATGGGATCGCAAAAAAAACTTGGCGGAAGACCGAAGAATTCCTCATAGGTCAATTCAGCGAGGTATATCTTCCCTGTGAAATGACCATACGCATATTCCGCTTGGCCGAATAGAGGGCCGTAAGTCGCAGCTAGCTCGAAACCAGTAGTATTGACCCGGCCTCCGCCATCTCCAAGGAAAAACTCATCGTCACCAAACTCGCCAAAAAAATTATCTGATCCGCCAGGTGTGATTGCTATCAGCTGCTCCGGCCCTCGTCGGCCCGCATAGGCAACTTCAGCAACGATATCGGGACTGTTTTGATTCGCTTTTTCGTAGCTACGGTATACACCTAGGTGAACTGTTGATAAGGCATCGTTAATTGGGGCCCAGGTCAGTCGGGTTGCTGCGCCAAACCCAGAATTTCTGGGGTCACCGGGGTCCCGTAAATTGAATAACGTAAAACCAAATGTATAACAGCACCAATGCTTATGCCAGTCGATACCCTGTTGACGTCCACGTCCAGAATAAATACCTGCAGCGCTGGTAAATGCCCGCTCCATAAGCACTAGGTCATTGGAGCTTGTCAGCTCATTGATTGAGCGGCTGGGTTTAAAATTGCCGATGGTTAGTTTTCCGGTAGAGAACTTTGTTGCTAAGTAGACATCCCTCAACCCCCCAGCTCCATCATCCGCAAAGTCTCTTTCAAGCTTATAGTTCCACTTCCATAGATTGCCTTTCATTGTCAATCTAACCCGACGGAAGTCGGTTGTATTGACCGGATCTTCTAGGTCTTTGTCAAAAATGTATGTATCGAAGTGAATCCTTCCGCCGAGTTGTGCGGAGAAATCCCCATCGTCAGAGACAATTTTCAGCCCGCCTTTTGTCTCGGCTTCATCAGCAATAGCCGGGAAGCTAAAAAAAGAATTGATATGGCACAGTATGCTCCCCAGCATTTCATCGGACGCCTCTAGTTGAGAGTTGTCATTGGTCACGGGAAAAGTGCTATTCGAGTTTAGCAATAGAAAAGACTTTGGACGGGGAGGGGGATGGGACGGCGCAGAAAATCTGCGCCGAGGGTTACTGGATAGTTGATTAAAGGCGTTCTAATTTGTAACCAGTGTCGCCTAGAAACTCGATAACACTGCGTTCGCCCACCAAGTGGCCAGCGCCGACAATGACAAACAGAGACTGGTAGTTTGGCCCCTTAAGGGCAATTTTCTCAGCCATCCTTTCATTGCGATTAAAAAAAAGTGTGTCATAGAGCGGCTTATATTCAGGGTTTTCAGTTAGGCCGTCGAGGATAATAAGGCGATTCAAAGCTTCTTCATCTCCTCGCTTCCATGCGCTGGTAAGTTTGGGTAAAAAGGTTGAAATATCCCCAATTTGCTCAAGGGTTTGCTGGAAGAGGAGCGCAGGGTTGTCCAGGTCGTTTAACATCTTGAATTGTTGCAAGACACCTTCCAGCTCCAGAACGGATTTCCCATCCTTTTTTGCTTTTTGTAAAAAGTGCCTATCAATGCCTAGTTCTGGGTTGAGGCCGTGGGCTTGCATCTCAATCATGCTCATAGAGATCATGGCTATGGCGGGGCGCTGCCGGATAAACATAGCCTCGGGCATACTACGCTTGTGCATCCACGACTTTAGTTGGCTGTATAGCGCGGGTGGAAGTTCGTCTTTTAAAGTTCGTTCACCTTGGTAGATAGACTCCATCATGATTCGCTGCTGTAACAGGCTGTCGCCTTCTGCAGCGAGAATGTCAGCCTCGACGGCAATGGCATCACTATTGGAGTAGGCTTGTTCAATTTTTGATCTTAGAGGGTAGAAGTCCTCAGTTGCCAAGTGAATCGAGCCTAATAAGTAAACGGTTTTATTATCTTTAGTTGCTTTCCAGAAGATGCCTTTATCACTCTCAGCGGCTGAAGCTCCTATTGTTAGTAGAAGCAGTGTAAAGGCGAGAAAGTAACTTATTTGTCGCTGAAGCATTGTCGGGTCCCTGAGTAATTTGCCTTTGCAAATACTATCACTAACACCTTCAGGTACCAGAGGGGCTTTTAGGCATCAAGTCACTGACTTGTAAATTAGTGATGATTTACTGGGAAATTATCCTATAGGAAGTCAAAATAGACCTTTTGGTCTGTTTCACGGAAGTCAAATTGAAAGTTGTACAGTTTTTGCCCAGCCTAGAGCCTGGGATCACAGCAACTCTTGCGCTTGAGTTTGCAAATGAACTGGTCAAAAAAGGCCACGAGTCCCTGGTGATTTCTACTGATGGACCATTGGAGGCGCGGTTTCGTTTGCACGGTAGTGACTTTATCAGCTTTCCAAAAATCAGTGAGTCAATTTGGTCTTTGCGGCACAAATCCCGCCTGCGTAAGATTCTCGCAAGGTTGCAACCGGATATTGTCCATACCTATGGTCGCTCAACGGCTTTTCTAGCTTGGCGCGCTTTAAACAGTGAGTCAGCTACAAGTCGCCCTAAGCTGGTGCCCCTCGTGCATCAAGATTTCCCCAACAGTTATTTTAATAAAGGTATGCTGTCGGGAGATGGAATTATCGCAAGCTCCCGAGGGGTTGCAGAGAACCTTAAGAAGTCCTCCCCCAAAATTGCAGAAGACTCGATAGAGGTTATTTATCACGGTATCAATATTCGCGAGTTTGATCGTGAAAAACCGGTAGCGAGCCAGTGGCAACTGAAGCTTTTGAATAGCTATCCCCAGTTGGAAGGGAAAAACTGGTGGTTAATGCCGGGAGATATCTCTGCAAGTGGGGGCCAGGAGGAGTTTTTACATTTGTTGGCCCAGGCTGCGGCACAAAGCGATGATATTCACGGAGTGATTGTAGGAGCTTTGGCTGAAGATGATTTACGTTATCTGAAAAAACTTGAAGGGCTCGCACAAGATTTGGATCTCGGTAGTAAGGTTACATTCCTCGGTGAACGCCGTGATATGCGTGAACTGTACGCAACTTCTCAGCTGGTTTTTCAGCTCGCCAGCGAGAAAGATGGGAACGCAAAATATTCCAAAGAGGCACTGGCGATGGGGCGCCCGGTAATTGCTTATTCCGAAGGTTGTACGGGGGAGGTTTTACAGAAACATTTTCCTGAAGGGCTGGTGAAGAAAGGTGATCTGAAATCTTTAATGGAAGCGAGTTTGAATTTGGTGAGCAAGCCAAATAACCCGAATCCACAAGAGTTTAGCTATGCAGCTTCAGCTGGAAAAACCATAGACTTTTTTCAGCGCTTGCTTAATTAAATTGAAAGCAATCTTAGTCGTTAGCAATCTGGAAAGTATTGAAAGGTTGAATTTCTAAAAGTTAAGGTGCCCGTTCAAAGAGGCGAAATCAAAACCGGGATTGGGTGTATTGGTTCTGGCGTTTGAAAAATGACTGTATCTTAAAGAAAGGACGTGGCCTCTGGAAAAACGGTACCCGAAAGCAAAGTGCAGGGCAAAATTTAGTTTGGTGCTCAATCCAATATCACCGAAGTTCTTTTGGCTTAAGTAGGATGCTCCTGCGCCTGCTTCAGCAAAGCCGCCCCGTAATTCACCTCGGGGGTACCAGCGTAGAATAGGTTTAATTTCGAGAATATTTTGTTGCTGTTTCTCGCTGTGGTGTTCAATCCGCATATGGGAGTAGCTGCCTTGACCCCACCATTGAAGTGAATTGTCGCCAAGGCTAAATGAAGACAGTAGATAGGAGTAGCTGAATCCAGCCATTTCTGAGGCCGAAATGGAGCGATACTGCATTAACTCATTTCCCAACCCTTTACCTGCGCTTGCGATGAGCTCGGATTCTGCTTGGGTCGGTGGGGCTAGAAGTAGTCCGCCGACAAAAAAATAGGTACAGCATTTAAAGGCACAGTATTTTTCGTTGAAGACCGCTAACTTACGCATAACTTCGCAGTACTAACTGATAGAACTGTTTTAAAGACTAGTGGGAAAGGGTTCGATGGCAAGCTCTCAGGAGAGGCTTGCCATCGACTTCTTCCTTTTCTAACGCCACTGCCGCTTCAATTGTCGAAGTGCGTCAGAATGAAGTTGTCGCGCGCGCTCCTGACTAAGCCCCAATTGCTCGCCAATAACTCGAAAAGAGCAATCTTTGTCAGAAATTAATCCATACCGCAAGTTGAGGACTGTCCTTTGTCGTGCGGGGAGGCGGGCAACAGCTTCACGGAGGCGTTGAGCTAGCTCCTGGTTAGTTACAAGCTCATCGGTATTGTAAAGTTCATCAGCAGGTGCGTAGTCCAGTCGGGTACTGCTCTGGTCGTCTGCGACTGGGTCATCGAGAGACCCAGTTGGTCCTGGGAGTTTTAATAAGCTCTGGATTCTCTCAATATCTAGTCCTGTGTGGCGGGCCAGATTGTCATCGGATGCAGGTTGCCCCTGAGCGCGCACTTCACCAATGGCTCTGTAAATCGCTCTTAAATCATCCTGGACATTGGCTGGTTGTCGGACAAGATCTTCGTTGCGCCTTAAAGCTAATTGAATTTCTTGCTGAATCCACCAGTAGGCATAGGTCGAAAAGCGGTATCCCATTTGTGGTTTGAATCGCTCAATGGCTTTCATTAATCCAACATTGCCTTCTTGAATTAAATCGATAAAGGGAACTGATGGATTGCGAAAACGTTTTGCGATGGCAATAACCAGGCGCAGATTACATTGGATTAGTTTTTTCCTCTGTTTTTGAAAGCGCTGTAGGAGCCCGGTCAGCCTGCTGCGACCGCGCCTATCCAGGAAATTGCTGGTAAGCAGGATTTCAGTGTGGGCAATTATAAGTCCATGGTCGTAGGCGCCTGTACTTCCGCGCTGCTCCACTCCTTCGCTGCGTAGCTGGACCAACTCGGTGCCGCTCTCCTGAAGGTTGGAAATGAGCTTTTCTTCCAGGTCGCGTAATAGACAGGTGGTACTGTGCTCTTCCTCCGGAGTTAATAGCTCAAGCCGGTAGAGGTGCTTGAGATAGCTTTGCATTGGGGTGGTGCCGCTCTCGGAGAGGGTATCACCCGCTGCATGAATCTCTTCCGAGTCAGGGTCTCGCTCGACTTGAGGGTCGGGCTCGCTGGCACCCTGGCAGGAGTCAGAGAGTGGTTCGCCTGTATCCTTCAGCCATTCTTCATCCCTTGAGTAAAAATGTTCTCGGGACAAGTGCTTAAACCTTTGTTGGCTGTGTAAGTACTACACGCTGTTTAGTCTCTCAGGCGCTTTTGGCGCCTATTCCTTTCTCACTATAGAAGAGAGCTGGTGGAAATGCTCGGGTTGGTTGAAATCAGGGGGAGGGATTACTGAAGTGATGGGGCGGGGTGGGTGAAAACACCCACCGGGAGGAGCGCGGAATGTTACTTGATGCGTTTCACACGAAGCTTTGGCCCACCGTCGGCAGGTTTCATAAAAAAGGAGCCGAACATGGCCCTCTCAACGACTACAAGGTCGCCTATTTTCCAATTTACTCCTTTCGAGTCATTTTGTTTCCAAATTTGGCCGTTATTGAGGGAAATCATTCGTTTTTGGTGTGCGGCCATTTGGATTGCGACTATTTCCGCCTCAATTTGGTTGGGGGCCTCTTCAGCTATCCGTTTTTGTTCTTGGCCAAACTCCTTAACTTCTTGTTGATCGAGGGAGTTGGCGATCTGGTCATAGCATGTGAGTCGACCTTCCTGGGGTTTAATTTCAGAGCAGGATTTGACTTGGTTCTTTAATGAATCCGCAAATATTGGCGAGGAGGAAAGTATTAGTAAGGCAAAAATGATGAAGGCTTTCATAATTCAAGGTGTCGACTTATTTGCTAATTATGACTTTTATTCTGCCTGACATAGTCGGCGTGAACAAATAGATTTGGGAAAACGCTCACACTTTTCAGCTTGCCAACATGAAAGAATTTGCGCAATAGCACAGATGACCTGAGAAGCAGCTTTAAGGCTAATTTATTTGAGATACTGAGACAGGATTGTAGTTGGGGGATGACTAACTATCCCTCTAAAGCCTGAAAACTATCAATAATCAAGAAACCATAAAATTTAACTATCCAGGGGTGGAAAGATGAAGGGGTTGCTAACACCTGCAGCATTGCTTGCTGTTGTGATTGGGTATGTGTCTTGCGAAGGAATAAGTCTCGCGGTGTCTGATCGGTCTGCAGCTTATGCTGTGGAGATCATGCTTAGTGAGCGTGATGATCAGTCTGTTGACTACAACCAATACTCGGGAGACGCTCAAGATATAGAGTTGTTTGATGGCTCGCATATGATGGAGTTTGAAGGTGATGTATTTGCCGATGCTCCGGAGCATATGCCGCCAGTTGGAGAGGGCTCAGGTGCAAAAGATGGTGATGAAAAGGGCTTCGGTGAATAGTTAATTAGCTACCGAGTACGATGCCAATCAAGAACTGCATGGACAAGCGTCTGAGAACGAAGCTCAGATTCTTGTCCATGGGGCAGGATCTCTATTTCTTCTGGGCGCTGAAGTGCTTCCCACTAACTCCGTTACTGTCTCTGCCCATTAAATAGAGATAGGTGGGCATAATATCTTCTGCAGAGGTTACCGACTGAGGGTTTTCTGCTGGGTAGGCAGTTGCTCGCATTGTTGTACGGGTTGCCCCTGGGTTTAGGGAGTTAACCCGGGTATTGGAAACCCCTTCCAGTTCATCGGCGAGTACCTGCATCAGCCCTTCAGTGGCAAACTTCGATACTGAATAGGCCCCCCAATAGGCTCTCCCTTTAACCCCAACGCTGGAGCTTGTAAAGACAACAGAGCCGGCTTCTGATTCCTCTAGCAGGGGCAGCATTGCCTTTGTTAGTCCAAATGCCGCATTAACATTCACCTGCATTACCTGTTGCCAAGTGTTGAAATTGTAATTGCCGATAGGGGTGCGTTGCCCGAGCAGGCCGGCATTGTGCAGGAGTCCATCCAGGCGGCCAAACTCGTTGCGAATAGCTTCTGCGAGGCTCTCGAAATCCTCTATTTTTGCCGTACCCAGGTCCATGGGGAAAATAGCCGGCTGTGGTCCACCGGCAGCCTCGATTTCGTCATAGACTGCTTCTAACTTGGGAGTTGTACGGCCTAGCAAAATTACTGTCGCCCCGTAAGCGGCAAAAGTCTTTGCTGCAGTTTTACCTATGCCGTCTCCGGCACCGGTGATAAGAATAATTTTGCTCTTTAATAGGTCGGAGGGCGCTTGATAGTCGCCAACAAAGTCTGACATGAAATATCCCGATACTGTCACCGGGCTTGGGTGCCCGGTATTGCTTCAAGTTTCAAAAATAGTGTTGTTCTAGAAGGGGCCAAATTTCATTGGCGGAATTTACCAGGTGGTCTGCCCCCCAATTGGCGGGGTTGTCTGTAGAGTCAATATAACCATACCCGCAAGCGATAGTTGGCATACCAGCCTTTTGGCCGGCGATGATATCGCGCTTGTGGTCGCCGATATAAATTGCTTCAGCGGGAGCGCAGCCAATCTGGCTGCAGGCTAAAAATAGGGGCTCGGGGTCCGGCTTGGATTTGCTGACGTGGTCAGGGCAAACAATTGCAGAGGCTGGCGGTAGATGGGTAAAAGCCTCCATCAGAGGAGTGGTGTAGGCCTCCGGTTTATTGGTGACAATCCCCCAGGGAAGGTTTTTTTCAACCAGGTTGTCGAGCAGATTGTCGATACCGGGGAAAGTGGTCGTCTTCTCTGCAAGATGTGCCAAGTAGAGGTCCAGCAACCTTTGCAATAATCCTGGGAAGGCGGGGTCACCTTCTTCTTTGTTAAACCCCAATGTGACTAGCGCCCTGGAACCATTGGATACAGTTCCCCGGATCGTCTCGTCAGGCAGTGGAGGTAACTGTTCCTGTTGGCGCAGTTGATTTAATACAACAATAAAATCTGGCGCTGTATCAAGCAGGGTACCATCCAGGTCAAATAAAACGGCTTTCATTTTGCAGTTCACTTATTCTGGTTTGCTGGCATACATCAAATAATTGACGTCGACATCCCGGGGGTTCAATTTGTAGCTTCGGGTAACCGGGTTATAAGTCATACCGGTTATATCGTGCGCTTCCAGGGACTCATCGCGCAGCCAGGCGCCCATTTCTGAGGGGCGGATAAACTTGCTGTATTCATGAGTGCCCTTGGGCAGTAAGCGTAGGACATATTCTGCTCCGACTACGGCAAACAGCCACCCTTTAGGGGTGCGGTTGATCGTAGAGAAAAATAGCTTGCCGCCAGGTTTTACAAGTTTTGCGCAGGCGCGAATGACAGAAGAGGGGTCTGGTACATGCTCAAGCATCTCCAGGCAGGTAACAATATCAAAGCTCTCGGGCGCTTCTTCTGCCAGGTCCTCTACTGCCACTTTGCGATAATTGACGCTGACGCCACTTTCGAGGGCGTGGAGTTTGGCGACATTGAGTGGGGCTTCCCCTAGATCGATACCAGTGACATCGGCTCCCCTCTGCGCCATGGCTTCAGCCAGGATGCCACCACCACAGCCCACATCGAGGAGCTTCTTACCGGCAACCGGAGCATGCCCGTCAATGTAATTTGCGCGTAGTGGATTGATTTCGTGTAGTGGTTTGAACTCGCCTTCCTTGTCCCACCAGCGGCTGGCAAGTTGCTCAAATTTGGCGATTTCTGAGGGATCTACATTGCTCATGAACTTCTCTGCAAACTCCGTCGCTCGTAACCGGCATTTTTCAGTGATTGGGCCGGAATCAGTTATCTAGCGTAAATTTCCGCTGATTCTATCACGCCATATTTGCGCCCGCTGGATAACCTCAGTTTCGTTTAAGGTTTGTAGCTGGCGCTCCTTTAAAAGTTGTCGCCCTGCAACCCAGACATCGCTGACATTGTGTCCTCCGTTGGCATAAATCAACTGGGACACTGGGTCATGCAAAGGCTGCTGTTCTAGACCGCCGAGATTGATAGCAGCAATGTCTGCGCTTTTGCCTACTTCCAGGCTTCCGGTTATATCTTCAATTCCCAGTGCTTTGGCTCCGTTGATGGTCGCCATGCTCAGTGTCTGATGCGCGGGTAGGGCTGTTGCGTTCCCGCTAACAGCTTTTGCCAGTAGTGCGGCTGTGTTGGCTTCGGAGAACAGGTCTTGGGTGTTATTGCTCGCAGCGCCATCGGTGCCAAGGGATACGTTGATGCCGGCTTCCAGCATGTCATAGGCTGGGCAGAAGCCTGAGGCGAGCTTGAGATTAGATGATGGGCAGTGAGAAACATGGGCGCCACTTGAACTCACTAGCTCAATGTCTCGTTGATTAGTGGCCACCATATGTACACAAAGTGTCTGCGGCCCCAGCAGCCCAAGGCGGAATAGCCGTTCGGTGGGCCGCTCTCCATTAGCGTTCAGGGCGCTTTCAACTTCAGCGCGGGTCTCGTGGAGGTGCATTTGCATGGGGATCTGCGCTTCGGCAGAGCAGACTGCAATTTTTTCCAGTGTTTTATCTCCCACCGTATAGGGGGCGTGGGGTGCAAATACCACCTCAATTCGATCGTGCGCACGGTAATCATCGCGTAACGCCAATCCTTTGTGCAGGGCCTCATCGCTATTGCGGCTCCAGGGGGTTGGGGCATCCAGCACGGGGAAGGCGATATGGGCCCTGATTCCGCTCTCCCGCGCAGCAATGGCGACGGCTTCTGGGAAGAAGTACTGATCAGAAAAAGTAGTAGTACCAGAGCGCAGCATCTCGGCAATCGCTTGCCGGCTGCCGTCAGCTACAAATTGCGGACCGACCCAGCGTTGCTCTGTCGGCCAGATGTGCTGCTCCAGCCACTCTTTAAGGGGGCGGTCATCAGCGTAGCCGCGCAATAGCGTCATGGGCGCATGGTTGTGAGTATTAATTAACCCTGGAATTAGTGCGTGTTGCCCCAGGTCGACTTCATCTGTTGCCCTAAAACGAATTGAGGCCTCAGCTGTGGGTACCAGGGCAGAGATTTTGCCCTTTTCTATTGCGAGCGAACAATTTTCGTACACTTTTTTCTCGGGTACGACGGGTATGATCCAGCGTGCGTGGATCAGGGTATCGACAGCTTGTTGCATGAGGACTTATCTGGTGGCTGCTGTGGGGGTGTTTTACTGTAGCCGCAGTCAAAGGGGGCGACAACTGTGGTTTGGGTTGCAGTTTTATATCTCATAGTCCTGCGGCTCCAAACATCTCAAACTATGGTAGAATCGCCCGCTTATCCCGGGCACAGTACGTACGCCCGCGCTATAAAAGGAACGCCGTAAGCCATGGGCGAATTAGCCAAAGAAATCTCTCCGATTAATATCGAAGAAGAACTCAAGCAGTCTTATCTCGACTATGCCATGAGCGTGATTGTCGGGCGCGCACTGCCGGATGTACGCGATGGCCTCAAGCCGGTACACCGCCGCGTGCTTTACGCGATGAGCGAGCTTAAAAACGACTGGAATAAACCGTACAAGAAATCAGCGCGTGTCGTTGGTGATGTAATCGGTAAGTATCACCCGCACGGAGACACTGCGGTCTACGACACTATTGTGCGTATGGCGCAGCCGTTTTCTATGCGTTACACCTTGGTAGATGGCCAGGGTAACTTCGGCTCTATCGATGGTGACAGTCCAGCTGCCATGCGATACACCGAGATTCGTATGGATAAGTTGGCCCACGAACTGCTGTCCGACCTCGATAAAGAAACTGTTAATTTTGTCGATAACTACGATGGCTCCGAGCAAATGCCGGAGGTATTGCCTTCGCGTGTGCCGAACCTCTTGGTCAATGGTTCCTCCGGTATTGCGGTGGGTATGGCCACCAATATTCCTCCCCATAACCTGGGTGAGGTGATCAAGGCTTGCCTGGCTCTGATCAATAATTCCGAGTTGACCGTCGACGACCTGATGGAGTACATCCCCGGGCCGGACTTCCCCACGGGCGCCATCATCAATGGCCGCGCCGGTATTCTCCTTGCTTACCGCACTGGCCGTGGGCGCATTTATGTGCGAGCCAAAGCAGATGTGATCCGCGATGACAAGACCAATCGCGAAACCATCATTATTACTGAGATCCCCTTCCAGCTGAATAAGGCGCGCTTGATCGAGCGTATTGCTGAGCTGGTGAAAGAGAAAAAGATCGAGGGTATCTCTGAGCTGCGCGATGAGTCCGACAAAGACGGCTTGCGCGTAGTGATTGAGCTTAAGCGGGGAGAGCTGGGTGATGTGGTTCTGAATAACCTCTATTCCCAGACCCAGCTGGAAAGCGTCTTCGGTATCAATATGGTGGCCCTGGTCGATGGCCAGCCCAAGGTATTGAACCTCAAAGAGCTGCTCGAGCACTTTATTCGCCACCGCCAGGAAGTCGTTACCCGCCGTACGGTCTACCTGTTGCGTAAAGCCCGCGAGCGCGGTCATATTCTGGAAGGTCTGGCGATTGCCATCGCCAATATCGATCCGGTAATCGAGCTGATCAAATCTTCCGCCACACCGGCAGATGCCCGCGAGGCGTTGCTGGCTAAAGGCTGGCCTGTGGGCAATGTACAGCAGTTCCTGGAGCGGGCTGGTGCTGATGCCTGCCGTCCAGATGATCTGCCGCAAGAATTTGGTTTGCGCGACGATTCTTACTACTTGTCCCCGGCCCAGGCCCAGGCAATTCTTGAATTGCGCCTGCACCGCCTGACGGGTATGGAGCACGATAAGCTGCTGGCAGAATACCAGGATCGACTGGAGCAGATTGCTGAATATCTGCATATCCTCGGTAGCTTCGAGCGTCTGATGGAAGTGATCCGCGAAGAGTTAGAGCAGCTGTCAAAGGACTTTAACGATGAGCGTCGTACCGATATCGTTGCGTCTCGCCAGGATCTGACTGTTGAAGACCTGATTACCCCGGAAGACAAGGTAGTAACTATCTCCCACGGTGGTTACGCCAAGAGCCAGCCTCTGACCGATTACCAGGCCCAGCGCCGTGGCGGTATGGGTAAATCCGCGACCCAGGTAAAAGACGAGGACTTCGTCGAGCATCTATTGATCGCTAACTCCCATGACACCCTTCTGTGCTTCTCCAATAAGGGCAAGGTGTACTGGTTGAAAGTCTACGAAGTGCCTACCGCTGGCCGAGCCTCCCGTGGTCGCCCAATGGTTAATATGCTGCCCCTGGAAGAGGGCGAGCGTATCAGTAGCATGATGCCGGTGTCTGAGTACGACGAAAATCACTTTATCTTCTTCACCACTGCCAATGGCACCGTGAAGAAAACCCCCCTCACCGCTTTTGCCCGCCCCCGCAGTGTTGGTTTGCGTGCAATTGAGCTGGAGGAGGGCGATCGCCTGGTAGCCACTGCGATTACCGATGGTGAGCGCGATGTAGCGCTGTTTACCAGCGCCGGTAAGGCAGCGCGCTTCTCCGAGTCCAATGTGCGCTCTATGGGCCGTGTTTCCCGTGGTGTTCGCGGTATTCGTATGCAGGAAGGTCAGCAGGTTATCGCTATGGTTATCCCTGAAGAGGGGGGCTCTGTGATGATGGCTACTGAGAATGGTTACGGTAAGCGCACAGCTATCAGCGAATTCCCCACCAAGGGACGCGGTACCCAGGGTGTTATTGCGATCGCGGAGAGTGAACGTAACGGTGCCTTGGTTGGGGCCTGTCAGGTGCACCCAGGTGAGGAGATGATGTTGATCTCCGATCAGGGCACTCTGGTGCGTACCCGTGTTGATGAAGTCTCTGTACTTGGGCGCAACACGCAGGGGGTGCGAGTGATTCGCCTGAAGACTGGCGAGAAGCTGGTTGGTCTCGGTCGCATTGAAGAGACCGAAGATGACGGTGAAGAAAACGGTGGGGAAGAGTGACCCACCGCTCCAGACCACTAAGAAAGGCTGCGTTTATCGCGGCCTTTTTTGCCTTTGGCTCCCACGAAAAACGCTAAAGGCGCGATATCTATCCCCCTGAATGGCAATTTGTGCGTAGACACATCTAGTTGTATTTGAAACCTTTTTTGTATTGTGGAAATCAGCTCATGAGGAAGTTTAATTTCTGTGCAGGCCCTGCCGCTTTACCGCAGCCCGTACTGGAGCGGGCGCAAAGGGAGTTGCTCGATTGGCAAGGGCTCGGTTGCTCTGTAATGGAGGTCAGCCACCGCTCTCCAGAGTTTGTTGAGGTAGCTGAGCGGGCCGAACAGGACCTCCGCGATCTGCTCAGTGTGCCGAGCAACTACAAAGTGTTGTTTCTTCAGGGCGGGGCAACTGGGCAATTCAGTGCCGTGCCCTGGAATCTTCTCGGTGCCGGTTCATCCAAAGCTGAATTTATACACTCCGGTAGTTGGGCGGCCAAAGCGATCAAAGAAGCTCGTCGCTACGGTGAGGTAAATGTGGTTGCATCCAGTGAGGATCGCAACTTCAGCTATGCACCTGCGGCAGACAGTTGGCAGTCGAGTGGTGATGCGGCTTATTTCCACTATACCCCCAACGAGACGATTGGCGGTGTTGAGTTTGGCTATGTGCCGGAAGTGGAGTGCCCGCTAGTGGCGGATATGTCCTCAACTATTTTGTCTCAACCGATTGAGGTGGAAAAGTTCGGCGTTATCTATGCCGGCGCGCAGAAAAATATTGGCCCCTCAGGTATCGCTGTAGCCTTGATTCGGGATGATTTACTCGATCGCTCACTGGAAAATATTCCTCGCAGTTTGAGCTGGAAGGTGGCGGCAGAAGCGGGCTCTATGGATAACACGCCACCTACTTTCGCATGGTACTTATCTGGTCTTGTCTTTCAATGGTTGAAAGATCAGGGGGGTGTTGATGCGATGGCTAAGCAGGCCGATGCTAAATCCAAAATGCTGTACGACTTCCTCGACAGCAGTGACTTTTTCTCCAGTCCGGTTGAGGAGGGAAGTCGCTCCCGCATGAATGTGCCCTTTGTGTTGGCCGACGACCGCCTGGATAAGCAGTTTTTGATTGAGTCAGAAGGAGCGGGTTTGTTGAGCTTAAAGGGGCACCGCTCTGTGGGTGGTATGCGCGCGTCGCTATATAACGCCGTTCCCATGGAGGCAGTGGAGGCGCTTGTGGCATTTATGGCGGATTTTGAAGCGCGCAAGGCTTAGGTGGTTAATTCAATCTTGATGATTTCTAGAGAAAGTAGATAAACGAATGGCAGAGGAAACTGTGAGTGGTGACCAGCGACTGCTGGAACTGCGCAATCAGATCGACAGTATTGATGGAGAGATTGCTCGCTTAATTAGTGAGCGGGCTCGCTGCGCCCTGGAGGTTGCAGAGGTTAAGAAAGCTACTGGCGAGGATGCTCTCTATTATCGGCCGGAGCGTGAAGCACAAGTGCTGCGCAAGGCTATGGAGCGCAATAATGGCCCGCTGACTGATGAAGAAATGGCGCGACTGTTTCGCGAAATTATGTCGGCCTGCCTGGCCTTGGAAGAGCCCGTCAAAGTGGCCTACCTGGGCCCTGAGGGTACCTTTACCCAGCAGGCGGCATTAAAGCACTTCGGCAACTCTGCCCAGAGCCGGCCGCTGGCGGCAATTGATGAAGTTTTCCGTGAGGTAGAAGCAGGTGCCGTCAGTTACGGTGTTGTGCCGGTAGAAAACTCTACCGAAGGGGTGATCAATCACACCCTGGACAACTTTATGCACTCCAACCTGAGTATCTGCGGTGAGGTGGAGCTGCGTATCCATCATCACTTGATGATCTCAGATGTAACGCGCCCAGAGTCAATCACTCGTATTTATTCCCATGCGCAGAGTCTGGCGCAGTGCCGCAAATGGCTTGATGCCCATTATCCAAATGTGGAGCGTGTTGCAGTTGCCAGCAATGCGGATGCGGCCAAGCGCGTTAAGGGTGAGTGGAATGCTGCGGCGATAGCTGGCGATATGGCAGCGGAACTCTACGGGCTGAAGGTGCTGTCGGAGAAAATAGAAGATCGCCCGGATAATTCCACCCGCTTCTTGATTATTGGTACCCAGCAAGTGCCTGCGAGTGGGGATGATAAGACCTCATTGATGGTATCAATGCGCAATGAGCCAGGTGCTCTGCACGATCTCCTGGAGCCGTTTCGTCGCTACAGCGTCGATTTGACCCGGGTAGAGACCCGGCCATCGCAGTCTGGCAATTGGACCTATGTGTTCTTTATCGATTTTAGCGGCCACCGCGATACCCAGGGAATTGCCGAGGCGCTAAAAGAGGTTGGAGGCTGTGCCTCAGATCTGAAAGTGCTGGGTTCCTACCCTCGCGGAGTGCTGTGATGGGGCAAGCTCAAATTGGCCGACTGCTGGTTGTTGGGATCGGTTTAATTGGGGGGAGCTTTGCCCTAGCACTGAAAGCTGCCAGGGCTTGCCGAGAGGTTATCGGGGTCGCTCTGGAAGAGAGTGTCTGCGATGAAGCTAGGGCGCTCGGTATTGTTGATCGGGCCAGCACCAGTCTCGAGCTGGTATTGCCGCAGCTGGAGCCGGGCGATTTGGTGTTTGTGGCTGTGCCGACACTGGCGATTGAGTCTGTATTCGCGCAGCTGAAAGAACACCTGCCGGCGGGAGTCGCTGTGACAGATGGTGCCAGCGTAAAAGGTAGCGTGGTGACAGCGGCAGAGAAAGTGTGGGGGAGTGCTCCAGGTTTTCTGGTGCCAGGGCACCCAATCGCTGGTTCTGAAAAAAGTGGTGTTACCGCGGCGAGAGATGACCTCTATAGGGATCACCGCATTATCCTGACGCCGCTTGCGAATACAGGGGCTGCTCATTTGCAGCTTGTGGAGCGAGCATGGCAGGCCGTGGGAGCTGAGCCCCTGACAATGTCAGTGGAGGAGCACGACGAGGTTCTGGCTGCTACGAGCCATCTTCCCCATGTCATCGCTTTTAGCCTTGTGGACACTTTGGCCCACGATGCGGAAAACGAAAATATCTTCCGCTATGCGGCGGGAGGCTTCCGTGACTTTACTCGTATCGCTTCCAGTGATCCGGTGATGTGGCGAGATATTATGCTCGCCAATCGGGATGCCATCTTAAAGGCTATCGACCTATACAGCCTCAACCTTTCTTCCCTGCGCGACGCTATTGCCTCCGGTGATAGCGCAGCCCTGATGGGGGTTTTTACCCGCGCCAAAGCGGCACGGGATCACTTTACCAAAATGTTGGCAAAACAAGCGTATTCGGAACCTATGCAAGAACAAGAGATTACTTTTATCGTGCAGCCGGGCGATGCTGTAAATGGCAAGCTCAGGGTGCCGGGGGACAAATCCATGTCGCACCGCTCAATTATGCTGGGCTCCCTGGCCGAGGGAGTTACAGAAGTTGAGGGCTTTCTGGAGGGTGAGGATGCACTGGCAACCCTGCAGGCTTTCCGCGATATGGGGGTTGTAATTGAGGGGCCGGACAACGGTCGGGTTGTAATTCATGGCGTGGGTCTTAATGGCTTGCAGGCACCACCCGGACCGCTATATCTCGGTAACTCCGGGACCTCCATGCGCCTGTTGGCTGGATTGCTTGCCGGGCAGGATTTCGACGTAACACTCACTGGCGATGAGTCCCTGTCAAAGCGCCCGATGAATCGCGTGGCTAACCCCCTGCGTGAGATGGGTGCAAATATTGAGACTGGCCCGGAAGGTCGTCCGCCGCTTTTGATTAAGGGTAGTAGTGCGTTGAAAGGGATCGATTACCCGCTGCCGATGGCCAGTGCCCAGGTGAAATCAGCGGTATTGCTGGCTGGGCTCTATAGTGAGGGTCAAACGTCTACCGTTGAGCCGGCGCCCACTAGAGATCATACCGAGCGCATGTTGCAGGGCTTTGGTTATAAGGTGGAGCGGGATGGTGCTCAGGCTAAGTTGGTGGGCGGTGGCTCACTGAAATCCTGTCGCATCGATGTGCCTGCCGATATTTCTTCAGCCGCATTCTTTATGGTTGCTGCCGCTATCTCTCCCGGTTCCGATGTTGTGCTGGAGCATGTGGGGATCAATCCCACCCGCGATGGGGTTATCAATATCCTCCGTGCAATGGGCGGCAATGTCGAATTGCTGAATATGCGCGAAGTGGGCGGTGAGCCGGTGGCGGATATTCGTGTTCGCTATGCGCCCTTGAAGGGAATTCGCATCCCTGAGGATCAGGTACCCCTGGCGATTGATGAGTTTCCTGCATTGTTTGTTGCGGCAGCTTGTGCAGAAGGTGAGACCGTCCTGACTGGTGCGGAGGAGTTGCGGGTCAAAGAGAGTGACCGGATTCAGGCGATGGCAAATGGCTTGATTGCACTTGGGGTAAAAGCTGAGCCAACACCGGACGGTATCGTGATCCAGGGCTGCAAAGAGGGTGCGGTATTTTCTGGAGGCACCGTCGATAGCTTGGGGGATCACCGTATTGCTATGGCGTTTGCAGTGTCATCGCTGCGCGCAAAGGATACAATCCGCATCCTTCACTGCGCCAATGTGGCGACCTCATTCCCGAACTTTGCCGAACTGGCAACGGGCGCGGGTCTCAAGTTGCAGTTGGCGTGACACGGACATTCAGGTTTGGGCGGTTGTGATTCGTTTGAGCGCATCCGCCAGAGATGTTGAGTTGTATAGATAATATGAGTGATACAAACGGGTTGCCACCAGTAGTTACCATTGATGGTCCCAGTGGTTCGGGCAAGGGGACCATTGCAAAGCTTTTGGCTGATCGCCTGAAATTTTCCTTGTTGGACTCCGGGGCCCTTTATCGGGCTGCAGCTTTGGCCGCACTTAATAAGGAAGTTGACCTCTCCAATGACAAGTTGCTGACCGAATTGGCGAAAGATCTCGATGTGCGCTTTACCGTGAGTGCCGGTCAGTTGCAGGTGTGGCTGGAAGAGAGTGACGTCACCGCAGATATCCGTATGGAGCGGGTAAGCATGGCCGCTTCCAAGGTCGCGGCAATTCCCGGAGTGCGGGCAGCGCTGCTGCAGCGCCAGCGGGACTTCCGTCAAGCCCCCGGCTTGGTTGCCGATGGTCGGGATATGGGCACTACCGTGTTTCCCGACGCGCCGGTCAAGGTTTACCTAACCGCCAGCGCTGAGGAGCGCGCTAACAGGCGTTTCGCTCAGTTGCAGGAGAAGGGGGTTTCTGTTAGCCTCCGCGACCTGCTGGAGGACATCCGTGCCCGAGATGCACAGGATATGAACAGAAAAGCCTCCCCCTGGCTCCCGCTGAGGATGCGGTTGAGCTGGATAGTACGGGGGTGGGTATCGATGAAGTCCTCCGAAAAGTGCTCGATTTGGTTCAGGACCGTATTTCACCCTGAAGTTCGGGCGGTAAATAGTTTTCTAACGACAGCGGCCGGGATCAGCCAGAATCGCCCGGCCGTTATCGTAATCCGACCCGCGTGCTGGCAGCGCGGTTGGGGTCGCGGCTGGCGGTTGACTAGACTTAACAGTTACCAACGGCTGGACCCAGCACTATAGGTAATGTAATGAGCGAGAGCTTTGCTGATCTATTTGAAGAGAGCCTGAAAAGCGTTGAAATGGCACCGGGCGCAATTGTTACTGGTGTTGTAATCGACGTAGATAAAGACTGGGTTACCGTTCACGCGGGCCTGAAGTCTGAAGGCGTTATCCCTGCTGCACAATTCGCCAACGATAAAGGTGAAGTTGAGCTGCAGGTGGGCGACGAAGTACAGGTTGCCCTGGAAGCTGTAGAAGACGGTTTCGGTGAAACCCGTCTGTCCCGCGAAAAAGCCAAGCGCGCTGAAGCCTGGAAAATCCTCGACGCAGCTCACGCAGCTGACGAAGTGGTTAAAGGTGTTATCAGCGGTAAGGTTAAAGGTGGCTTTACTGTTGATGTTGCCAATATCCGTGCGTTCCTGCCCGGCTCTCTGGTTGACGTTCGTCCGGTTCGCGACACCGCGCACCTGGAAGGTAAAGAGCTCGAGTTCAAAGTTATCAAGCTGGACTCCAAGCGCAACAACGTAGTTGTTTCCCGCCGCGCCGTTATGGAAGCTGCCACCTCCGAAGAGCGTGAAGCTCTGCTGGAAAGCCTGCAGGAAGGCATGAGCGTCAAGGGTATCGTGAAGAACCTGACCGACTACGGTGCTTTCGTAGACCTGGGCGGCATCGACGGCCTGCTGCACATCACCGATATGGCTTGGAAGCGCATCAAGCACCCGAGCGAGATCGTGAACGTTGGCGACGAGATCGAAGTAAAAGTACTGAAGTTCGACCGCGAGCGCAGCCGTGTATCCCTTGGCCTGAAGCAGTTGGGCGAAGATCCTTGGGTATCCATCAAGCAGCGTTACCCAGAGAACAGCCGCGTGAAGGCGGTTGTAACCAACCTGACCGACTACGGCTGCTTTGCCGAGCTGGAAGAAGGTGTGGAAGGTCTGGTACACGTTTCCGAAATGGATTGGACCAACAAGAACATTCACCCGTCCAAAGTTGTCCAGGTTGGCGACGAGGTAGAGGTGATGATCCTGGATATCGACGAAGAGCGTCGTCGTATCTCCCTGGGTATCAAGCAGTGCCAGGAAAATCCGTGGGATGCCTTCGCGCGTAAATTTGCTAAGGGCGACAAGATCTCCGGTAAGATCAAGTCCATCACTGACTTCGGTATCTTCATTGGTCTCGACGGCAGCATCGACGGTCTGGTTCACCTGTCCGACATCTCCTGGAACGAAGCTGGCGAAGAAGCTGTTCGCAAGTTCAAGAAAGGCGACGAAATCGAGACTGTTATCCTGGGCATCGATTCCGAGCGTGAGCGTATCTCCCTGGGCATCAAGCAGTTGGAGTCCGATCCGTTCTCCGACTACGTTACCACCAGCGATCGCGGCAGCATCGTTGTAGGTACTGTTAAGGAAGTTGACGCTAAGCAAGCAGTAATCACCCTGGCGGACGAAGTAGAAGGCGTACTGCGCGCTTCTGAAATCAGTCGCGACAAGGTTGAAGATGCTCGCAACGTTCTGAAAGAAGGCGAAGAAGTAGAAGCTAAGATCACCAGTGTGGATCGCAAGAACCGCGTGATCAGCCTGTCTATCAAAGCCAAAGACCAGGACGACGAGAAGCAAGCTATCAAGGATCACAGCAAGAAGCAGTCTGAACAAGTTCAGCCCGCTACTATCGGTGACCTGATTAAGGCGCAAATGAACAACAAAGACTAATTGTCTTTGAGTGTTCACAGCTCCAAATGGATCATTTGGAGTGACTCGAAAGCCGGACTGGGGTTGCCCAGTCCGGCTTTCTATTAGATGATTGGTGCTCTACTCCAGAATAATCAATGACTTACAAAGGTTGCGGAGCGCATGACCAAGTCCGAACTGATCGAAAGGATTGCGTTGAGGTTGGATCAGCTGCCAGTTAAGGATGTAGAGCTGGCGGTAAAAGTGGTGCTCGACACCATGTCAGATGCCCTGTCTCAGGGTGAGCGTATAGAGATACGCGGCTTTGGTAGCTTTTCTCTTCACTATCGAGCTCCGCGTACGGGCCGGAATCCCAAAACTGGGGACGCGGTTGATCTCGCCGGGAAATATGTCCCGCATTTCAAACCTGGCAAAGAGTTGCGCGACAGAGTGAATCGAAGTATGCACGATGAGGCGAGTATCGAAGTATGATTAGATTCCCTGGCAGCAGTATAAATACTGCCATTAATCGGGGTGAGCTTCGTCGTTAATCGATAAAGTTTTTGTGGAACGTGGAGGTTCCCTTGTCATTTTTGCGTTGGCTGACACGCATCGTCTATGGGGTCGTCGCCCTGCTTTGCATCGCCTTGGGGATTTATTTCGCAGTTGCCAATCCGGAGACTATCAAGCCAAATATTGTGGGCTATCAACTGCCGGCAGGAAGTGTAGGCTTTTGGTTGATTGGTTTCTTGTTGCTGGGGTTGTTGCTGGGTTTTGTCGTTAGCCTACAGCCTGTTTATGCCAAGCGTCGCCAAGTGCGGTCGCTCGAGAAGCAATTGAAGAAAATGGAGCGGGAATTACACACCGCCCACCGCAAGGCTTCTGGAGACTGATTTGCTCGATTTTACCTATTTCTTTTTCCTGCTTGCGGCAATCGCGATCGGCTGGGTGCTGGGGCGAGGCAGCGCCAAAAAGAAAGTGGCGGATTATAGTGAGCAAGAGCATGCGCTGGTGAGGTCTTATGCCCAGGGTTTGAACTATTTATTGAGTGAGCGCCACGACGATACCATCGATAAATTTATTGACTCTTTGGAAGTAAGTCAGGCTACTTTTGACACCCACCTGGCTCTTGGAAGTCTGTTGCGCCGAAGAGGGGAGTACGATCAGGCGATTCGAGTCCATCAAAATTTACTCGGGCGCCCGAGCTTGTCCAGAGTTAGTCAAAACAAAGCTCAACTTGAACTTGCCTGTGACTATATTTCTGCTGGCTGGCTGGATAGAGCTGAACGTCTGCTACAAGAGCTGGTTGAGACTTCTCAGGAGTTAAAGGCTGTTAGCCTTGAGCGTCTGATTGAAGTCTACCGGGATGAAAGGGAATGGGCTAAAGCGATCCATGCTGTAAACCTGTTGCATGGCCGACGGTTCAAGCGCCTCTCGGCTGACTGGGCCCCGGTTCAGGCTCATTTTTGCTGCGAATTGGCAGAGGAGTCAATAGCGGCAAAGGATTACCTAAGTGCGAGGAAGCATATCGATTCTGCCCTGAGTTATGAGCGCAGCTCAGTGCGGGCAAATTTGCTGTGGGGTCGCCTCGAATATCTGCTTGGTAAGCCAAGAGAGGCCATTAAGGTTTTGCAGCGGATCCCCAAGCAGAGCCCGGACTATATTCCTGAAATCCTTGAGTTGTTGATTACTTGTTATGGGGATTTAGGGGATGGCAAGGGGTTGGATCGCTATCTTGAATCCCTTTTGAAAGAGCACCCCTCTAATAGTGTATTGATTGCCCTGACTGAGCGTATTCAGCAGCAGGATAGCGAGGCTGCAGCGGCTGCATTTATGGGGAAGCAGCTGGCGCTGCGCCCGTCTTTGAGGGGGTTGGGACGCTTTCTCGACCTCCATATTGATAGTACAGAGGGTAGGGCGAGAGAGAATCTCTCTCTACTCAAGACATTAATCGACCAGCTTATAGCGAGCCGCCCTCACTACCGGTGTAGCAATTGTGGGTTTTCGGGTAATCAGTTGCACTGGTTGTGTCCGAGCTGCAAGCACTGGGATTCGGTACGCTCCGTTAAGGGGATTGAGGGCGAGTAAAGTAATGACTGTCCTGCTCACCGGGCTGACGGCCTGGTCGGGGCGGCTTTTGAAATGAATGAGGTTTTTCTTGCAGTCTAAAGTTTCTTCTCCGGTTATCGTTGCTCTGGATTACGACAATGCTGAGTCTGCACTGGCAATGGCAGATCAGCTCGATCCGTCGCTGTGTCGGGTCAAAGTTGGTAAGGAGCTGTTTACTGCCGCTGGTCCAGACCTGGTGAAAACGCTGGTTGACCGGGGCTTCCAGGTATTTCTGGACCTTAAATTTCACGATATCCCCAATACTGTTGCAAAGGCCGTTAAAGTTGCTGCGAAATTGGGGGTATGGATGGTTAATGTTCACGCAAGTGGTGGTGAGCGGATGATGTTGGCTGCCGCCGAGGCCCTGCGGGAATTTGGCGAAGGTAAGCCTCTATTAATTGCGGTTACCGTACTTACCAGCACAACTGCAGAGGAGCTGGCTGCGGTTGGCGTGGCTACTCCGCTGGAAAAGCAGGTGTTGCACCTGGCCTCTCAGGCTAAATCCTGCGGTCTCGACGGTGTAGTCTGCTCCGCACGGGAGGCCCAACTACTGCGCAGTGAATGTGGGGCCGATTTCTCCTTGGTGACGCCGGGGATTCGTCCTGCGGGCTCTGATGCTGGGGATCAGCGACGCACTTTGACGCCTGCTGAAGCTTTGGAGCAGGGTTCTGACTATTTGGTTGTGGGTCGTCCCATCACTGCTGCTGCTGAACCCCTGGCGGCCCTAAAGTCAGTACTGGCCGAACTGGCAAATTAGGATGGTTATCTTGCTTCGCAGCTTGTAATGATGTGTAATTAGGCTTGAGCCGACAGAATGTCGCCTGTTGATATCATGGCGTTGCTTGGGGGAAGTAATTGTAGTCCCAAAGTGAAACTCATAATTCACTGGGAGTTAGTCATGAAATTGACCTACCGATTGTTTTCTGTTGTTTTTGCATTAGCTGTTTCGCTCTTTCTAAATCCTTCTGCATATGCAGGGGAGCCAGACAGTGTTGATGCCAAAGAGATTGTGTTGTCAGTCAATGTCAATAGTGCCTCAGCTGTTGAGCTTGCCGAGAAGTTAGATGGTATTGGTGAAGCGCGAGCGCAATTGATTGTCAAATATCGCGAAGAGCATGGTCCGTTCACCTCTGTGGAACAGTTGTTGAATGTCAAAGGGATAGGTGCGGCAACCCTGGATAAAAACAGGGATGTAATTCAGCTCTAGTGAACACTGATCCCGATTGGTGGTTTTTTATAGCCTCCGGTCGGGATCTTGAACTGATGAACAAGAGAGTCGTAATAGATGAGTCGCCTTGGTGTCGTTCAACTGCAATTCTCGGTAAGATGTAACGCTTGGATTGTGTCACTCATCGATTCTCATATTTTATGGTGTTCTGCCTCCCGCTCTGATCTTCCTTTAATTATTGGCGAATGTTCTCTGTTTAGGCGACCTCTAGGGTTTTCCTTTAGGGGATGTAGAAAGTCGTGATTGCTTTTCAGGCAAACATTTGCCGTGTTAAGGGTGACTGGAAAGATTGGCTTGCGTAGAAGTTATGAAGGGTTAATTGCTTGAGTAGTATGGCTTGGGATTGGGTGGTTCCGTTATTGTTGGCTGTGGCAACAAGTTACGGCGCCACCTCAGTGTTTATCGTGCGAATGCGCAATTTTGCACTCGACATTCCAAATAATCGTTCGATGCACTCGGTGCCGGTTCCTCGTACAGGTGGGTGGGCTTTCCTATTCGGCTGCTTGGTCGCAGTAGTTGCTAGCCCGCTTAATTTGTCTCCGTTGGTGTTGGGTGCATTTGCGCTGCTGTTAGCTGTATCCGCACTGGATGACCTGAGGAGTGTGGCTATACACTTTCGTTTTTCAGCTCATCTTCTGGCGGTAGCCTTGCTGTTAATTGCGTTGCCGGAAAGGTTGGATTGGTGGTTTTACCCAATATTCATTTTGGCTGGTGCTTGGGCTATCAATCTCTATAACTTTATGGATGGGATGGATGGCTTGGCGGGGTCAATGACGCTCGTCGGCTTTTCTTCTCTGGGATTGGTTTGCGCTTTAAATGGAGATGTTGAGCTAGCTTGGCTCTGTGCGCTGTTGGCTGTTTGTGCATCTGTTTTTTGGTCTTCAATTGGCCTTCAGCGAAGATTTTTTGGGCGATGCCGGCTCAACAGGTATAGGTTTGGCGGTGGTTGCTGTCAGTTTGTATGGCTGGCAACGGGGAGCGTTTGGGCTTTGGGTGCCGGTGGTTATATTTGCACCTTTTTGGCTGGATGCTACTTACACGCTATTAAAGCGAATGTTGGGCGGTCAGCGTTGGTGGGAGGCTCATCGCGAGCACTTTTATCAAAGATATGCAATTCGGGTTGGAGTAAAAAAAGCGCTCGTAGTGCAGTTGGGTGTGATGGTGCTCTTCTCTTCAGTGGCATTAGCGGTTGCCGTATTTGAGAAGATCTGAGTAGCCTCTACAAGAGGATGGTTTTTTGTTTGTAGGTAGATTTCGGGGAGTCATGTGACAAGGGTTTGGCGAGGCGTAAAGAGAATCCAAAAGCCGGTATTGATGTTGGCATTTGATATGCTGATGTTAAGTTTGGCCTTTCTGCTAGCTATGGCAATCCGGCTCAATGGCGTCGCACAATTTCTTGAGTGGCGAATGTTTGCTTGCTTGGGGTTAACATTAGTTGCTACTAGTTTTATTTTCTTACGGCTCGGTTTGTACCGGACTATTATTCGGTACATGGGTCAAAAAGCTATCATCGCGGTTCTGCAGGGGGTCACTCTTTCTGCCGTGATGTTGGCGCTCTTTTCTTACCTGACTACGGCAGGGGTTCCCCGCTCTGTCCCTGTTATCTACTGGTGCTTTGCATTTATTGCGGTTGGTGGGTCCCGCTGGTTGGTCCGCCTTTACTATCAGACAGCACTTGAGATTCATAAAACCCGGGTGGCCATTTATGGTGCTGGTACTGCGGGCCTGCAAATGTATAAAGCGTTGGTTCACGGGCAGCTATATAAGCCCGTTGCTTTTTTTGATGATAACGCCTCCAAACAAAAGACCTTTATTGATGGGTTGCTCGTGTATAACCCTGCAGACATTCTTGAAGTGGTTGCGGGTAAAGATATAGCAGAAGTTATTTTGGCTATGCCGGGGGTGCCCCGGCGGCGGCGCAGGGAGATAACCAAGGCGCTCAGAGAGCGGGGCCTAGTGGTGAAGGCGATTCCCGGAGTGGAGGAGCTACTCGACGGTGTGGGGCGAGCAGGGGATGTCACACAAACCTATGAAAATATCCTGGGGCGCGCTCCTGTTGAGCCACAAAAGGAGCTCGTTTCTGGCTCTATCAGTGGCAAGGTGGTTTTGGTCACTGGTGCTGGTGGGTCCATCGGGTCAGAATTGTGCAGGCAGATATCGCAATGGAAGCCTGCCAGGCTGGTTGTTGTCGAGTCCTCTGAATATGCCCTCTATCAGATAGAGCGCGAGTTGAGACAGCAGCATCAGGATGACGGGGTCCAGTTTGAAGTAACCGCGCTGCTTGGCGATGTGCGTAACACTGAGCGTATGGCGGAAATTATTCAGGGCTTCTCCGTGCATACAATTTACCATGCGGCCGCATACAAGCATGTGCCCTTAGTTGAGCAGAACGTTGTTATTGGTGCCGACAATAATGTTCTGGGCACCCTCTCTGTGCTTGAGGCTGCGGAGCAGTGTGGGGTTGAGCAGTTTGTGCTTATCTCTACTGATAAGGCTGTCCGGCCAACCAATGTTATGGGGGCCACTAAAAGATTTGCTGAGCTGATTTGCCAGGATTTTGGTCGCCGCTTCAACAAGATGCGTGTGTGCATGGTCAGGTTTGGTAATGTTATCGGCTCTTCCGGCTCGGTAATTCCCTTGTTCACGGATCAGATCAATGCCGGCGGTCCGGTAACTGTGACCCACTCAAAAGTAACCCGTTACTTTATGACGATTCCCGAGGCGGCTCAGCTGGTATTGCAGGCTGGGAGTATGGGGCGCAATGGGGATGTATTTGTTCTCGATATGGGTGAACCGGTTCGTATCTACGATCTGGCTGAGCGCTTGATTCGTTTGATGGGGCACACGGTAAGGGATGAAGAAAACCCTGATGGTGATATTGAGATTCAGCTCACTGGGTTGCGTCCTGGGGAGAAGTTGTACGAAGAATTGTTGTTGGGGGATAACGTGCTGGGCACGGACCACCCAATGATTATGCGCGCCGAAGAGGAGCGTCTCGACAGTGAGGCTTTGCAGCTTCTGGTTTCAGAGCTCAGGGATGCGTGCGGCTCTCATGATTGCGAGCAGGTCCGCAGGATTCTATGTCGGGCAGTAAAAGGCTATTCACCCAAGCAGGGGCTGGTCGATGTTGTCTGGTCGAGGCAGGGGCAGGTGCGTAAGGCGAGTGGAGGGGCGACTGTGGAGAGGTTGCCTTTAGCTGGGGAGGCTGGTTCCCGCTAGTGTATATTTTGGGCGGCTAACTAATACGGTTGGCCGCTATCTCACAATCTCCATATAGATTAAAAATATTTGAGCAGAAAAGAAAAAGCCCGGATAGATGGAATCTATCCGGGCTTTTGTTTGGCTCCGCCTGCTGGGCTCGAACCAGCGACCCAATGATTAACAGTCATTTGCTCTACCAACTGAGCTAAGGCGGAATTTAATCTAATTTATAGAGCGCAAATTAAGCTGCGCTTTGAAATTTGGCTCCGCCTGCTGGGCTCGAACCAGCGACCCAATGATTAACAGTCATTTGCTCTACCAACTGAGCTAAGGCGGAATATCTTTTCGGCTGTGCCGTTGAGATGGCGCGTATATTATAGAGCACTTCCGAACAGGTCAACCCCTTTTTTCATCTTTAACTAATTGATTTGTCAGGAAATTATTTTTTGGGGCCATGCGCAAAATGCTGCAGGTCAGAGTTGGGAAGGGTAGGACGCTATTCTCTTGCAATTGTGGGTCGTATGACGACAGCCTACAATCCTGTGTTGCATGAATGATTAAGCGGTTGGGGGAAGTGTATGGAGTCGCGACCTTTTAAGGTGGAATCCAAGTATCAGCCAGCGGGCGATCAGCCTCTGGCGATAGAGCAGTTGTCAGAAGGAATTGATGATGGCCTCAGCCATCAAAC
This sequence comes from Microbulbifer sp. MKSA007, assembly GCA_032615215.1. Classification (NCBI taxonomy): domain Bacteria; kingdom Pseudomonadati; phylum Pseudomonadota; class Gammaproteobacteria; order Cellvibrionales; family Microbulbiferaceae; genus Microbulbifer; species Microbulbifer sp. MKSA007. Next base: position 3,661,508 of record CP128433.1, on the reverse strand, counting down.
GCTGCTGGGTGTTACCGGTTCGGGTAAGACCTTCACTATGGCGAATATTATTGAGCGCCTGCAGCGGCCGGCCATTGTGATGGCTCACAATAAAACGCTGGCGGCCCAGCTCTACGGTGAGTTTAAAGAGTTTTTCCCGAAGAATGCGGTGGAATATTTTGTTTCTTACTACGACTACTACCAGCCGGAAGCTTACGTTCCCTCTTCGGACACCTTTATCGAAAAGGATGCATCCGTAAACGAGCATATCGAGCAGATGCGCCTATCGGCCACCAAGGCACTTATTGAGCGACGCGATGTGATTGTGGTCGCCACAGTTTCGGCAATTTACGGTTTGGGTGACCCGGACAAATATTTGAAGATGGTGCTGCATCTGGATCGCGGTGATCTCGTTGATCAGCGCACTATCCTCAGGCGTCTGGCAGAACTGCAATACACTCGCAACGATGCAGATTTTCGTCGCGCCACTTACCGGGTGCGCGGCGATATTATCGATATCTACCCGGCAGACTCCGATTTGGAAGCGGTGCGCCTGTCTCTTTTTGATGAAGAGATCGAAGAGATCACCATATTTGACCCGCTCACTGGAGAGCAGCTCAGGAAGGTGCCCCGAGTGACCATCTTCCCCAAGAGCCACTATGTGACGCCGCGAGAGACCATCGTCAGCGCCATCGATGAAATCAAAGATGAGTTACGAGGGCGCCTGGAGCAATTGCGTGGTAACAATAAGCTGGTCGAAGCGCAGCGGCTAGATCAGCGTACCCGCTACGATGTGGAGATGATGCAGGAGCTTGGCTACTGCAATGGCGTAGAGAACTATTCCCGCTACCTCTCCGGTCGCGGTATTGGTCAGCCGCCGCCCACGCTTTTTGATTACCTGCCCAATGATGCACTGTTATTTATCGATGAGAGTCACGTGACAGTGCCGCAAATCGGCGGTATGTATCGTGGAGACCGGTCGCGCAAGGAAACTTTGGTGGAGTATGGCTTTCGTCTGCCATCGGCCCTGGACAATCGTCCTCTCAAGTTTGAAGAGTGGGAGGGGTTGGCACCCCAGACGGTTTTTGTGTCCGCAACCCCAGGGGCCTATGAGCAAGAGAATGCGGGGCAAGTGGTCGAGCAGGTGGTTCGCCCGACAGGGTTGGTGGACCCGGAAGTCGAAGTTCGCCCAGCATTGACCCAGGTAGATGATGCCCTGTCTGAAATTCATCGCTGCGTGGATGCCGATCAGCGAGTACTGATTACCGTATTGACCAAGCGGATGGCGGAAGACCTGACTGAATATCTCTCCGAAAGTGGTGTTCGTGTCCGCTACTTACACTCCGATATTGATACTGTCGAGAGGGTGGAGATTATCCGGGACCTGCGTATTGGCGAGTTTGACGTGCTAGTTGGCATTAACTTGCTGCGAGAAGGCCTGGATATGCCGGAAGTTGCCCTGGTGGCAATTTTCGATGCCGATAAAGAGGGCTTCCTCCGTTCCGATCGTTCGCTGATCCAGACCATTGGGCGGGCTGCGCGAAACCTGGAGGGGAGGGCGATTCTCTACGCGGACAAAGTCACCGGCTCTATGGAGCGCGCTCTCGAAGAGACTCGTCGCCGCCGCGAGAAGCAGCTGGCCTTTAATGAGGAGCACGGCATTACTCCAAAAGGTATCCGCAAGAGTGTGGCGGATATTCTGGAGGGAGCGGTGGCCCCCGGTGTGCCGAAGAAAGGGCGTCGCAAAGTTGCCGAGGGTAAAGGTGAGTACAAGGTGGATGTTGAGGCCCTTACCGATAAGCAGCGCTGGGCCCGAATTGCCGAGCTGGAAGAGCAAATGTACCAACATGCGAAGAACCTGGAATTTGAAGCAGCAGCAAAATTGCGCGATGAGATTACCCACTTAAAAGGTGTGGAATAATCCTTGCTGAAGGGCGGGACTTGGATCTACATTTTGATAGTCCCGCACTGCCTTGTTGGTGCTTGGTCGCTCTTAAAAAATTTCACACAAAAGTTCAGTAAGTTGTTGAAAACACTGAAAAGCGGTGCTAAAGTTCGCGCTCTTCACAGCACAGGGTTCCCCCGCTGTAGAGCTTTAGACCCGTAGCTCAGTTGGTTAGAGCGCTGCCTTGACATGGCAGAGGTCGGCGGTTCAAATCCGCCCGGGTCTACCACCTTTCAAAAGGATGGATTGCCCATCCCGATCAAGAGTTCCATGAATAAATTCATGGATAGTTTCATGCGGTCTTTGGTAGGGATCGCCACTGAGAACAAAGGATAAACAATGCCCGTTGTTACTCTCCCCGATGGTTCCCGTCGAGAATTTTCTGCTCCGGTTTCCGTACACGATGTAGCCGCTGATATCGGCCCTGGTTTGGCAAAAGCCGCACTTGCTGGCGTTGTAGACGGCAAGGAAGTCGATACCAGTTACGTTATTGATACCGACGTAAATCTGGCAATTATTACTGATCGTCAGCCCGAAGGCCTGGAAGTGATCCGTCACTCCACAGCGCACTTGCTGGCACAAGCAGTTAAACAGCTGTACCCGACAGCCCAGGTCACCATTGGCCCGGTTATAGAAAATGGCTTCTATTACGATTTCGCCTACGAGCGCCAGTTTACGCCGGAAGATCTCGAGAAGATCGAAGAGCGTATGGAAGTGCTGGCCAAAGAAGACATTACTGTCAGTCGCCGCCTGATGCCGCGCAAAGAAGCGGTGAAATATTTCCGCGAAATGGGCGAAGAGTACAAGGCTGAGATTATCGACAGCATCCCCAGTGATGAAGATATTTCTCTCTACCGCCAGGGCGACTTTGAAGACTTGTGTCGCGGTCCCCACGTACCTTCCACTGGCAGGTTGAAAGCGTTCAAACTGACCAAAGTGGCGGGTGCCTACTGGCGTGGCGATTCCAACAATGAAATGTTGACCCGTGTTTACGGCACTGCCTGGGCCAACAAAAAAGAATTGAAAGCTTACCTGCGTCGTATCGAAGAGGCAGAAAAGCGCGATCACCGCAAGCTGGCGAAGAAATTTGACCTTTTCCATATCCAGGAAGAGGCCCCCGGCATGGTGTTCTGGCACCCGAACGGCTGGACCATTTACAGCACTATCGAGCAGTACATGCGTCGCCGCCAGCGCGAATTCGGCTACAAAGAAATCAAGACTCCGCAGCTGGTAGATTTCAGTCTGTGGCGTAAGTCCGGTCATGCCGATAAGTTCGGCGATGACATGTTCACTCTGACCAGTGAAGAGCGTCAGTTCGCCATTAAGCCGATGAACTGCCCTTGTCACGTACAGGTATTCAACCAGGGCCTGCGCAGCTACCGCGACCTGCCGTTGCGTCTGGCGGAGTTTGGCTCCTGTCACCGCAGCGAGCCCTCCGGTTCCCTGCACGGCCTGATGCGTGTGCGCGGCTTTGTGCAGGATGATGGCCATATATTCTGTAGCGAAGATCAAATCCAGTCAGAAGTTTCTGACTTTATGGATCTGCTGCACTCCGTTTATAAGGATTTCGGTTTCCAGGATGTTATCTACCGTCTCTCCACTCGCCCGGAGAAGCGCGTAGGTTCCGATGAGAGCTGGGATAAGGCTGAGAAAGCCCTGGCCGACGCACTGGATGCCGCTGGCCTGCCGTGGGAAGAGCTGTCGGGTGAAGGCGCCTTCTACGGACCGAAGATCGAATTCTCTCTGAAAGACTGTCTCGGCCGCGTATGGCAGTGCGGTACTATTCAGGTGGACTTCTCCATGCCGGGCCGCCTGGATGCCCAGTTTGTAGCGGAAGATGGCTCGCGCCAGTCCCCGGTAATGCTGCACCGCGCAGCCCTGGGTTCCTTCGAGCGCTTTATCGGAATCCTGATCGAGCACTACGAAGGCGCGTTCCCCACCTGGCTCGCGCCGCAGCAGGTGGCGATCATGAATATCACCGATCGCCAGGCCGAATATTGTCGCAATTTGCAAGACCGTCTGGGTGAGCTGCAATACCGCGCCACAGCTGACTTGAGAAACGAGAAGATCGGCTTTAAAATCCGCGAGCACACGCTTCAGCGTGTTCCTTATCTATTGGTAATTGGCGATAAGGAAGTAGAAAGTCAGACCGTGGCAGTACGTACCCGTAGCGGTGAAGATCTTGGTACAATGACGTATGAGTCATTCCTCGAGATCCTCGAGCAAGACGTGAATCGTCGCGGTCGTTTGACAGAAGATAATGCATAACAACTTGGCAACTGGGAGACCATAGCTATTAAACGAGACACTAAGGGACGGTCCAAAAAGGCCCGCATAAACGATCAGATTGAAGCGTCAGAACTCCGCCTGATAGGCGCTGATGGCGAACAGGTAGGCATTGTCTCCCTGGATGAAGCGCTGGAAGCTGCACAGAAAGCTAGCTTGGATCTCGTTGAAATTGCCTCGGACTCCACGCCGATAGTCTGTAAGATCATGGACTACGGTAAGCACGTATTCGAAGCTAAAAAAGCTAAGAATGCCGCCAAGAAGAAGCAGAAGCAGCAGCAGATCAAGGAAATGAAATTCCGCCCGGGCACCGATGTCGGTGACTACCAGATCAAGCTGCGCAACCTGGCCCGCTTCCTGGAAGCGGGTGACAAGGCCAAAGTATCCCTGCGTTTCCGTGGCCGCGAAATGGCTCACCAAGAGCTGGGCATGGAAATGATGCAGCGCATCGAAAAGGACCTTGAAGAGCTGGGCACCGTAGAGCAGCGACCGAAAATGGAAGGTCGTCAAATGCTGATGGTGATTGCTCCGCTCAAAAAGAAAAAGTGAGGTTTGGGGAAGTCATTCCCGGGATCTCCTTTGAGAAGTGGTTGGGCGACGGCTGCCTCCCCACTCTCGCAGTGCCGGTAACTTCGGTTGTCGGCAGTTACTAAAGGTGCCTGTTTTACAGGCGAATATTAACTTTGGAGTACAAAATGCCGAAAGCAAAGACTCACAGTGGCGCTGCCAAGCGCTTCAAGAAGACGGCTGCGGGCTACAAGCACAAGCACGCTAACAAGAGCCACATCCTCACCAAGATGACCACCAAGCGTAAGCGTCAGCTGCGTGGCACCCAGACTATGAACAAGTCTGATGCTGGACTGGTCGATCGTATGCTGCGCGCCAAGTAATTGGTCCAAATCGCAAAGGTTTAAGAGGATAGAAGTATGGCCCGTGTAAAACGTGGTGTAGAGGCGCGTCGTCGTCACAAGAAGATTCTGAAGCAGGCTAAAGGTTACTACGGTGCGCGTTCACGCGTATTCCGCGTTGCCAAGCAGGCAGTAATTAAAGCTGGTCAGTACGCATACCGTGACCGTCGCGTTAAAAAGCGTAACTTCCGCGCTCTGTGGATTACTCGTATTAACGCCCAGTCCCGTGCTGAAGGCCTGAGCTACAGCCGCCTGATCGCAGGTCTGAAAAAAGCGGACATCGCACTGGATCGCCGTGTACTGGCTGATCTGGCTGTTTACGATAAAGTCGCTTTTGCTGCCGTAGTTGAAAAAGCTAAGGCAGCCCTGGCAGCGTAAGCTGTCACTTCAGTTGTAAAACTGAATACTCAAAATAGGGAAGGGCTGTAGTGGCCCTTCCCTATTTTTTTATGGAGTTTCCGCTATTTTTTACCGGTGGCGGTGCCTGGGGAAATTCCCTCCGGTACAGAAAGTACCGGCCGAACAAAGCAGAAAAAATTAATCGAAGTTGGATTCAAACGGGAACAGTTCGATGCAAGATTTGCAGTCCCTCACCGAGCAGGCTATGGAGCTGGTGGAGAAGGCCGATGGCCTCGCCGCACTGGATCAGGTGCGTGTTGATTACCTGGGCAAAAAGGGCCAGCTGACGGCGCTGCTGAAAGGCCTGGGCAAGCTGTCGGCTGAGGAGCGTCCGGCGGCGGGTGCCAAGATCAACGAAGCCAAGCAGCAGGTTCAGGAAAAAATTAACGCGCGCCGCAATATGCTGGAGCAGGCCGCCATCAACGCGAAGTTGGCCGAAGAGACCATTGATGTCACTCTGCCGGGGCGCGGTGAAGAGCAGGGCAATGCCCACCCCATTACGCGCACCTTAAAGCGCGTGGAAGAATTCTTTGCGAGCATTGGCTTCTCTGTTGAGAACGGCCCGGAAGTCGAACAGGACTACTACAACTTCGAAGCGTTGAATATTCCCGCGCACCACCCCGCGCGCGCGATGCACGACACCTTCTACGTGGACCCCACCACCGTACTGAGAACCCACACCTCCTCAGTGCAGATCCGCACCATGGAGAAAAAATCTCCACCGCTGCGCATTATCTGCCCGGGCCGCGTATACCGCTGCGACTCCGATGTCACCCACTCGCCCATGTTCCACCAGGTAGAAGGCCTGGTAATCGGCGAGAACATCAGCTTCGCCCACCTGAAAGGCACCATCGACCAGTTCCTGCGCGCCTTCTTCGAAGCGGAAGTACCGGTGCGTTTCCGTCCGTCTTACTTCCCGTTCACCGAGCCTTCCGCAGAAGCGGACATCCAGTGTACCGCCTGTTCCGGTGAAGGCTGCCGCGTATGTTCCGGCACCGGCTGGCTGGAAATTCTCGGCTGCGGCATGGTGCACCCGAACGTCTTCGCCGCCTGCGATATCGACAGCGAAAAATACTCCGGCTTTGCATTCGGTATCGGTATCGAGCGCCTCGCCATGCTGCGCTACGGCGTCAACGACCTGCGCTTGTTCTTCGATAACGATCTGCGCTTCTTGAAACAGTTCTAAGCCAAGTGACAGCGCGAATGGCAATGGCCCTTCGCAACAGCAGTCGAATTGTGGAGGCCTGGGAGGCGAAATAGCCCCAGGCGAAATGCGCACCAAGTTGCGCTGACGGAATACAGAAAGAGATCAACTATGAAAATCAGCAACTCCTGGTTGCGGGAATGGGTAAACCCGGAACTCACCACGCAGGAACTGGCCGATCAAATCACCATGGCCGGCCTGGAAGTGGACGGTATAGAAAAAGTTGCGGGCGATTTCTCCGGAGTGGTTGTCGGTGAGATTGTTGCCTGTGAACAGCACCCGGATGCGGACAAGCTGCGCGTGTGCAAAGTCGCTGGCCACCCCGACGGTGAAATGCAGGTTGTATGCGGTGCTCCCAATGCGCGCACCGGAATCAAAATTCCTTTTGCCCTGGTAGGCGCCAAGCTGCCGGGCGATTTTAAAATCAAGAAAGCCAAGCTCCGTGGTGTAGAGAGCTTCGGTATGCTCTGCGCACAGACCGAACTGGAACTGGGCGAAGACAATGACGGTATCTGGGAGCTGCCAGAAGACGCACCCACCGGTACCGATCTGCGCGAATACTTGCAGCTGGACGACGAGACCATCGAAGTGGATCTCACCCCGAACCGTTCCGACTGCCTCGGTGTTGCCGGTATCGCTCGCGAAGTGGGTGTACTGAATCGCTGCGCCGTTCAGGGCCCGGAAGTTGCTCCGGTACCCCAGCAGATCGACGAGAGCATGCCCGTATCCCTGCTGGCCGAAGCCGCCTGCCCGCGCTACGTAGGTCGTGTTATTCGCAATATCGATATCAAAGCGGTAACACCTCTGTGGATGCAAGAGCGCCTGCGTCGCAGTGGCCTGCGCAGTATCGACCCGGTAGTAGATGTTACCAACTATGTTTTGCTGGAACTGGGCCAGCCCATGCACGCCTTCGACCTGGAGAAACTCTCCGGCGGCATCAAAGTGCGTATGGCAGAAGCCGGTGAAGAGCTGACCCTGCTGGACGGCCAGGAAGTCAAACTGAAAGAGGGCACCCTGGTAATTGCCGATGAGGAAAAACCTCTGGCGATGGCCGGTATTATGGGTGGCCTGGATTCCTCCGTGACAGCGGGCACCCAGCATATCTTCCTGGAGAGCGCCTTCTTTAGCCCGCTGGCCATTGCCGGCAAGGCTCGCTCTTACGGCCTGCACACCGACTCCTCCCACCGCTTCGAGCGCGGCGTGGACTACCACCTGCAAGAGAAAGCGGTGGAGCGCGCTACCCAGTTGCTGCTGGATATTGTCGGCGGTGAACCCGGCCCGGTACACGTGCGTGAGCTGACTGAGATTATGCCCGCCGAGCGCCACATTACCCTGCGCCGTGCGAAAGTAGAGTTAGGCCTGGGCATCAAACTGGCCGATGACGAAATCGTCGATATTCTCACCCGTCTGGGCCTGGAAAAAATCGACCAGAACGACGAAGGCTGGACCTTCCTCGCCCCCAGCTTCCGTTTCGATATCGCCATCGAAGCAGACCTGCTGGAAGAGCTGGCCCGTGTATACGGCTACAACCGTATCCCCAGCGAAAGCTTTACTGCCGAACTGGAAATCGCCCCGCGCCCGGAGAGCACTATTGCCCAGGACAACCTGGAGCAAACCCTGCTGAGCCGTGGCTACTACGAAGCGATTACCTTCAGCTTTATCGATAGCGACAGCGCCGCGCTGTTTGATCCGAAAGCCGATCCGGTGGCCCTGCAAAACCCGATCAGCGCTGAGCTGGCGGTTATGCGCACCACCTTATTGCCGGGCCTGTGCAAAGCGTTGCAGTACAACCTGAATCGCCAGCAAAACCGCGTGCGCCTGTTTGAAACCGGCCTGCGCTTTGTACCGGGTGCCGAATTGCACCAGGAGCAAATGATTGCCGGTCTCGCCTACGGCAACCGTTACGCAGAAAACTGGACTGGCAGCAAAGACGCCGTGGACTTCTTCGACGTGAAAGCCGATGTAGAAGCCCTGTTGGCTCGCACCGGTGTAGCCGATGAGTTCCGCTTTGTCGCTGGCCAACACCCCGCGCTGCACCCCGGTCAAACCGCCAGGATTATGTGCGGCGACCGCGAAGTAGGGGTTATTGGAGCCCTGCACCCGCAGTTGCAGAAGAAGTTGGATCTGGCCAAGCCCGCGTTCGTATTTGAACTGAGCCTGGAAGCGATCGGCGAGGGCAAAACCCCCGCTTTCCGTCCGCTGTCCAAGTTCCCGGAAGTACGCCGCGATCTGGCCCTGTTGATTGATGCAGAGGTTCCTGCCGCCAGTCTGGTGGAAACTGCTGTCGAAGTTGCAGGTGAAACCTTGACGGACCTCAAGATATTTGATGTCTACCAAGGCAAAGGTATTGATTTAAATAGAAAAAGTGTCGCTTTGGGGTTGACGTTTCAGCATTCGTCACGCACCCTTAATGACGACGAAATCAATGCCGCTGTAGATGCGGTGGTCGGAAAACTAGAAGAAAAATATAACGCTAGTCTGCGCTAGTAGAGCATGATGCTCTCGGGTGCAGGCTGAATTGCACCCCGAGAGCGTCTGCTACCGGGTTGAAAGCCGCCGCGGTTTGGGCCGCTTCCGATCTGGAGTCGACGCCTCTGAATCAATTGGTAGGATCCAATGACAGAGGCACTGACCAAGGCCGGGCTCGCCGAGAAACTGTACGAAGAGCTGGGCTTTAACAAGCGCGAAGCGAAAGAGATCGTCGAATATTTCTTCGAGGAGATCCGCAATGCGTTGGAAAGTAACGAGCAGGTCAAGCTCTCCGGCTTTGGCAATTTCGACCTGCGCGATAAAAGCCAGCGTCCCGGTCGCAATCCCAAGACCGGCGAGGAAATCCCCATCTCGGCCCGCAGAGTAGTTACCTTCAAACCTGGGCAAAAACTCAAGACGCGAGTAGAAGAGCATGCTGGAACCGAGCAATAACGCTCAGCTACCTGCAATCCCCGGTAAGCGATATTTCACCATTGGTGAAGTGAGCGAACTATGCGCCGTTAAACCCCATGTCCTGCGTTATTGGGAGCAGGAGTTCCCCCAGCTGAAACCCGTCAAACGTCGCGGCAACCGCCGTTACTACCAGCACCAAGATGTCATCATGATCCGCCAAATCCGTGCGCTCCTGTACGAAGAGGGCTATACCATTGGTGGAGCCCGCCAGCAGATCGAAACCGGTAGTGAGCGGGCAGAGGTGGTACAGCTACAGCAAATACTGCCCGAAGTGATCGCAGAACTAAAGGACGTGGTGGCCCTGCTGGAGGGGAAAAATAATTTATAAAAAACTGTAAACCTGGGCTTGCAATCCAGCCGCACTCAGGTATGATTCACGCCACATCGAGACACGATGTCTTTAAAAATCAATCACTTAGCGAAGTGAACGATTTTTCAAAATCGGAGCGTAGCGCAGCCTGGTAGCGCACCACACTGGGGGTGTGGTGGTCGTCGGTTCAAATCCGGCCGCTCCGACCATATATATCGTTGCATCGCAACGGCCAAGAAACCCGCTTTTTAGCGGGTTTTTTTGTGGGTGGAACTTTGTGAAGGGTAGGTTTGAGAAAAACTCTTTCTTAGGATTCTCTTAATAATTTCACAATATTTTTGGGTCTTGAAGGCGGCAGATGTTAAGCGCAGCTCGCTGCAAATAGCCGCAGTCAAAGACCAACAACCCAGTAGTTTTGGCTTTAAGGGGTGCTGCATGTGTCCTGCAGAGCGACTCACACTCTACACTGTGGCTGCTTGAGAGATCTAGGTACTCCTGCGAAAAGGGTCTTAATAATGAATTGCTCTGAAAGCCATAGGCATCACTGAATAGTTCAAAAGTCTCTTAACTGCATTTTGAAGTTGGCAAAGGATTTTCTTTTCCGCTTGGAATTTTGATCTATTTCATAGATTTACATTGGTATAAAATTTCATTAATATGCATTTGGCTTTCGGGTGGTGAGAAATTACTACCAGGGAATGTTTATCACAGAAAGACGTAAGTCAAAAATTGGAACTTAAGGTTCCGTGGAGATTATCTCTAACTGTTCCGGTGAGGCGCTCACGCTTAGTCTCGCTCGGGCGCGCCCGGATCGCACGAGCTGTGAGCTCGTGCTGGTTGGTAGGCAGATAAAACCTCCCAATATTTCTCTAGTGAGAACTCCTAGATACTCTGTGAGGTGTTAGCAGGTCCGCAAGCACCGTATCTAATAGGAGATAATTTTTTTATGAACTCAGTTTTTTCTCGCTTGAAGGCCCTTGGGGGGGCGGTGTGTCGGTAGTCTAGGACGTTTTATACAGCATCCTAGAGTGTTAGCTCTTTTTATTAGAGTATTGGGAGCAGTCCTGATATGGCTGGTTAAAACCGCTATCATTGTTCTAGCATCCACGCTGGGTTTCGCTCTACCGGCTCTCTAAGTAAGGCATCTCGGTGCCTGCCAAAGAGCACCATCTGCCTACATTCAACCAATAAAACTCCTCCCCTGAGCATGACTAAGAACCTTCGTACACTGATATGTTTGAGAAAAGCACTTAATTTAAGTGTCTCAGAAGTGAGTAACAACTCTAAAGTACCAATTGGGCTACTCTGCTCTATTGAGTCAGGTTCATCACCAATCTCCAAACAGCTCATCGACTGGTATTCATATAAATTAGATCTTAAGCCAAAATACTTAGAGGCTTTGTTAGTTGGCCCTATGGAAAAAGGTAAACTTGTTCAAGGGCTTCAGTCTGCAGCTCTTTCAATTTTTCTTTTTTACCTTCAATTAGGTTTTAACTTAAAAAAGTTTGATGAAAAATAAGAAAAAACATCCTTTAAATCAAAGTGCACTCTATAAAGTCAAGTCTCATGGTCGACTTGCAATAATTTTAGGTCTCAAATTATCAACCCTAAGAGCGATCAAAAGGAAAGGGAGTGATAATTATTATTTTGCTAAGCTTGAGTCAAGTAGAGATCTTCAGGTTCCTAAATATCAACTTAAGCGTGTCCATGGAAGAATAAACGGATTGCTATCTCGCATAGAAACTCCTGAATATCTTCACTCTGGAGTTAAGAAAAGGTCCAATGTTACAAATGCAAGGGTTCATGCTGCAAAAACCAAGCTTTTAAAGTTGGATATTAAGAGTTTCTACGCTAATACAACTGAAGAGCAAGTCTTCAGGTGTTTTTATAAAGTCTTTAGATGCTCAAAAGACATTGCTCAAACCATGTCAAAAATTTGCTGCGTAAACGGGATTCTTCCGACTGGCAGCCCTATCAGTCAGTCAATAGCTTTCTGGGTGAACAAGGGGCTGTTTGACCATTTACACTTTTATTCTAAAAGTCGCGGTATTAATTTTACTCTCTATGTTGACGATCTGGTTTTTTCAGGAGAAAAGGTATCTCAAAATTTTGGAAGCTATGTTGCAAAAAAAATAGGTGAGCTTGGCGGATATGAATGCCATAAAGTGAGACTTTACAATCCTAAAACACCAAAAATTGTGACAGGAGTTGTTGTGCAGGGAGAGGCACTTCGAGTTAGAGACAGGGAAAGAAAGTTGATATCGGAGTTAATTAAAAAGTTAAAAGAGGATATAAAGGGGGCGCAGAATGTGTATGAATCACCAGAAGTGGTTTATGGATTTCACAAGCTAATTGGCCACTTGGCCTCAGTTGGGCAATTTAACGGCAGGTATCGCCAGCTCATGCAAAAATTTGTTGATCATAGGCGATTTATAGGTGTACGTGCTGTTAATCAAAATAGTTTACGATAACTACAGGGATATTTTTGGGGTAATGTGGAGCGATAGTTCTGAGTATCTATAGGTTTTTTTGACGTTAACTATTCTGAATTCTTATATGTAAGCCGTAAAAGAAGATAGCTGAAACTGAAAAGCGGTGAAGTCATTCTAGTTTCTGGACGAAGATAAAGAGATAGTGTTATACCCTAGTATCTGTCTATAGAAAGGTCGCGTGCAGCGCTGGCATTTCGCTGCACATGGCTAAGTGATGTTGGATCTATACCACCCACAAACTAATTAACTCTGACTTCATGTTCTCATGTCTCTGTTTTAATGTAGTCAAATTCCATTCATCAATTTTACATATGTCTCTTGTTATATCAAAAGAGCTTTTGCTATTTAATTTTTCATAGATTGCTTTCTTTTTTATAAAGTCACTGTTTTGCGCTTCCGAGTTTTTTGAGCCACTAATCAATGTCAGGTTTCCTAACTTATGAAGCCACTCCGAATGTTCTTTGCTATTGAACCTAGAATGCCAGTAATCATTGGAGAGTTTCTGAGGTAGAATATGCTCTATTGTTATTCTGCCATTATATGTCTTCGTTACACTGATATCTTGCTGTTCTGCATCATATCTTAGTAATATAGCTTTTATTAGGTTGACTTGGTTTGGTCTTGGCTCATATAGCTCAGAGTCTAGAGCAGTAATGAATCCATCGTTGTCAGCATGGGCTCGAATGAACTCAAGTATTTCTTCAAATGAATGGCGATTGTTGATTGCAACTAAAGCGGAGTAGCAAACCATTTCCCTTTGACTCTTAACTTGCTTTTTGATCCAGCCCTGCATATATGCCTTTTCAAATACCTCGACAAATTGAGAAAATTGCTCCTTATCAAGGTCACCATATCTAGAAATCCTATTTAAAAAAGCAACTAAAGGAGGCATCCATTCGTCATTGGATAATTGAGATAGGGATGTGATGCGTCGAACTAGTCCATAATCATCAAAATCAATATCTAGAATTTTAGTATAGTTCTTTGCGGAGCTTAATAAAGCCAGCGACATTTCCACCGCATCAGATTTGAATTCATCCGCCAAGCTAGCAGTAAAGCTGTCAAGCCCTTTCTGTACCACCCTATCCCGATCTTTTTTCTCAGAAAATTTGTGTAAGGTGAGAAATTTGTCAAGCCTACTAACTCCGACTAGGTCTTCGATTTCTGCCCAGGCGTCCTCTACCTGCGAAGAATCCTTATTTTGTGTGCGTGCGGATTCAAATAAGTTATTTTTTAATAAATCAGCGTTACTTAAGGGTAATCCTCGATTATTTAGAACATTAAACAGCCTAAATGATGAAGCGACATCATTAGTTTGAACAAATACAACATATACGTTATGAAGGATATATTTAGCGATATTTTTTAGCTCTGATTCTCCATATGAATTAAGCACATTGCCGATTATTTTTTGATTCTCAATGAATAATAATTCTGTATCTGTCGGCTTCTCGGGTAAATATTCTGCCTTATTTTGAAGTATATAGTGTTTATAGAGAGGTAATTCTTTACTTCTTACAACAAGTCTTGGCTCATCGGTTTCATCTGAATATACATCGATTGGCAGAATACGTTTCTGAAGGTCATCTTTAACACCTTGATGATCAATTTGTCTTTTTAACTGAGAGACGATTAGGCTTAGAGTAGTAAGTCGCTGTTGTCCATCAACAACTTCAAAAGAGTTTTGGCCCTGACTTATACAAATCATACTTCCAATGAAGTATTCTGTCTCATCTGACATGTAACTTTGGATGATGTCATCAATTAACTGTTCTGCGTTATCTTGATTCCAGCTGTAAGGACGCTGATATGGGGGGATAATGAACCTCTTGTTTTCTGTAAGGATGTCTTGAATTTTGCATTCTTTTGCTTCCATCTGAAGATATAACCTTTTAATACCGAAAAAAACATTTTACATATATTTTATCGCTGGCGCACGGGTGAAATAAAAAATAAAGATATACCTATGTTTGACTTTTTTTACAATGCTATCCTAGTTGTACAGTATAGCGGATGGAAAATAAATAAGACTGATGTGGATGTAGAATAAACGTGTTAAATATCTAGAAAGTGGGGTGACATACATACATTCTTTCATCCCTTTACGGCGCTCTGTATTCTTTAAGAATTGCTCAGGAGTCTGAACGCCCAAAGATAGGAAAGAGATGTTAGATACGTGATAGACCCAAGTTCTGGAGACTCTTTATCTCTAATTTATGGGTAAGCGACGTGAAATACAGGGAATTTGTATTCAGGTTTTAGGGGGCTTGAGTAGAGCGTTGACTCTCCTGGCAGAGAGAGTTTGGAGTAAGGGTGGATTAGAGGCAGCAAATCCAGGACACCCAAAGATTGGGGGAGAAGTGTCCGTTACGTGGCAAGCACCAGCTTTGGTGGTTCTTCCTCTCTGATTTAGGGGTAAGGGGGTGGAATACAGGGGGGTTGTGTTCAGTCTGTAGGTAGCGCAATTTTTGGATATAAAACCGGCAATCGTGCTATCGAATGTCTGGAGTAGGGCTAGATTAGTGGGGGGTAGCTGAGAGGAAGCGCCGGCAGTCACCAATACCGTGTACCCAGCGTTTATTGAGCTGGCTACAGGCTTGCTGTACCACCTTCACTGATCCTACCAAGCCTTTAAAGCGACTTTCAAAATTTCGGTTGAGATAGAGCCAGTGCTTGGGTGAGATACCAAGCCGCTCCAGGATGGAAGGTGTGTTTTCGGCAATACAGCCTCGTTTTCTGGGATCTAAATGTCGGCCACTCCAGTCTACTAGCTCCAAATAGTGATCCAGCTGAAAAGGTAGCCCTTTCGGCATACTCAAACGCTCACCGCCGACAAACGGAAGTAGACTTTTGGGCTGCTTGCCTGAGACTGCGGCACGAATACGCTGTTGAATCGAAGTGTAATCGGAGTCTTCAGGGGTCTTGGCAATATTGGCACGGATCGGGTTGAGGTCTACATAGGCCATGCAGGCAGCAAGGGCTCTTTCATCTAGTAAGGCTTGGGACTTAAAACGGCCCTCCCAAAAGCGGCCTGCACAATTGTCCTCAGCGTTGGCCTGGCGAGCGATAGATTCGTTTAAGCAGCGCATAAACCAGCTGATATCCATTAGACGCTCCCGCCATAGAGAAACGACTTCTTTTAGCCTAGTTACCTCACAGTGATCGAGGGTATCGCCCTGAAGATAGCGCTGAGCCAAGCTGGAAGCTTTGAACAGTTTTTGCCAGCGAGTAATTACCTTTTTGAGAGACCACTTGCTAGCAGCTTCTCTGTCGATATAGAGCACTATATGGTAGTGATTACTCATTACTGCATAGGCGGCAATATCTAACGCAAACACCTCGGCCAATTTATACATACGGTTTTCAATCCACTCGCGCCGATATTCGTAATCTTTTCCGGACTTACTATCTCTGCCACAGAGAAATGCACGGCGTACACAGCGGGAAACGCAGTGATAATAAGGTGTTGCATCCAGAGATATCTGGGTGCTTCGGGGTAGAGTCATTGGCGGCACGCGTATTGGTTTGTATAAATATACAGTATCCTGAAGGGTTTCATCCTTTTGTCAATAGGGCTGGCGGTTTATACTTTCTATTTGGTGGGTGTCCGGAAATACCCTTATACTTTCTATTTGGTGCGTGTTCAGGGTTTCCTATTTACCATTCTGAATGGCAGATAGAACGACATGCTGAAACAAAGTAGCTGATAATGGTGATGGAAAAAATTGAATATAGAACTTGTAGAATTATTAAAAGAAAGTGCATATATAATAATTAACTCGAAGAAAGTAAGTGAGAAGAAGTCTGCTGGACTGCAATACACGAGTGATTTCATAAAATATATAGAGTCTGGACAAGATGTAAATATTAAACCAGAAGGGTTGTCTTTTTTTGGTAATTCTCCGCTGTGGCTCACGTCAATTATTATGATTGAGAAATCCATTGACTCGATAAATTCAATTGAAAAGAGAAATAAGCAGCTATTTTCCGTATTCGCTGAATTGCAACAAAAGGACTTAGACAGAAATATTTGTCAAGGAAAAAGCATTACAGGTGTAGCATGTCATGAAGGCGCATGGGCAACTGCTTACTGGCTTATAGAAAGTGATCCGTTTTTAACCGATTCTCCAATACCCGTAATATATGATGCCGTTATAAAGTCATCAGTAGAAAAAAGATCTGAAATGTCAATTTCGGTAATGAAAAAATTGCTGGATTTTGGGGTTGAATGTGATGCAAAAAACCAGTGGACAGGCTCTACAGCATTGATGAGAGCTTGTGCTTTTTCAAATGTTTCCCAAGTTAATTGGCTGCTAGATAATGGTGCAGAAGTTAATGCTATAGATTTGAATGGGGCTACAGCTCTAATGCATGCTCTTAGCCGTGATTTTGGAATTGGAGATTTTAGGGGGCGTAAGAAAGTAGCGGAAGTGGTTGATATTTTATTGGAAAGAAAGGCTGACATTTCTAAGGTATCTGTTACTTCTCAAAATTTCCAAAGCCTCGTGTCCCAATGTAAACCACTTAAAAAAAATGAAAAAGATAAACTGAAAAAAATTTGGAAATCTTTATGCGCGAATAATGTTAAGTTAAATAAGCGACAAATTTCAGAAGGTAATTTTACCTTAATCAAGGAAGTTACACCTGATTCTGTGTTGTCTTGGTATAGGTTTAGTGATTTTCTACTCTTTCCGTATGTAAGTATGCTTTACAATTTATTGGGATACCTTTTAGATCTAAATATTAGACAGTTTACTTTGACAGATATTGTCACGATGCTTGATCCTAAGTGGAATGGCATTGATTTAGACGGTGTCCAAAAGAATTTCACAGAGGAAAAGATTGAGTATGTACTAGGTAAAATGATAATAGGTGGTCGTATTAGTGTCATGTGTATGGCTGAGCGCTATATAAATTTACTTAGGGATTTGGATACGGGTATTTACACTATAAGTACCAATGAAGAGGAATACGTTAGTTACGGAGTAACATGGTTATCATAAGGATGAAGTAATCCTGGACAACCAAAGACTAGGGAATGGGGTCAGTTGCTTGACAGGCAGCCTATTAAGTACCCGCAGATTAGCCTACAGAGTAGAAGCGCTTGGAAATAGGCAAAATTTGTAGGTCACCATACGGCAGATGGTACATCAACTCCAATACAGGTGGAGATTCGGCGTAGATAGGTTGAGTTTGTGGATAATCAAGAGTTGGCAGTCTCGCAGTCCATGTATCCAGCGCTTACCCTACTGGGAACAGACCTGCCACACCAATTCCGCCGAGCCCACCAAGCACTTAAAGCGGCTCTCAAAGTTGCGGTTTATATAGGGCCAGTGTTTTGTTGGAATCCCCAACCGTTGATGAATTGGGGGATATTTTCATCAATAGCTCTCCGTTTCTGTGAGTTAAGTTGTCGGTCACTCCAGTCAACCCGCT
The DNA here is from genome assembly GCA_032615215.1 of Microbulbifer sp. MKSA007. Lineage (NCBI taxonomy): Bacteria > Pseudomonadati > Pseudomonadota > Gammaproteobacteria > Cellvibrionales > Microbulbiferaceae > Microbulbifer > Microbulbifer sp. MKSA007. The sequence goes on along the minus strand of CP128433.1, from coordinate 3,643,606 downwards.
CGAGATAGTGATCCAGCTGGAAGGGCAGCCCGCTTTGCGTTCACCGCAGAGCATCTGGGCTGCTTACCAGTAGCCGTTGCGTTAATTCGCTGTCGGATCGAGGTGAAATTCGCCCCTCCGGGATTTTGGATACTTTGGCTCGGACAGAGTTGAGACCCATATGGGCCATGCAGTCTGTCAGCGCCTGCTACCCAACAAAGCCTGAGACTTGAAACGCCCCTCCCAAAAGCTTGTCTACTGCATTGTCCTGACGAGCAATAGGCTCATTGAGCTTTTCCATTTCGCTGGAATCAAGAGTGTCCCTTGAGGAAACGTTGAGCTAGCACTTAAGTTCTAAAAGCTCTTGCCAGCGAGTAATGACCTCGGTATCGGACCAAGTTTTGGCGGCTTCTGCGCCGATATAGAGCACAATACAGTAGTCAGTAGTGGTTGCTCATTACAGCATAGGCTGCAATATCGAACGCAAAGATGGCGACTAGCTTTTGCATTCTACTCTCAATACACTGACGCTGATGCTCATAATCTTTCTCGGGTTGGGCATCTTTCCCACAAAGAAAAGCCCTGGGTATGTAACCAGAAATGCAATGATTTACATTGGAGTCAAACTTACGAATGGAGATAGAAATACTCTTGAAATAGTTATCAATATGACTAGCTATTATTGATGGCTATCTATTAAGCGCATTTATAAAGGAGATAACTGCCATGCCATACAAAGAACTTGGAATGCTAAAAGATAGCGGTTTAAGTAAAGATACTTATAGTGGAGTTGTTGTGCCCTATATGAGTGAAGCTGAACGAGAAAAATATCAGGTTACGATACAAGATGGGCTTCTGTTTTGGCGCGGAGAGAGACTTAATACCAATCCTGGCGGATCTTGGGCATTCGTTATGGATAAAAATGGGCGTATCTTTTGTGGTAACAAAAATGGCGACATTCAGCACCATTCAGCATTTTTTTCAGGGCGACCAGTTGCTGCGGCTGGGCATATCTCGGTGGTAGGTGGAATAATAGAGCATATTAATAATTTCAGTGGCCACTATCAGCCCACTAGCGATTATATGGAGCAGTTTAAAGAAGAACTGGAAAAAAATAATGTTGACTTAAGTGAAACCGAAATGGATTTTGGGATTTCGTCAAAAACCTGTAAGTTGCGCTTAAAAAATTTTCAAGATCATAATTATAGAGGCAAATGGTATCAACGTTTTCGGGGTACTGTTGTTAGAGAGACTGTCGATGGGAGCGAGGATACTTATACCGGCCGTACACATATTCAAGGGCAAAGGTTAAGGCTTTATCCTGATGGCCCCAGATGGCAGTGGCTCTGATGTAAATAGCCATAAAAGCTTTCTGCAGATTCTCCATCTCTGGCATAGAGGCAGGGGAAGTGGAGTACCAGAAATTGACGTTCAGGTTTTGGGGAAGGCTGATTTTGGGGTAGGCCAGATTATAAGGAATGCTGAGAGGAAGCTACTGGCAGTCACCTACAGACTTTAATCTGCTTTCAAAATATGGTTGCTACATAGCCAGTGGAGAGGTATCAAGTATCTCGGATAGGAGGGGCGATTCCGTAAATACTACCTCGTTTTTAAGGATCTAAATACCGGCCACTCCAGTCACTGGCTCGAAGTAGTGCTCCAACTGAAAGGGGAGTACTTTAGGTTCTTTCAAACGCTCACTACCAATAAATAAAGTAGAGCTTTGGGTTGCTCACTAGATACGACCGTGCGAATGCGCTTTTGAGTACAAGTGTAATCAGAGTCTTCAATATCTTGGCAATACTGGCAAGGATAGAGCTAAGCCTGGAATCTAAAATGACCTTACCAGCGGCTACTTGCACGGTTGTTTTCAACCCAAAATAATCAAGCAATAGCACTAGTGTGGAGAGGTGACTTGCAAGGTAGTAACTCCACGCTGAACTCAATATTTATCCCAACAACGGAATCCCGCTCTTCCAGTATTTAACAAAGGAGTGTGGATACGAGTATAAAACTAATGAGCCAATTAAGTCATTAGTGGACTTTCACATTCCCTGGTTTAGCCTTTAGTTAGCCATGTGATTGAGAATATTGATCTTTAATCTTTTAAGAAAAGCATGAGGTGAATTTCAATGTGAATTGAGTTTTCCAATGATTGATTGAGATTTCTTCAGCCAAAAATAAATAAAATATAGGCGCGAAAATAATCCTATTGGAATTTATTCAGTTTGTTTCGCTCTCAAAGATGCGTAAAATCGATAGATATTTTGGGTATTTTGGCCGTAATTGAGCGAGCCAATTAAAAACGCCTCAGAAGTTTAAAGGATTTTGGAAGCTTCGATAGAGCCGAGAATTTTCTAAAAGACCCATCCCCTCAAAGGAGAACGGTAGCGTGACGTAAGAGTAAGTAAAAGGCGCTGACCCAAGGTGCTAGGAACACCCGGGGCCAGCTGACCAAATTGATAATCGCACTATCAAAATGGCTATATGGATAATACGCTAGAAACCCGCTCGTCTTCAATAAAGTGGAGTACATTCAGCGGCTTGAGGCCTGTTCCCAAGCTCTGGAAGCCTAGCGCCCGCCTTTTCCTCTTCTCTGCCTACCGCCCCCGCGCACCACCCCACATTTCCTCCAAATGTTAAGCCCAAGCTTCCCCACCCCGGAAGCGCCCAAACTTTGACCATTGAAGGAAATAAGTATGTTGATCTTAAAGCGACGGACAGGTGAACTTCTAAGGATTGGAGCAAATGTCTCAGTCAAAGTGCTGGAGGTGAAAGGCAATCAAGTGAAGATAGGCATAAGCGCACCCAAATCACTCCCCATCCACCGTGAAGAAATCTATGTGCGGATCAAAAGGCAGCAGAAAGCGAAGGTCTGAATATCCTAATAAGGGTGGGGCAACTTGAGGCACCCAATAATTGAAAACGGGACTCCAAGATGAATCATTGCGCCTCTGTTCGTAAGGGGATATACGCGCTCTGATTCGAATGCCTCTAGGGTGCCAAAGGTGATTAGGTAGCGAACTCGGAATGGCCATGCTGATGTCTTGGAGGTGTTTAACAAGCAGACCCTCTTATCCGACAGGAAGAGAGGGTAAGCAAGTCTCGCCAGCACCATAAGATGTGTACTCAATGCTTGGCTTGTATGGTTGTTCTTGCCCGATTCTGATGTTGAAAATCCTTTTCGTTAACGGGTAAATTGAGACCCACCTTCGGCGGCCACCGAAGGCCTTGTTTATCACAGTTCGCTGCTTGGCTGGTTCGTAAAAGACCGATAACAAGTATGAACGTGATAAGCACTCACTAGGCATAACTCGGATAGTCATGTGGGCCTCGAGCCCGAATAGCAAGGCGGAGATAGCTTATCTTATGGAACCTCAAGAGATCAATGTCGGTATCGATACCAGCAGTAAACAACTCGATATTTATGTGAGACCTACTGGCCAGTTCTTTAGTGTTGCCAATGATAAAAATGGCATTAAAGATGCCATTAAACAACTACAACCTCTTAAACCTCAAAGAGTATTAATAGAGTCTACGGGAAGGCTCGAGTTAGAGTTTGTTTGCGCCGCCGACAAAGCCGGATTACCTATTGTTGTTTGCAATCCTTCGCAGATAAGGAGCTTCGCTAAATCCGCGGGGCGCCTCGCCAAAACTGACAAGCTAGATGCAATGGATATTGCACATTTTGGTGAGGCCATGAAGCCAGGGCTGTCGGTGCTAAAACCAGAAAAGCTTAGGGAGATCAGTGACTTACTGGCGGTAAGAAGTCAGTGTTTAGAGATGAGTACAATGCAAAAGAATCGGCTTCAGAGAATGCCGAAATCAGTACACAAACCTATACAGACCATTCTAAACACCATCAAGAAAGAGCTACAAGGTATCGACAAGCAACTGGATAAACTGGTTAACAGTGTGTCTGAGTGGCGGCAAAGGCGTGACCTATTGTTGAGTGCCAAAGGGGTCGGAAATGTATTGGCCTATACGTTAATGAGTGAACTTCCTGAGCTAGGACAATTGAACCGTAAAGAAATCGCTACACTTGTCGGTATCGCCCCGATGAACCGTGATAGCGGCAACTTCCAGGGCAAACGATATATTCGAGGTGGAAGGCATCGCGTACGCACGGTTCTTTTTGTTTCCATCATGTCGGCCATACAACATCATCCCAAACTAAAGCCCATGTATAAGCGATTAGTCGACGCTGGCAAACCTAAAAAGGTTGCTCTGGTTGCCTGCATGAGAAAGCAGATTACGATCCTGAATACAATGGTGAAAAACAACACCTACTGGGATGAAAGTATGGCTTAAAAACTTGACGAGTAACCATAGTCACTTGCTATGCACAGACCCTCCAGATGAACGTTGCCGAGCCCACCAGCTGCTTCAAGCAACCTCCGGGATTGCGCTGAAGACAGAGCCTAGGCTGAGTGAAGATGCCTAGCCTTTTGATGAAGGAGGAATATTCCCGTCAATGCTCCCTAGCTCTTGTGTACTGAGTCAGTGATTAATTTATCTGCCAGCAAAGGAGGTTCCACTTTTGAAGGAATCTATGCCTTGGTTTTTCTGCTCCTCGCAGCTCATTCTTTCCCGGATGGAGTCTCAGGCGCTCGCCTAACATACAAAGTGCCCCTCCACATCGCTAGATTTCAATCCATCACGCTTTTCCGAACCTGTATAACCAGCCCCCTAGATTCGCTATCGCTACTTATAAGGATGGTAGTAACGGAAACCCTGTTGACGCCAGGTGATAAAAAATTAGGAGATCAATAAGGTTGGGGGAGTGAGGTGAGTGAAGGTGCTGTATATCGACTTGTGTTTACAAGACAGTGAAGTATAGATTTACAGCTTGGATGGGAGGCTATGTCTGATGATATGGAGCACACCGTGCGTAAACGCTAATGAGTGATGGGGTTGTTTAGAGGGCACAAGTGGCTAGCAAGCCATAACCCTCAAATTATAAGTTTTGGGCTATGTAAATTGGTTGACACTGATCGAAAAGTGTACAGCTGCACTTTCAATAACAAAAGCCAGCAGAAGCGGCTCCTACTTCTAGTTGAAACTCAGTAACTCATTGATACTTAAAGGGTTCCAAAGGTGATGTAAAGCAGAGAAAATACAGAATTGTAAAAACGCTGCTTTGTATATGTTCTTGCGCACTTGCACCGAATCACGATAACTTATTGATTTTTTTATCTTTTGGGAGAGATTGGGCATAGAAATATAAAGCGGGCTGATATAAAGAAGCTTCTTTTGAATTAACAGTTAGCTGTCTGGGGTAGTCATGAACGAAGTCGCACAACCCAGGGGTAAAGCACTGGCTTTGTGTCTAATTCCATTTTTGATGTTGGCCTACTTTGTTGTCGGAGCACTATCAAATGGAATAGTTATTCCCGGCCGAGACGGTACGATAACTTTATTAAGGCAAGCCGCGTGGGTAGCTTGTCTTTTCCCATTGTTTTGGTTGTCGGGTGATAATATTCGCCACTATCCGGGCATAACATTATCTAGCACTTAACGTAAAGTCGTTGCCTCAGCGCTTACCGTCACAGGGATAGGGCTGTTTTTCTATGCAATCTATCCAGTAATCAACAGTTAACAAGTACATCAATCTTGCCAGCAGAGCTGGCTGAACCACAACAAACTGCCGCGCCGTTTACGGCCGGTTATGTGAACGTTAGGTATACCATTAATGAATCCGTACAAAGCACCTGAATCAGATATTGAGCTAGAGAAACTAGCTACTCCTACAAGTATCAAGATGGTGTACCTCCTCATAGCCCTAAGCTTTCTAATTTTCTTGATTGAAGAGTTTATCTACGTGCTTAGCTCTGAAACAGGAATACTCGATCCCTTTAATTACATATTCATCCCTATATGGGGTGCCATTTTGCTATGGGTCTCTGGCATGATCAGAAAAAGGACCGAGAATCCTAAAAGTACCTTCCTGATCTTGGCTATCGTAGTTGCCGGCATGAGCATTCTCACACCTCTGGGTGCTTACTCACTATATACGGGGATCGGCGAAGCTTCATGCTTTCTAGCGGTATACTATCTGCTAAACAAAAGAGCACCAGAACGCTGGTTTAAACCTGCCTAACAATCCAATGAAGTCTGACTCAGTAAGCGCCACTGGGTCGGCACGAGGCCGTCACTATTGTAGGGGCCTCACTGGACAGCTTATTGGGGCGTAACATTTACAAAGAGGTACAACCTTGAACTTACTCCTAATCATTGGCTTGTGCTTAGCATCTTTTGCTGTCTATGCCAGCATGAAGAAGACTGGTAAACCAACACATCCATTAAGTAGGTTGGTGTCATTAGCTTCTAAGTCTAGTGAGAAGGCAAGTAACGATATAAATCTGTATTTAAATTCACCTGAATCTTTCCTGGAAGAATATGAGTTCGAACTCAGAGAAAGAGACATCGAATCAGTAGATGACATGTCTGATTCCGTCATTGTAGTGGAAATTTTAATGAAGAATAAATTTCTCGTATATGTAGATGGCGCTCATGAACCAGATGATGCATTGTTACAATTAAACACCCTTTCTGAGGAAAAGCTACAGACAGCAGACTCATACAATGAGATCATGGATTTCTATAGATCAAGTAACTATGGTATTGCAACAACCCTACAGGATGATGAATGTCCCTCTTTGTTTAAATGCGCTAACGAAGCAGGTTTTAAGCTTCTTGCTATTGATGAAGATTCTGATTCCTTGCCATTAATTCTTGTATCACTTGAGAAATCCGAAGAGCTTCTAAAGGTGTTTAAAGAGGCAAACCTTAAGACTTATTTTTCAAGTAAATAGAGAACAAGGCCAAGGAGCATCGCCCCTCTGAGGCTGGGCCTCGCTACGATTGGCCGCTGTTGGCAGCGTTCAGGCTGTAGAAAAACTCTTAAAAGGTAGCTTTTTTGTTAAAATGGAGGTCTTGATGTCGAGATTATCCATATGCCCAATTTCAAACGTTACGATTACAACCAAGATGCAATGGTAATCATCAATTTCGAAGAGCAACTACAACCTGAAACCTTTGAGTTTACACTTCATCATCTGATTGATGACCATATCGACCTCTCTGTCTTCCATAAAAAATATCAAAATGATAGCGGCGGGCGAACCGCTTATGATCCAGCTATCCTCCTGAAAATCATATTGTTTGCTTACTCAAAAGGCATTACCTCAAGCCGTGAAATTCAATGGCAATGTGAGAACAATATCCTCTTCAAAGCACTGTCATGCGATACCGTTCCACATTTTACTAGTATTGCGAGTTTCGTAAGCAGTTATCCTGATGCGATTGAGTCGGTGTTTGAGCAAGTGTTACTGGTCTGCGATCAGCAGGGGCTGCTTGGCAACGAACTTTTCGCAATAGATGGATGCAAGATGCCATCCAATGCCAGCAAAGAACATTCGGGAACTTTTAAAGAACTAGAACAGAAGCAGGAAAAAATTCTCAAGAAGATCAAATATTGTCTCAAAGAGCACAAGAGGCTTGATGGCAGGAAGCCTAATGAAAAAGAGCGAAAACAAGCGGTAGCTAAAGCGGCGGATACTCTTCAGAAACACTTTGATAAAATTGATCAGTTCTTAAAGAATCACTCCCCCAGGATGGGACAAGGTAAAAACCCTAAAGAAGTAAAAAGTAATATCACAGACAATGAGTCAGCCAAGATGACTACCAGCAAGGGAACCATCCAGGGCTATAACGGCGTTGCCGCAGTTGATAGGAAGCATCAGATAGTTGTTGAAGCACAGGCCTTTGGTGAGGGGCAAGAACATCATACATTGAAGCCTATTCTCGATGGCATCAGTTGCCATTATCAGCATATAGGAATAGATGAAGACATCTTGGCCAAACAGGTCATCATTACTGCTGATACTGGGTTCTCCAACGACGCTAACTACAGCTACCTGCGAGAGAGCGGCATCAATGCCTACATACCTGACAATAAATTCCGTTCACGTGATAAAGCTTTTGCTAAGCAAAAAGCCAAGTATGGCAAGCGTAAACAAAAAGGTAGGGCTAATGTCCAGCAGACTTTCCCTGCTAGTGAATTTACATTCAATAAGAAAAAGAAAACCTGTATCTGTCCGGCAGGAAAATCTATGCTTTTATTAA